>JADLFO010000023.1 GCA_020845455.1 Caldilineaceae bacterium
CCAGGCATGCGCTGGAGCCGCCGTGGGGCCGAACACCTCCTGCCCATTCGCACGGCCGTCATGAGCAAGTGCTTCGACGCCACCTGGACCGCCACCCAAAATCTGCCCCTAACGTGAGATAGACCCTAGCCACCGGCCGAATTTGACAAGCCCTCCGCGTTTTCGTATACTCGGGGGGTAACATTGCGTTGCGCCAGTCCTCGGTAGCTCAATTGGCAGAGCATCCGGCTGTTAACCGGAGTGTTGTTGGTTCGAGTCCATCCCGAGGAGCTAGATTGTCAGGCCCGCCGGCAAACCCGGCGGGTTTTGTTTTTGCCTCTGCTGCGTAGGACCTCCTACAGCCAGCACGCCGCGCCTATGACACTCTTACCATGACACTATGAACGGAACAGTGCGCCGTTTTTCGGCATCCGCCTTGTCTGGTGCGCCCGCCAGGAGAGTACCCATGCCCCGTCTGCTGCCGATGATTTATGCGCTGACCCTGATCACCCTACTCCTTGCCGGGTGTGGATCGCCGCCCGCCGCACCAACCGGCACACCCCTGCCCGCGGCTACAGGCGTTCAACTCTTGCCCGCCGCAGCGCCCCCCAGCGATCTGCTGATCTCCGGCTGGCGCACCGTGCCGTGGACTGAAATTCGCTCCGGCGGCCCGCCCAAGGACGGCATCCCTGCCGTGGACGACCCCACCTTCGAGAGCGTAGAGGCTGCCTCCGCCTGGTTAAGCGAACGCGACCCGCTGATCGTTTTCACCCATAACGGCGCGGTGCGCGGCTATCCGCTCGCCATCCTGATCTGGCATGAGATCGTCAACGACACGGTGGGCGGCGCGCCGGTCGGCATCACCTTCTGCCCACTGTGCAACGCCAGCATCGTCTTTGACCGCACCTTCCAGGGCCAAGTGCTCGACTTCGGCGCCACCGGGCTGCTGCGCCACAGCGACTTGGTGATGTATGACCGCCAGTCCGAAAGCTGGTGGCAGCAGGCCACCGGCCAGGCCATCGTGGGGCGATGGGCCGGAGAGCAGTTGACCTTTCTGCCCAGCCAGGTAATCAGCTTTGGCGACTTCGCCGCTGCCTTCCCCGCAGCGCAAGTGCTGGCGCGGCCTGCCCTGCCGCGCAGCTATGGCAGCAACCCCTATACCGGCTATGACAGCCCAAAAGGCCGCCCGTTTCTCTATGAAGGCAAACTGGACCCACGGCTGCCCGCCATGGAACGAGTGGTGGGGCTGGAGATCGGCGGTAGCGTGCGCGCCTATCCGTTTACACGGCTGGCCGAAGTGGGGGCGATCAATGACACGCTAGGCGGGCAGCCCATCGCCGTCCTGCATAAATCGGGCACGGCCAGCGCCCTAGACAGCCGCACGATCGGCGAAGGCCGCGACGTGGGCAGCAGCGCCGTCTTCCTGCGCCGTGTGGATGGACAGGAGTTAACCTTGCGCGCCGCCGAGGATGGCCGCTTTGTCGATGCCGAGACCGGCACAATTTGGAACCTGTTGGGGCAAGCCGAAGAGGGGCCGCTGGCGGGCAGACAGCTAGAGCCGGTGTTGGCCTTCGACCACTTTTGGTTTGCGTGGTCGGCCTTCTTCCCACAGACAGAGGTCTACGGCGAGGGATAGCAGCACGCGCTCAATTGCCTACTCCCAACACGACCCCGTCAGCGGCACTTCGTCCAGCCGCAGCGCCGTGCGCCCGCTGGGGTCCAAGGTGATGCGGTAGCGCCGCCAGGGCAGATAGAAATAGGTATAGCCGCGCAGACAGACCTCGTTCACCTGGGTTTCGCCAAACATCGATTCAGGGTTGGTGATCGGCGCCAGACGACGGATATCCTCCAGCGCCAGCCGCTGCACCCAGATGCCGGTGATGCGGTAGGTAAATTCGGCGGAGCGGCGCGCGTTGTTCGCCAGCCGCGCGTCCTCATGCACGACGCGCGGCTGGGGCGGGTCTAAAATACGCGGCATCAACGCCCAGGGCAGCAGCGCCAAAAAGACAAAAAAGAGCAGTTTCGACCGCCACGAGCGTTGCTCCCACTGCATCGCCACCCCCACCAAACGCCAGACCACGCTCGCCCCCAGCCACAGCAGCCACAGCATCAGCAGGTTGAGCAGAAAATCGAGCAGCGCCACATGGCTCATCCCGCGCAGGTCGATCAGCGCAATGGGCAGCGGAAAGCCTCGCCAGCCGGTGCAGCCCGATGGGCAGCCCGCATAGTAGGGCGGCACGACAAAGAGATAGTAGCCGGCGATGCACATCAACAGCGCCGCTAAGAAGGTGACCATCACAATGCGAAACCAGTAGCGCGTCTGCTGCATCCACCAGACTATCATCAGCGCGATCAGCAGCCCGGCCACCACGGCCAGCCCCAGATCGACCAGGTCGGCAAAATAGACCCAGCCCTGCAGCCACTCCGGCAACCCTCGCCTGGGCATCGCTTCCCCCTAGGGTGTCTCCAGCAGGCTATCGGGCGCTTGCCAGCAGAGAAAGGCGCGGCTCATGCTGGCGGGCAGCAGGAAAAGCGCCTGGGGCCGGTCGGCGCCATCCCAGCGCGCCAATTCCAGGCTGCCGTCCTCCAGCCCTGCCACTGTCAGCGTATAGGGGCCGGCTTGGCAGACGGCAAAATCGCGCAGGTCGCGCTGATTAGGGAATAGATAGCTGCGCACCTGCACCACGCCGCTCGGTTGGTCGCCGCCGGGCAGTTGCACCAACACCACCCCAAAGCGTTCGATGCCAAAGGTGTCGCCGGGGGCAAAGCGGGCGCGCGCCGTCACCAGCCGCTCATTGCCCTGCCAGCCCAGATTGGGCGCGAGAAACTCAAAACGGTTCTCGGCCGCATAGACCGTCCGGATCGTGCTGGCCCCGCGACCGCTCAGTGTCAAGACGCGCAGTTGGTTGGCAGGCCGGATAAAGCCGGAGGTCAAGCTTCCGTGCTCCGGGTCATAGACAAAATAGGCCAGCTTTGTCCCATCCGGGCTGACCTGGAGCGGGCCGCGATAGGCATCGGGCGTCAACACCAGTTGCGGCGTGTCCACAACCTCGCCGCCCGCGCCCGTATCAGCCTTCACCGTCACACGGAAGACGCCGGTATTTAGCTGCTGCCCCCCTTGGCCCACGCTGTCGAGCAAGAGCGTCACCTGGCTCAGCACGCCGCTCGCCGGGTCATATTCCGGATAGACCGCCACCAGCACCGGCGTCAGATTGGCCTGGATCACCGGGCCGGCGCCCTGGAACAGCGCCCCCGTGGCGCGCAGCCAGAGCGCCACCCGCCCCGTCTGCGGGTCATAGTGCCAAAGCTGCCACTGATCTAGATCAGCCTGGGGCGTCTCAATCCACCACAGCCCGGCAAACGCATCGGCCGCCACCCCGCGCAGTGAATGAAACGGCTGGGCAAAAATCTGCACCCCGGTACCGTCATCCCGAATCCAGCTAAAGCGATTGGGGCCGGTAGGTGCATCCTGCGTGCTGACGACCACCCCCGCTGCGGCATCGAGACCGGCCCAGACCGCCGCGCGCTCGTCGGTCCAAAGCTGGCGCAGCGTCCCCGACGTCTCCAACAGATAGACGCCCGGCTCCTCCCGGCTGCCCATCATCCCCACCGCCAGCCCCTGGCCCACCGGCACAGCGAGATCGGGCAGGTTCAGCAGCCGCGCGCGCTCCTGCGCCGGCATGGCGGCGATGCGCACTTGCGCCGCCAAGAACCGGCTGGGGTCATCCGACTGCGGCCCGCCGCTGACATAGACTTGTGTCCCCGGCCACAGCAGTTCGGCGGGCGCAGGCGCCCAGTCCGCCGGAAACACGCCAAATAGCCCGGTCCAGATCTGGACGGCGGCGTTCTCCACCACCAACTGATAGCCCTGTCCCCCAGCGCCCGTCGCCGGGATCGGCGCATGGGGGTCGGCAGGGGCGCGTTCCCCGCCAATCGTCAGGACCAGCTCTTGGCCTGCCACAGGCTGCGGCGCGACAATCGCCGCCTGCGGTTCGGGCGCGGGCGACTGCATGGCCGCGGTCGCCATCGGCGTGGGCGTCAGCGTAGCGGTCGGCGCGCCCGGCGACGGCGTAAAGGTGGGCGTCGGCGACATCACCGGCGTGCCGTCGGCATGATAGCGGGGCAAAAAGGCCAGGTCACCGCTGACCTGCAAGAGGTCGGTCGCCATCCAGCCGATCACGCCGTTTTGCGGGCCGCCGGGCTGGTTGACGCGCAGCACGATCCAATCGCCCGCTTCGGTGATGCCATAGAGGTCGAGCGCCACCCCATAGGTCAACTGCGCCACAGGCGGGTATTCGGTCGCCGGCCCGGCGCGCAGATTGGCAGGCGAGCGGAAGACAATGGCGCGCGCCAGCGGCGCTTGGTCGGCGGGGATCTCCGGCAGCGGATAGAGCGGCGTGGTGGGCGTCGGGCTGGGCGTCTCGGTAGCGGTCGGTTCGGGCAGCGGCGTCGCCGTCGGCGTAAAGGTGGGCGGCGGCGTGGCGGTATAGGTCGGCGTCTGGGAAGGGGTGGCGGTGGCCGATTGCGTGGCGGTCGCAGTCGACGTCGGCGTGGCTGAAGGCGTAAAGGTAGGCGTGGGCGTAAAGGTGGGGGAGGATTCCGCCACCGCGCCTTCGGGCAGCGGCGGCCCTGCGTCTTCTGCCGGCGCAGCCGCCTCGGCGGGCAGCGGCGGCGCGGGCGTGACCCAATCTTCGCTCTGATACGGCTCCGCTGGCATCAACCCCGCCACTCGATACGCCCCCTCGGCATCTTGCTCAAAAAAGGCCACAAAGCTACGGCTGCGGTCGGCGTTGTCAAAAAAGCGCACCCGGTCGGTGATCGTGTTGCCCAAGACATCGCGGCCGTCGGCATCCTGGTAGATGCCCATCCAGATCGCGGGCCGGCTCAGCCCCATGTCATAGGCCTGCTGGAGCAGGTCCAGCCGGCTGGCATAGTTGGAGGCCTCGTTCAAGTTCTGGGCGCGCAGCAGTTCCAACAGGTGCGAGAGCGCGGTCAGCGGCGTCGAACGCAGCACAGCCTCCTGCAAATTATAGCCCGGCTGCATCACGCCCGACATTTCGGCAGCGTCTTCAACCGTGGCGAAGCGCCAGCGTGTAACCGCCCATTGGCGGGCCAAAGGCGGCTGTTCGACAAACGCATTCGGCGCGTTAACCCGGCTGCGTAGTTCGCTGTCGCTGCCCAACGGCGCGGCGACCACCAGGTCGGGCAGCAGCGCGCCTTCAGCCTCGACCAACTGTAGCTCGCTGCCGCTCGCCGGGATCGCCCACAGCGGCGTCGTGCGGCTGCTCCAGAGCAGGTCAAAATCGGCGCCGGGCTGCGGCTGCGCCAGCACATAGACGTTGAGGTTTTCGGTCAGATCGGGCCGCTCTACCAGCAGCACATAAAACTGCCCCAGAAAATCCTGGCGCATGAGGCCGTGGCTCAGCCCGCCTATCAGGCTCGTATAGTCGGGGCTGCCGCGCGAGCCGATTAGATCGGCCAGCATTTGGCTGCGGATGCGGTTGCGGTCGTTTGGCTCACGCCAGAGCAAGAGGGGCAACACCTGGCCTTGCGGCGTGCGCGGCGCGACCAACGCGGCCCAGGGTTCGCTCTGGAGCAGAAAATAGGCCGCCGGGACATAGAGCAGCCCCTGCTCCTGGGCGATGCGGCGCAGCAGCGCCTCGGCCTGCTCCGGCGTGAAATCGCCCATCGAACTGCTGCCCAGCCCGTCTACCGCCAACTGTTGATAGCGTCCCGCCCATTCCTCCAGCGAGGCGGGCGTCGCCGTGGGCGTAGGCGAGAGCGTGGGCGTGGGCGAGAGCGTTGGGGTCGGGCTAGGGGTGGGCGTGCCCGAGGGGGTCGGCGTCGGCGTTACAGTCGGCGGGACGATCACGGTGGGCGTGGCCGAAAGCAACGCCACCAGTTCCGCCTGCACGTCCAATAATTCCTGGCGCACGCGCAGCCGCCCCCGCGCCACCCCGAGATTGTAGACAATGACGAGGACGACGATGGCAACCAGGGCGATCAGAAAGGCGGTTTGGAGACGCGGCTTGTCCTGAAGCATCGCTAGGCGCAGCGCTCAGTTCTGGATCGTGATCGTGACCTGACACGGCGGCGGCCAGTTGCCGGTCTGGTCCACCACCACCAACTGTAAAGTCCATTCGCCATTGCCCAGCGCCGTCGTATCGACGCTGGCGAGCACGCCGTTTTCGACCGGGTTGTTGCCCCCGGTCAGATAGACGAAGCCGCCGCTCGCATTGGCGCCGGGCGCATACTCGATCTTGTAATATTGAAAGCTCTCGTGCGTGGCCCTGCCGATGATGTTGACCACCCCGCGCACCACCTCGTTCTGGCCGGGGCGAAACAGGGCGGCGCGGCTGTCGGCGCAACTGGGCGCCAGTACCACGGGGGCCGGGGTCGCGGTCGGTTCCGGCGTGGACACTTCTGCCACAGCCGTCTCTGCCGCGGCAGCCGCCTCCACAGTCGCAAGCTCTTCCGCTTCGGCGGGCGGCGTCGGCGTGCCGCCGTCCTCCGGCCCGCCGGCGCTCGCCAGGGCATCAGGGGCAAGCGTAGGGGATGCGGTCGGCGTCACGGCCAGAGGCGTATTGGTAGGGGTGAGCATAAACGGCAGCGCCGGAGCCGGCTGCAGCGCATCCCGCACCAAGGGCTGGACCGCGCTTGCCAGCGTCGTACTGACAAAATAGGTAAACCCCATCACCACCAGCAAAACCAGCGCCACCCCAAAGATACTATAGGTATCATGCACTGCCTTTTCGCGCTCTAAGGAAAAGACCGCCTGCTTGCGCTCGCCACGCACCAGCCAAATACGATAGAGTTGATAGAGCGCGACCAGCCCGCATATGGCATAGATCCAGGGCGCATAGTTGGCAACATATTGGATGACGATCCCCATAGTGACCCTAGTCTACCCCTTGCCTGGGCAATCGTCCAAACCTTATGGATCGCCCGCCAATTTGGAAATGATGCAGTCGTCCTATATTATGCAGAGACAGGGTGAACCCGACCAAATCTACCTGTCCCCATTCCACCGGCAGGAGCCTCTATGAAATTCGACGCCGTCTTCCGTTCACGCCGCAGCAATGTGCTCGCCACGCGCGGCATCGTCGCCACCGGCCAGCCCTTGGCTGCTCAGGCGGGCCTCGACATCCTCAAAGCCGGCGGCAACGCCGCCGACGCCGCCATCGCCACCGCAGCCATGCTCAACGTGGTCGAACCGACCTCGACCGGCATCGGCGGCGACTGCTTCGCCCTCTATTGGGACGCCAGGACCAAACAGGTGACGGCGCTCAACGGCTCCGGCCGCGCCCCCGCCGCGGCCGGTATCGCCGAAGTGCGCCGCCTGGGCTATACCGGCATGCCCGCCTTCACCGGCCATGCGGTCAGCATCCCGGGCACGGTGGCCGGCTGGTGTGACTTGTTGGAGCGCCACGGACGCTTGGCGCTGGCCGATGTGCTGCAGCCCGCCATTTGGACCGCCGAACACGGCTATCCGGTCAGCGAGCTGATCGCCACCACCTGGGCCGGCCAGACGGCGAAACTGCGCCGCGACGCCGGCTGGGCCGCGAACGAGCTGGACAACGGCCCCGAACAGCCAAGCGGCCACGAACTTCTGATCGACGGCCGCGCCCCGCGCATGGGCGAGATCATGCGTATCCCTACCCTGGGCCAGACGCTGCGCGGCATCGCCGCCGAAGGCAAAGACTATATCTATCGCGGCGAGTTCGCACACAAACTGAGCGAGCATGTGCAGCGCTACGGCGGCTGGATCACACCCGCCGATATGGCGGCGCATATCAGCACCTGGGATGAGCCGATCAGCACCACCTATCGTGGGGTCACGCTCTATGAATGCCCGCCTAACGGCCAAGGGCTGGCCGCCATCATCGCCGCCAACCTGGCCTCCGGCTTCGACTTGGCCTGCATGTCGCCGGTGGACCGCGTCCACACGATGATCGAATGTATGCGTCTGGCCTTTGCCGACGCCCAGCAATGGGTGTGCGACCCGCGCGTCGTTCCCATTCCATTGGCCGAACTGGCCGGCATGGACTATGCCGCACGGCGGCGCAAACGCATCTCGCCCCAGCGCGCCGCCCAGCATGTGCCCTTTGGCGACCCCATGGCCGGTTCCGACACCGTCTATCTATGCGTGGTCGACGGCGAAGGCAATGCGTGCAGCTTTATCAACAGCCTCTATCAAGGCACCGGCACCGGGCTGGTTGTCCCCGGCACCGGCGTGAGCCTGCAAAATCGCGCCGCGCTCTTTGTGCTGGATGCCGACCACCCCAACGCGCTCGCGCCCAACAAGCGTCCCTACCAGACCATCATCCCGGCCATGACCACCCAGAACGGTGAACTGCACGCCGCGCTGGGCGTCATGGGTGGCTATATGCAGCCCCAGGGCCACTTCCAAATGCTGGTCAACCTGGTGGATTTGGGCATGTCGCCGCAGATGGCGCTGGACGTTCCACGCTGGCAGTTGGCCGGCCCCGCCGCCGGGCTGGGCGCAGCCGAAGCCGGCGGGCTGGTACAGATGGAAGAAGGCTGGGACTTTGGGCTGCTCGCCGAACTGGCGCGCCGCGGCCACCGCATCGCACCAGTGGACGGCTTTGGCCGCATCGGGTTTGGCGGCGGCCAGATCATTCTGCGCGACCCGCAAACGGGCGTGCTGGCCGCGGGCAGCGACCCGCGCAAGGACGGCTGCGCGGCCGCCTGGTAGCGGCGTGCTTGGATGCGCTCATGGATTAGGTCGATGCCGACCTGTGCCCGGCGCTGATGCCGCGGGCAATGATGCACACAAGCAATGGTGCATATGAGCGATGTTGCACATGGAGATATCAAGATGACGCTCCCACGAATTTCGGCGCGGGCCAGCAAGTTTGCCCAGTTCGCCGCCAAGATGCGCGCCGCCGGCATGCCGGAACTCGCGACCCGCATCTTCGAGCAGCATTACAATCTGCTTCTGGCCGGGGCCACCGGCTTTATCGACTATCACGAAGCCAGGCCGGTCGACCAACTGCCCGACTATATTGAGTTGAGCGACGCCTATCTGGCCGCAGGCGAGGCCGCGCTCCAGCGCACTGTGCTGCTCAAGCTCAACGGCGGGCTGGGTACGACCATGGGCATGAGCGGCCCCAAATCACTGCTGCCCGTCAAACCGGGGTTAACCTTCCTCGACATCATCGTGCGCCAAGTCCTGCATGTGCGGCGGCAAAGCGGTGTGCGGCTGCCGCTGCTGCTGATGAACAGCTACAACACCCACGACGACACCTTGGCCGCGCTGGCTGCCTACCCAGAGCTAGAGCAGGAACTGCCCATCGCCTTCGTCCAGGGCAAACGCCCCAAAATTTGGGCCGACTCATTTGAGCCGGTTGACTGGCCCGGCGACCCGGATAAAGAATGGTGCCCACCGGGCCACGGCGACATCTATGTGGCGCTGGTCACCACCGGCATGCTGCAGACCCTGTTGGATAGGGGCTATGAATACCTCTTTGTCAGCAACTCCGACAACCTGGGCGCCGTGCTGGACACGCGCATCCTGGGCTATTTCGCCCAAGAACGGCTGCCCTTTCTGATGGAGGTCGCCAACCGCACCCCGGCGGACAGCAAAGGCGGGCATCTGAGCCGCCGGCCCGACGGGCGACTGCTCCTGCGCGAACTGTCGCAGTGCCCGCCGGAGGAGTTGACCCGCTTCCAAGACATTGCACGCTATCGCTACTTCAACACCAACAACCTGTGGGTGCATCTCCCCACGCTGGCAAGCGTTCTGGCCGAGCATGACAACGTGCTCGACCTGCCGCTGATCCGCAACGAAAAACCGGTGGACCCGACCAACCCGGCCTCGCCGCGCGTCTATCAACTGGAGACGGCGATGGGGTCGGCGATCTCGCTCTTTCCGGGCGCACGGGCGCTGCGCGTGCCGCGCATCCGCTTTGTCCCGGTCAAAAAGACCAGCGACCTGCTGCTCTTGTGGTCCGATGTCTATGAGGTGACGCCGGATTTTGCGCTGCGCCTCTCGCCTGCTCGGCAGACCTATCCGCAGCGCCGCCCCCCGCTGATCTGCCTTGACGAGACCTACTACGGCCTAATCACAGACCTCCAGCAGCGCTTTGCCCACGGCGCGCCCTCGCTGCTGCAATGCACCGAACTGTGCGTGGAGGGCAATCTCTTCTTCGGTCGAGATATGGTGATGGAAGGGGATGTGCGGCTGATCAACGATGGGCCGGACGCAGTCCTCATCCCCGACGGGATGCGGTTGGGCGGTACAGTCCACTTTAGCTGACCGCGCGGTCAGCTAACCGTGCCGGCCCACTAACCGGCACTGCCAATAGGACAACCCACCCGAAGATTGGGTGGGTTGTCTGCTGTCTAGTCTACTTTACTTGGTCTATCGGGTCACAGGCGGCCTGTGTTAGTTCCAGACGGCCTATAGCCGATTCGAGGCGGGCTATTTCCGGCTGGGGTTCTTGCCCGGCTGCCCGTTCCCCGAATGGCCGTTGCCGGCATGTTCGCCGATGGTCTTCTGCACCGAAATGCGCTTCGGCTTGGCGGCCTCAGCCTTAGGCAGACGCAGCGTCAACACGCCGTTTTCATGCGTGGCCTCGACCT
The DNA here is from genome assembly GCA_020845455.1 of Caldilineaceae bacterium. GTDB lineage: Bacteria > Chloroflexota > Anaerolineae > Caldilineales > Caldilineaceae > QEUY01. The sequence continues at coordinate 10,585 of JADLFO010000023.1, forward strand.
TGTCGGCATCGACCGGCACGGGCAGCGTCACACTGCGCATAAAGCTGCCAAAGCGACGCTCGCGCACATGGTAGTTCTTTTCGTCAGTGTCCTGGTCGCTCTTGGTCTCCCCCTTGATCGTCAGGACATTGTCGGTGAGTGTGATCTCTACCTGGTCGGGGTCAACACCTGGCATGGAGGCCTTTACAATATAGGCAGAGTCGTCTTCGGCGACGTCCAATGCCAGCGGAAAGCCCCCTGAGCGCTGCATCCACTGTCCAGAGCCACCGCGCCACGGCTCGTCAAACATACGATCCATTGTCTCACGCAAGGTCTCCATCTCACGGAATGGATCCCAACGGGTTAATGTGTTCATTGAATCCTCCTTTGACCAGCTACTGCCTTGGACTCACGTCCATACCTCTTATGCAGACCCCCATCGGTCTACATCGGCGGAGTGTGAAACCAGCCGGACGACCAGCGCGTACCGGCGAGTCTCAGTTCGCCTTGCGAACGTTCATCCTAAGCATAGCGCGCCAATGTCAGTAGGGCATATGCCGGACGTTAGCGTTTCGTCAGAGCCGCTTTCTGAGGATGATTTCGGCCAATTAAAACGGGGGGCGAGCGCCCATTTGAGCACTCGCCCCCCGTGGGGCCTAGTCGTCCACGCTACGCTCAGGCTTCGAGCGCCTCCATGCCGGTGAAGACCAGTTCGCCGTTGACCACATCCACGACCACATGGTCGCCATCCTGAACCTTGCCTTCTAGGATTTGGCTCGCCAGCGGGTCGGCGATGCGATGCTGCAGCACCCGCTTGAGCGGGCGTGCGCCAAAGGCCGGGTCGAACCCCTCTTGCACCAACAGATCCTTGGCGGCGCCGGTCAGATCCAGCGTGATGTTGCGGTCCTTCAGCAGCCGGCGGAAGCGATCCAGTTGAATCTCCACGATCTGCTTCAGATGCTCCAGCGACAGCGCATGGAAGATCACGATCTCGTCCACCCGGTTCAGGAATTCAGGCCGGAAGTGGCTGTGCAGCACCTGGCGCACACGCCGATCCACCTCTTCGTCCACCCCTGCGACTTCCAGAATATACTGGCTGCCCAGGTTGCTGGTCATGATGATGATCGTGTTGCGGAAATCCACCGTGCGCCCTTGGCTGTCGGTCAGCCGCCCATCGTCCAGCACTTGCAACAGCACGTTAAAGACCTCGGCATGGGCCTTTTCGATCTCGTCGAAAAGCACCACCGAATAGGGGTGACGCCGCACCGCTTCGGTCAACTGCCCGCCCTCGTCATAGCCGACATAGCCGGGAGGCGCACCGATCAGCCGCGCCACCGTGTGCCGCTCCTGATATTCGCTCATATCAATGCGCACCATATTCTGCTCGTCGTCGAACAGAAACTCGGCCAGCGCCCGCGCCAACTCGGTCTTGCCCACCCCCGTCGGCCCCAAAAAGATAAAGCTGCCGATGGGCCGGTTAGGGTCTTGCAGACCGGCGCGGCTGCGGCGAATCGCCGACGCCACCACGCGCACCGCTTCGTCTTGGCCCACCACGCGGCGATGCAGTTCTTCCTCCATGCGGATCAGCTTGGCGCGCTCGCCTTCCATTAGCCGCGAGACCGGCACGCCTGTCCACTTGCTCACCACCACCGCGATCTCCTCGGCGTCGACCTCTTCCTTGAGCAGCGCGCCCTTGGCTTGCAGCGCCCGCACGCGATCTTCTGCCACCGCCAGTTCGGTCTCCAACTGGCGCAGCGTGCCATAGCGCAGTTCCGCCGCCTTTTGCAGGTCATAGGCGCGCTCGGCCTGTTCGATCTGCACGCGTGCCTGGTCGATCTGCTCCTTTAGACGGCGCACTTGAGCGATGGTCTCGCGCTCACTCTGCCAGCGGGTGGTCATCTCGGCGCTGCGCTCCTTCAGGTTTGCCAGTTCCTGCTCCAACTCGGCCAAACGCTGGCGGCTGGCCTCATCGCGCTCCTTCTTCAATGCCTCGCGCTCGATCTCCAACTGCATCACCTGGCGGTCCAACTCGTCCAGTTCCTGCGGCTTGGAGTCGATCTGCATACGCAGCCGGCTTGCCGCCTCGTCGATCAAGTCGATCGCCTTGTCGGGCAAGAATCGGTCGGTAATGTAGCGGTGGCTGAGCGTCGCCGCCGCGATCACGGCGCTGTCGGTGATGCGCACACCATGATGCACCTCATAGCGCCCCTTCAACCCGCGCAAGATGCTGATCGTATCTTCGACCGTCGGCTCGTCCACCATCACAGGCTGGAAGCGCCGTTCCAGCGCCGCGTCCTTCTCAATATGTTTGCGATACTCGTCCAGCGTGGTGGCCCCAATGGCGTGCAGTTCGCCGCGTGCCAGCAGCGGCTTGAGCATGTTCGACGCATCCATGCTGCCCTCGGCTGCGCCCGCGCCCACCAGCGTATGCATCTCGTCGATAAACAAGATAATCTTGCCCTGGCTGTCGGTCACTTCCTTGAGCACCGCCTTGAGCCGTTCCTCAAACTCGCCGCGATATTTGCTCCCGGCCACCATCGCGCCCAAGTCCAGCGAGATCAGCCGCTTATCGCGCAAGCTGGTCGGCACATCGCCGTTGACGATGCGCTGCGCCAAGCCTTCGACAATCGCCGTCTTGCCCACGCCCGGCTCACCGATCAAGACCGGGTTGTTCTTGGTGCGCCGGCTCAGGATCTGCACCACGCGGCGAATCTGCTCATCGCGCCCGATCACCGGGTCCAACTTGCCCTTGCGCGCCTCGGCGGTCAGGTCGCGGCCATACTTAGCCAACGCTTCATACTGCGCTTCCGGGTTGTCGCTGGTGACGCGCTGGCGCCCGCGCACCCCGGCCAGCGCCTGCATGATGGCGTTATAGTCCACGCCGTGGCGCGCCAGCACATCGCGCGCCTTGCCCGCCAGCGAGGCCATCGCCATCAACATGTGCTCGGTCGAGACATATTCGTCCTTCATGTTGGCCGCGATCTGTTCGGCCTCATGCAGCACATTCGTGGTCTCGCGGCCCATGCCCACCTGGATCGCCGCGCCGCTGGCACGCGGCTTGGCGTTGAGCAGTTGCTCCACGCTCTGTTCGACCATCGGCAGGTCAACGCCGATCCGGTTGATCACCGAAGGCACGACGCCCCCTTTTTGGCGCAGCAGCGCCAAGAGCAGATGCTCCGGGTCGAGCGTGGCGTGACCGTACTCCTCCGCCAAATGCTGCGCGTCCACGATGGCGGCCTGCGCTTTCTGAGTGTACTTATCAAAACGCATAAGTTCTCATTCCTCCTCTGTTTGTCTCTTCTGCAAACGCACGCCCAGGCCCGCGCCTGCCGGTCTACAGATCTAGACGCAAAAATGTCACTTTTGTTGCTTCATCATACAAAAGTGACATTAGAATTACACTTGCGCTCCGTTAGCGAAGCGTCATCATCTCAGCCGCCGCGTGGGGCCGCACGCGGCGGCCATTCCCTCTAACCAACGCCAGTCGCCCAAAAGAGATGACCGGCACGTGCGGACGTGCCGGTCGGTCGGGATGGTATGCTCATGTAGCCGCCAGCTTGTCAACTGGCTGTGCAGTCTCTAGCGCGTGGCCTGCTCGTTGATCGCCACAGGGCTGCCCTGGCCGGTAGCCAGCGCCGTCAGCAGTTTGTTGGTCTCGCCCTCCTGGTCCAGGATCTGCTGCAGCATATCTACCGCCTGCGTGTAGCCCAGGTTCTGCGCAAAGGTGCGCGCCGAGCCATAGCCGGCGATCTCGTAATGCTCGCATTTCTGGGCCGCCGCGATCAGCGCCGCATCCTTCACCTTGCTGTCGCCGCGCTTGCCGATCACTTCCTTCCCCTCTTCGATCAACCCTTCCATCCCCTTGCATTTGTGACCGCCGGCCTTTTCGTTCATGCCGGTCAGCATCTGCTCGAGCGTCTGCATATGCCCCTGGGTCTGCTCCAGATGGTTCTGAAACGCCTGCTTGAGCTGCGGGGTGGAGGCGGCCTCGGCCAGCTTGGGCAGCGCCGCCACCAACTGCTTCTCCGCACTGTACAGATCATTCAGTTGGTCGATAAACATGTTTTCAAATGAGTTGAGACGCATGATCCGGTTCTCCCCTTTTGGATGCTCAGACCGCCTGGGCGGCCCTGCCTTGCCGTCGTCGCTGTCTTCTGCCGGCGCGCTGGCCGGCTGCCTGGCCCCAGGATAGCCCGTACATGGCAGACCGCCAACCGATCGGGATAGAAGCGCCGGGTACGCGCTGGGATATAGCGCCAGCCGCTGCGCCAATCAAAGACCGGCTGGCATCCTAGAGATGCCAGCCGGTCTTGACAAACCCGCCCGCCTACTGTTTCAGCGCGCGCAGCGCCTCAAAGTGGCGCTTCTCCTCATCGCTCAACCGGCCCGGCAGCGTGACCTCGATCACGGCGTAAAGGTCGCCGCGCTGATCCGGGTGGCGCAGTTTGGGCATGCCCAGCCCGCGCAGCCGGAAGGTCTTGCCGTTCTGCGTACCCGCCGGGATGGTCAGCATCACCGGGCGATCCATCGTGGGGACCTGAGCCTCGCCCCCCAGCACCGCCGTGTAGAGGTCCACCGGCACGGTCACGCGCAGGTCGTTGCCCTCGCGCGTAAAGCGGCTGTCCGGCACGACGTTCACACGCAGATAGAGATCGCCGCTCGCCGCGCTGCCGCGCATCCGCACGCGCGACCCGGTCTTGACCCCGCGCGGGATATTGACCTCCATGCGTGTGCCGTCTTCGGTCTGCAAGGTACGAGTGGTGCCGTGATAGGCTTCGTCCAACGTCACATCGACCGGCACATCGGCGATCTGCGGCTGGGCCGTGCGCGGCTCATAGCCGAAGCGCGGGCCTGCGCTGCGCGCGCCGCCCATACCGCCCCCCATGTTGCCGCCCAGCCCGCCGCCAAAGAGCGCATCGAAGAAGCTGGAGAAGCCGCCCGCGCCACTGCCGCCCATGCCGCCAAACATCTGCTCGAACTCCTCCGGCGTCACCGTGCGCGTATAGGTTCCGCCTCTGCCGCCGCCCATGCCGCCTGCGCCGCCGGCCCAGTTGCCCCAGTCGAAGTCTTCAGGCCGGCCGCCGGCGCGCTCATACTGCTCCCATTGCGAGCCAAAGCGGTCATACTTACTGCGCTTGTCCGGGTCGGAGAGCACCGTATAGGCCTCGTTGATCTCCTTGAACTTGGCTTCGGCTTGCTTATCGCCGGGATTTTTGTCCGGGTGATACTGCTGGGCCAGCTTGCGAAAGGCCTTTTTGATCTCCTTTTCGTCGGCATTCTTGCCGACCCCCAGGATCTGATAGTAGTCCTTATAGTCCATAGGGTTATTCATCTACCCTTTCTAAGCATTCACCAACACGCGCGCCGGACGCAGCAGCTTATCCCGCTCCATATAGCCTGTCTGCACCACCTCGGCGACCGCGCCCGCGGGCACGGCGTCGGTGTGGATGCGCCCCACCGCTTCGTGCAGGTTGGGGTCAAACGGCTGCCCCAGCGCCGCGATCGGCTCCACGCCGTAACGGCGCAGCGTATCTAAAAAGGCCTGATAAGTGGCCTCAATATTGCGTAGAAAATCGCGCGCCTGGTCGCCTTCCAGATCTCCCCCGTGGCGCAGCGCCATCTCCAGATGGTCGGCCAGGGGCAGCATATCGCGCAGAATGGCGTGACGCGCTTCGGCAGTCTCCAACTCAAAACGCTGCTCCCAACGGCGGCGCAAGTTGTCAAAATCGGCCTGGAGGCGTGCGTAACGCTCGCGCCAGGTCACGCCTTCGGCGCTTGCCTCCTGCTCGGCGACCCGATCTTGCTGCTGCAATGCCGCCTTGGCCCACACCAGTTCCGCTTCAAGCTGTTTAAGATCCGCGCCCTGGCGCTGCAGCGCCTCGTCTTTGATCGCCAGTTCACGCCCCTTGTCGGCCAGTTGGCGCTCTTTATCGGCCAGCTCGCGCTGCTTCTGCGCCAGCTCCTGGCCCTGCTGTTGGGTCTGCGCCTGCAATTCCTGATAGGCCTTGACAACGGCCTGATAATCGTCCAGCGTGGGCCGGGGTGTTTGAGGGCCAGGCAACGCCCGCCGCCGCCCATAAGGATTATTATAGTAATTCATGCCGTGGCCTCCGCTCTCCGTCCAGTATATTCTGTCCAGTGTACCTTGTTCCGAACTCTCCAGCCAAGCGGGCGGAGCTTGCGCCCCGCCCGCCGTCCGATCTTCTGGTAGTTCCCGGTATCGTAGAGGCGGTCTTCCAACCGCCCGCCCGCTAAACCTGGCGGTACTCGCCCTCGACCACGTCGTCGGCGTCGCCGCTGCCGTCAGCAGCGCCGCCCTGCGGCCCGGCTGCACCATCCGGACCCGCCTGCTGATACATCTGCTGGGTCAGCGCGTGGCTGGCCTGCTGCAGTTGCTCAGTCAACTGGCGGATACGGCTGAGGTCAGTCGTATTGATCGCAGCCTTCAGGTCTTCGACCGTACGCTCGATCTGGCCGCGGTCATTGACCGGAACCTTATCGCCCAAATCCTTCAGCGACTTCTCTGTCACATAGATCAGGTTGTCCGCACTGTTGCGGGCCTCGGCCAAGTCACGCTGCGTCTTGTCCTCGCTCTCATGGCTCTTGGCATCGCGCACCAGGCGGTCGACCTCGTCCTTCGACAGGTTGGTAGACGCCGTAATCTTGACGCTCTGCTCCTTAGCCGTGGCCTTGTCCTTGGCCGTCACGTGCAGAATGCCGTTGGCGTCGATGTCGAAGGTCACCTCGATCTGCGGCACGCCGCGCGGCGCAGCCGGGATGCCGTCCAGCCGGAAGTTACCCAGCGTCTTGTTATCGCCCGCCATGGGCCGCTCGCCCTGCAAGATATGGATGTCCACCGCGGTCTGGCTGTCTGCCGCCGTGCTAAAGACCTCCGTCTTCTTGGTCGGGATCGTGGTGTTGCGCGGGATCAAGACGGTCATCACGCCGCCCAAGGTCTCCAGACCCAGGCTCAACGGCGTCACGTCGAGCAGCAGCAGGTCGCTCACCTCGCCGCCCAAAACGCCCGCTTGCAGCGCCGCACCCACGGCCACAACCTCGTCGGGGTTCACCCCCTTGTGAGGCTCCTTGCCCGTCAACTGGCGCACCAATTCCTGGATCATCGGCATGCGGGTCGAGCCACCGACCAGCACCACCTCGTCCAAGTCTGCAGCCTTGGTGCCGGCATCCTTGAGCGCGCTCTGGAAGGGCTGCTTACAGCGTTCCACCAGGTCGGCGGTCAACTGCTCAAATTTGCTGCGGGTCAGCGTCATCGCCAGGTGTTTCGGCCCGCTGCTGTCCGCCGTAATAAAGGGCAGGTTGATCTCGGTCTGCGGGGTGGACGAAAGCTCGATCTTGGCCTTCTCCGCCGCCTCGCGCAAACGCTGCAGCGCCTGGCGGTCTTGGCTCAGGTCGATCCCCTGTTCCTTCTTGAACTCCTCGAACAGCCAATGGACGATGCGCTCGTCCCAGTCGTCACCGCCCAAGTGGGTGTCGCCGTTGGTGGATTTCACCTCGATCACGCCGTCACCCACTTCCAGCACGGAGACGTCGAAGGTGCCGCCGCCCAGGTCGAAGACCAAAATGGTCTCGTCGCTCTTCTTATCCAGCCCATAAGCCACGGCTGCGGCGGTCGGCTCGTTGATGATGCGCAGCACTTCCATGCCCGCAATCTGGCCGGCGTCCTTGGTCGCCTGGCGCTGGCTGTCGTTGAAATAGGCCGGCACGGTGATGACTGCCTGCTTTACTTCCTCGCCCAAATAGGCTTCAGCGTCCCGCTTGAGCTTGCCCAGGATCATGGCGCTGATCTCCTGGGGCGTATAGACCTTGCTCTTGACAGGCGCCGACACGCGCGCATCGTGGTGCGGCCCTTCGGCGATGTTATAGGAGACCATCTCCATGGTCTTCTTGGTCTCCGGCTCGTCAAAGCGCCGGCCCATCAACCGCTTCACCGAATAGATCGTATTTTCAGGGTTGACCACCGCCTGGCGCTTGGCCGTAATGCCGACCAGCCGGTCGCCGCCCTTGGTGAACGCGACCACCGAAGGCGTCGTGCGCGACCCTTCTGCATTGGGGATCACGACCGGGCTGCCGCCTTCCATGACCGCGACCACGCTGTTGGTGGTGCCCAAGTCAATGCCAATAATCTTAGCCATAGCTCCCTATTGCCTCCTCACATTCACATGGCTCACATGGCTCATACTCATGTGGCTCGATGATTGCTCGTCATTCAAACCCAGGGCCGCCTCGGCCCCGACGCGAACGGGCGCAGTGTCAAGCGCACCGCCGGCCGATACATCTACCCACCGGATACCCATCTGTTCCATCGGGTCGATCAAATTTCTCTGATTTTGCATACGTCTCTAGTCTACGCCATTTGGGGTAAATAAAACATAGGACGAACATTAGCGATTTGTTTGCGTTTGCGGTTTGCGTTTGCGGCAATCCTCCGGACTACGCGGCGGCACAGGCAAACGCCGCCATTCCTCTACCCGCCTGCGGGTGCATTTCACGTTAGGGCAGGTTTGTTATTCCGAGACAGGAGTCTCGGAATCTCTCTGTTACACGCCATCCAGAGAGACCCTTCGCCGCAGACGGCGGCGCTGCGCACCACTGCGTGAGCAGGGTGATAGGCATTCGTGCCCCCAGGGTGAAATACACCCCCAGCCTGCCGGCGGTCTGCGCTTTGCCCAGGCTTGTGCTATGATGGCCCCATATCGTCGGCGTCGTCTATGAGGAGACTTTCGTGAGTAAGCATATGATCGGAAATTCCCTGACCCCAAACCCTGCTGTCGCCAACCAGATTGCCGTCTTTATCGATTTTGAAAATGTGGCGCTGTGGGCCGAGCAGGAATTCATCGACTTCGAACTGACCCCGCTCATGGAATATCTCCAGAGCCGCGGGCCGGTCGTCATCAAGCGCGTCTACGGCGACTGGAGCCGCTTCTCCCATTATCGGGAGGAGTTGATGAACAACTCGGTCGACCTGGTGCAGATTTACAGCGTGCGCGCCGGCAAAAACCGGGCCGACATCCGCATGGCGCTAGACGCCATGGAGACTGCCATCACCCGCCCCCAAATTCAGACCTTTGTCATCGTCTCCGGTGACAGCGACTTTGGCCCGCTGGTCGTCAAGCTGCGCGAATACAGCCGCTACACGCTGGGCATCGGCCCGCGCGATGTCACCCACCCGCTGCTGGTCAAAGCCTGTGACGAGTTCATCTATCTCGAGGCCGTGCTGGGCGAGATGCACGACCTGCACGAGATGAGCCAGCCCACCGCCACCGACAACGAGACGGCGCGCACGCTGCTCGCCAAGGCGCTCAACGTCCATGCCCAGCGCGGCGAGCTGCCTGTCCTGGCCGCCAAACTCAAACAGACCATGCTCTTGATGGACTCGGCCTTCAACGAGGCCAACTTCGGCTATTCGCAATTCAAAAATTGGCTGGAAACCAACACCGACCTGATCAGCCTCTTCCTCAAAGAGATGCAACTCTATGTCGCGCCCAAGGACTATTCCGTGCCGGGTGACCTGGACCTACGCCCCTGGGAAGGCAGCGGTGCGGGTCTGACCAGCAATGGCCACAACCAAGGCGGCAACGGCGCCAAACCGGCTATCTCCCCGTCCGCTGCCCTGCAAAACATCCCGATAGACCCGGCCACGCAGAAGCTCACCCTGCGGCTGCAATACAAACAGATCTTCAACCGGCTCAAGATGACCTCGATGGATTTCGGCACGCGGCGCGATGTGCTGCGCGACATCTATCGCGAGCTAAGCGAACGCCCCAACCAACGCACCACCGACGACCTGCTCGAAGAACTCTGTCTGCGCTACGAGGCCCAAGGGCTGATCCGCAGCAAGACGACCTTACGCCAGATCTGGCAGATGGGCTTCCGCCAGCGCGCCTTCGACTACAACGACCAGGTCGCGTCGGTGCATGTGCCCGTCCGGCTGGCCGGCGAGATCGACAGCGAGGCGGCCTTTGTGCAGCGCGCCGAATCCGGCTTTGTCTATGCCGTGATCAACGCCGGGCTGGACATCGACAAAGAAGAACTGGCGATGATCCTGCTCAACGCCCGCGACCAGGGCGACTACATCCAAAGCCTGTTGGATGACCTGGAGGAGCGCGGGCTGATCCTCTATGAGGACCAACGCTACAGCCTGCCCGGCCACAGCGCCATCCCCTTTGCCGATGAACCCGCCCTGCAACTGATTCGCTACGACATCGAGCATGTGCAGTTGCCCGACACACTGCCGCGCACCCAGGAAAAAGCGCGTTCGCTTGCCAAGACCGCCATGCTCCAGCGTTCGCAAGATTTTGCGGCGTCGGCGCGCAGCTATCTCTTCGCTTGCCGCCTGCAGTGGGATGCCGTCGAAGCAGGCGACCCAGGGGCCGGCCTCGAAGACCTGCGCTGGTATATGGCCTCCTATGCCTCGGTCAAGGCCGGCGAGCTTTCGCAGATCCATCGGGACTATGCGAATTCACGGCCCTATTATCTGGCCTTCTTCAACCTAGTCCAGGAGGATGACCCGCTCTGGAGCCGCATGCGCGGGCTGATCAACCCCATGCTTTCCTATTACTGGGTCAACGCCTGGCGCGAACTGGGGCTGACCGCGGCCAACCCCAGCCACAATACGACCTCGCCCGCCGAGATCGCGGTCAGCGCCGCCAACCATCAGAACTCGGAACTGCAACGGCTCTGGTTTGCCATGACCCAAGGGCTGGCCGAAGCCAACCCCGGCCTGCTGCGCCGCGTCGCCAACCAGATCCGGCTCAACCGTTCCGAATCACCCATCTACGCCCAGGTCGCCGACACGATCGAGCAGATGCTCATGGCGTAGGGGATGCAGGCGCAGATAGCTTCTCCCCATATGCTGGCCGTGGGCCTGCAGAACGGTGGGCACAACCCCAACTATCTGCAGTGGCTGGCCGAAGGCTGGGCCGCGCGCCCGGCAGCGGGCCGGCTAACCTTGCTGGTTTCCGCCGACTTTGCCGCCCGCCACCCGGCCACGGCGCACACCATTGCCGCGCTCGACCCGGCGCGCATCGTGCTGCTGCCGCTGACGCCGCAAGAACAGACGCGTCAGCAGGCCGCGCCGCCTGGGCTGCTGGCGCTGCCCGCCATCCAACCGCATACGGCACGGCGCGTACAGCGCTGGCGCGAATGGCAGACCTGCCGCCGCATCGCCGCGCAGATCGGCGCAGACCACGCCTTATTCATCAATCTCGACTTCTACCAGTCTGCCGCCACCTGGAATCCGGAGTTTCCCTGCCCCATCTCCGGCGTCTTTCACAACCTCATGCTGCACTATCCGCAGACCTTTGCAACCCATCTGACACGCAAACAGCGCGCCACCGCCCTGCTCCAGACGTGGAGCATGCGCCGCTTTCTGGCCCGCGCCCGCGCGGCGACCCTCTTTTGTCTCGACCCGTATGTCGTGGAACTTCTCAACGGACGGCCGGGCCGTCACCGCGCCGTCCATCTGCCCACCCCAGCACGCTCCCTACAGCCCACCGCAGCCAGCGGCGCGCGCGACGAGCTGCGCCGCCGCCACGCCATCGACCCGGCGCGGCGCGTGTTTCTGATGCTCGGCGGTATCGGCCCGCGCCGCGGCATCTACCCTGTGCTCGACGCGCTGGCGCGCCTAGACCCCGCCGCGGCGCGCCAGGTCTGTCTGCTGCTGGTCGGGCGGCAGAGCGACAGGCTGCGGCTGGCGCAGGCCCTGGCGACGACCGCGGCCGCAGCGCCTGTGCAGATCGTCGCCCGCGACGAATTCATTGCGGAATCCGAGATTGGATCGTATTATGCGCTGGCGGATGCCGTCCTGGCGACCCATGTGAACCACGTCGGCTCCAGCGAGAGCCTTGCTAAAGCTGCGGCGGCAGGCAAGCCGGTGATCGCCGCCGAGTTTGGGCTGCTGGGCGCGTTTACCCAGCACAACGGCCTGGGCCTCACCGTGGACAGCCATGACGCCGATGCCATCGCCGCCGCCTTCCGGGCCATGCTCGCCGCGCCGCCGGATCACTTCGTCAACCGGGCCAAAGCCCAGCAGTTCGCCCAGACCCACTCAGTGGACGCATTTGTCGAGGTCCTAATAGCGCACGTCCGGACGCCCATTTGAGGCCATTTGGAGACACTCTATATGCAGCGCGGACTTTCGTACATCAAGCGAGCCTTCTGGCGGGCTATCCAGCGAATTGACGATGCAGACATTAGTTTACTCCAGGCATTGCCGAAAGAATACAAACGAGCAATGGTGCGCCGACTGCTCTCAATACTGCCGAAAGCATATCCCGACGAGATGATCGAAGTCGAAGGCGTTCCGTTTCGATTGAGTGGTTCAGATACTGCGAAACTCATGTATGTCACAACACAAGACGGTGTCGCCGCCTATCTACGTCGCCATCTGGCGCCGGGTATGACGGTAATTGATGTTGGGGCTAATATCGGCTTCCATACAGTGCTTGCAGCAAAGATGGTCGGGCCGGCTGGTTGTGTCCATGCCGTCGAACCGGCCAAAGAGACCGTCATCGAACTACGAAAAAATGTGCAACTGAACCGGCTTTCGAATGTGATGGTTCACCCTTGTGCAGTTGGTACGGCTACTGGGGAAACAACATTCTATGTACGCGGCGGCCATGGCGCTCAAAACAGCCTATTCAACGATCATCTAAATCGTCCAGTCCTATCCACTCATCTAGTGGCAATTAACCGGCTTGATGACCTTATACAAGGTCCAGCAGATATAGTTAAGATTGACGTTGAAGGCGGGGAACTCGAAGTCCTAATGGGAATGGAACGAATTCGCACCGAAAATCCTAAGTTGCGTATGGTGCTAGAGTGGTGCCCTGTCATGCAGGAAAAGACGGGTCACGGCCCCACGCAACTGCCTGAAACGCTGCTCGCCCACGGCTTTGCGGTGGATATCATATCGCCATTTACAGCCCCCTTGCGTTCCGTCACCGACATTCACGCCATTCTGCCCAGGGTAATTGAGCAGAGCGCACATATGGTCGACATCGCCGCGGTGCGCGGCTGACCGGCCCTTCGATTTGCCCCGTTCACAAACCGCAAAGGTATCCTCTATGCACGGCTCCCAGCGCACACAAGAACAGACCGCAACCGAGTCGAACCATCATACGCCCCCCGTCGGGCGTCATCTGTTTCATCTGTCGCTCGGCGCGCTGGGCGTGGTCTATGGCGATATCGGCACCAGCACGCTCTATGCCTTCCGCGAGTCCTTCCACCATTCCCATGGCATCGAACCGCTGGCTGCCAATATCCTGGGCATCCTCTCGCTGATCTTCTGGGCGCTGATCATCATCATTTCGGTCAAATACCTGATCTTTGTCATGCAGGCCGACAACGAAGGCGAAGGCGGCATCCTGGCGCTGACCGCGCTCATTCGCCCGCCGCGCGTCCAACGCTATACGCGCCAGTGGCTCCTCATTCTACTGGGGCTATTCGGCACCGCCCTGCTCTACGGCGACGGCATGATCACCCCCGCCATCTCCGTGCTCTCGGCGGTCGAAGGGCTGGAGATCGCCACCCCCTTTTTCGCGCCCTATGTCGTCCCGATCACCATCGTGATCCTGGTGGTACTCTTTCTCTTTCAAAGCCGCGGCACCGAACGCGTCGGCAAGGTCTTTGGCCCGTTGATGCTGCTCTGGTTTGGGGTATCAGGGCTGCTGGGCCTCAGTTGGATCATCCGCCAGCCAGGCGTCTTGGCGGCGGTCAACCCCTGGTATGGCGCACAGTTCTTTATTCATAACGGCTGGCGCGGCTTTCTGGTGCTCGGTTCGGTCTTTCTGGTGGTCACAGGCGGCGAGGCGCTCTATGCCGACATGGGCCACTTTGGCAAGCGCCCCATTCGCCTGGCCTGGTTTGCGGTCGTTCTGCCCGCACTGCTGCTCAACTACTTTGGGCAAGGCGCGCTGCTGCTTCAACACCCCGAAGCGGTCATCAACCCCTTCTACCGCATGGCCCCCTCCTGGGCGCTGCTGCCCGTCGTCGTCCTGGCGACGATGGCCACGGTCATCGCTTCGCAGGCGCTGATCACCGGGGCATTCTCGCTGACCAAACAGGCGGTGCAGTTGGTCTATCTGCCGCGCACCGCCATCGAACACACCTCCCCCGAAGAGATCGGACAGGTCTATATCCCCTCGGTCAATTGGATCCTGATGGTCTCCTGTATTGCGCTGGTCCTCGCCTTTCGCACGTCGAGCAACCTGGCCGCGGCCTATGGCGTGGCCGTCACCACGACCATGGTCGTGACCACGTTGCTGCTCTTCTCGGTGGCGCGCAACCTGTGGAAGTGGTCGCTGCCGGTCTCACTGCTCTTTGCGGGCTTTTTCCTGCTGGTGGATGTGGCCTTCTGGGGCGCAAATCTGGTAAAGATCCCCCACGGCGGCTGGTTCCCCCTGGTGATCGGAGCGATAGTCTTCACCCTCATGACCACCTGGCATCGCGGGCGCGAGATCCTGGCCGACCGGCTGCGCGTGGGTACGTTGCGCTTTGAGGACTTCGCCAAACAGGTACACCGCAAACAATATGCCCGCGTGCCCGGAACCGCAATCTACATGTACAGCGACCCGACAGGCACCCCCCCGGCGCTTCTGCAGAACCTGGAACACAACAAGGTCTTGCATCAAGCCGTGGTGCTGCTCTCGGTGCAAACGGAGGATATTCCCAAAGTCCCCGCCAACCGCCGCATCCAGTATGAAAAGCTGGAAAACGGCTTCCACCGAGTTATTCTCTGCTATGGATTTATGCAGGTCCCCAACGTTCCCTATGGCCTGGAGCTGCTGCCGTCGTCGGTTCTGGCGCTAGACCCGCAAAAGGCCAGCTATTTTCTGGGCCGAGAACGGCTGCTCGCCAGTGAACACCCCGGCATGGCGCTCTGGCGCGAGCAGCTCTTTGCGCTCATGGTCCGCAACTCGCGCCCCGCCACCGACTTCTTCCGGCTGCCGGTGGATCGCGTCGTGGAACTGGGTTCGCACGTCGAGATATAACGTCCTATTCACTGCGCAGCGCCTCGGCGGGCTGGATCTGCCCCATGCGCCACGCCGGGTAGAGGCCGGCCACCAGCGCCGCGCCCAGCGCCACTGCAACCGCCTGGCCGAACTCCCACGGGTCCAGCCGCATCTCCAGCGTCCAGCCAAACGAACGCAGGTTGATGATATAGATCAAGATCACCGCCAGCACAAAGCCGGTGGGGATCGCCAGCAGCCCGGCGCTTGCGCCCATCAACCCCGTCTCCAAGAGCGAAAGCCGCCACAACTGGCCGCGCGTCATGCCCGTGGCGCGCAGCACGCCGATCTCACGCACCCGCTCCAACTGCAAGCTCATCAGCGTGCTGAGGATGCCAATAAAGGCCACCAGCGTCGCCAGCAGTTGCAGCGCCACCGTAATGGCAAAGGTGCGGTCAAAGACATCCAGCGCGTTCTGGCGCACCCCGCGGTTCGAGCGGATCAGCAGGTCGGCGCGGCCCGCAAAGACGGCGCGCAGATCGGCCACGGTCGCATCCACATCCACGCCCGGCTGCACAAAGAGCGCAATAGCCGAGATGGCGCGGTCATGCCACCGCTGCCGGTAGACTGGGTCATGCATAAAGACCACCGGATTGACGTCAAAGTCTACCGCGATCCCCACAATGGGGAAGGCATGGCGGCCCTGGTCGGTTTGCAGCAGCAGGTCGTCGCCCACAGCCAGGTCAAAGCGGTTTGCCATCGGCTCGTTGACGATCACGCCGCCCCGCGTCACCGCGGCCCAGGCAGCCTGCCAATCGCCCACCGCAGCGCGATAGCGCCGCTTGGCCCCGGCCAAATCCTGGCTCAGCGCCACCAGCCGCACGCTCTGCGCGGTCTCACCGCCGCCGGCCTGGGGCAAGAACGCGGCCACGTCTACCCCGCGCGTCGTCGCCGTGGCCGCGATGCCGGGGGCAGCCGCCAACTCCGCCGCCAAGCCAGGGTCCAAGGTTGTCAGCACCTGGTTGGCGTTGAGCGACGGCGGCGACACATAGATGTCGGCCTGGAGCACATCCTCCAACCACAGCTCCACCGTCGTGCGGAAGCTGCCGATCATCACCCCCACGCCGATGATCACGCTCACCGCCACCATCAGCGCGGCCACCGCCACCGACGTACGGCTGAGCGAGCGCACCACCGTGCGCGGGGCCATGCGCCCGATCACTCCGGCGCGACGCAACAGCCGCTGCGCGCCCGCCATCAGCCCCAGCGTCAGCAGCGGCGTGAGCAGCGCCGCGCCCACAATCACCGCAAACAGCCCGGCAAAGGCAACCACCAGATTCCATTCGGGGATCAGCAGCAGCGCGCCCAGCGCCAGCAGCCCCAACGACGCCAGCCCCAGCCAGGGCAGCACGCGCCGCGCCCGCTCCTCCACGTTCGAGCGGCGCAGCGCGCCTGCGGGCGGCACGCTGGTCGCCTCCAGGGCAGGCAGCGCCGCGGCCGTCAGCGCCGCGCTCACGCCGATGGCCGCGCCCTTGACCAGCGTCCAAAACGGGATCTCCACCTCGCGCACCGAGACCACAAAAAAGAGGTCGTTGATGGTGCGCGTCACCAACTGCACCGCACCGCGGCCCAGCGCCACCCCCAAGCCCAGCCCGACCAGCGTCCCCAGCACGCCGAGCAGCACCGCTTCCAGCAAGATCAGCGCATAGATCTCGCGGCCGGTCATGCCCAAGGCGCGCAGCGTGCCGATGACCGGCCGGCGCTGCACCACGCTAAAGGTCACGGTGTTGTAGATCAAAAACATGCCCACCACCAGCGCCAACAGGCTGAGCGCGGTCAGGTTCAACTCAAAGGCCGCGGTCATCTCGGCGACCGTGCCGCCGCGCGCGCTGCTCGGAACCAACCGCGCATCCGGCGGCAGCAAAGCGCGGATCGCGGCCAGGTCGGCGTCGCCTGCCGGGCCGGGCGGGATCAAGAGGTCAATGCGGTCTAGACGGCCCACGCGGCCCAAGACCTCCTGCGCCGTGGCGATGTCGGCGATCAACAGCGTGTCGAGGGCGCGGCGGCTCAGGTCGTCGGTGGGGTCGAGCAGCCCGGCGATGGTCAAGGTGTGACGGGTTGTGCCCAGCCGCGCGGTCAGCGTGTCGCCCGGGGCCAGCCCATAGCGCGCCGCCACCGCCGTGCTGATCAGCACCGTTTCCGGCTGCACCATCAACGCAGTCAAATAGTCGGGAGCAGGCTCGCGCGCGCCGCTCTGCCCCAGATAGCTGCGAAACGGCGCTTCGGCAAAGGGGTCTACACCCAACAGCCGCATCAGCTGGCTGTCCAATTCGGCCACGACCACATAATTTTCGACCACCGGCGCACCGGCGCGGAAGCCTAAATCACGGCGCAACTGCGTATAGAACGCCTCGTCCAGCCCGCTCGGCCCGCCCACAATCGCATGGGTGGCGCGGCCCGTCACCGTCTCCGTGCCCAGGGCAAAGGCGCGCTGCGCCGACCCGTTCGCCAGGTCGATCGCCACGATCATCGCCACGCCAATCGCCACCCCCGCGATCAGAAACAGGCTCTGCAGCGGTCTGCGCCAGGCATAGCGCCACGCCAGCCGCAAGATCGAACGATAGGCCATCGGGGGCGCAGCACGGGCGGACATAGAACGCGGCATGGCTCGCCCCCTAGTCGCTGCCATACAGGTCCGGGTGCTGGGCGCGCCAGGTCTGGTCGCCGATCAGCTTGCCATGCACCAAATGCAGCACGCGGTCAGCCTGCGCCGCCACCTCCGGCGCGTGGGTTGCCATAAACAGCGTCTTGCCTGCGCCGCGCGTCAGTTCCAGCAGCAGCGCCAGCACGCTTTCGCCCGTCTCCTCGTCCAGATTGCCGGTCGGCTCGTCGGCCAGGATCAGCAGCGGGTCATGCACCAGGGCGCGCGCGATCGCCACGCGCTGCTGTTCGCCGCCGCTGAGTTTGTCCGGATAGGTCTGCAAGCGGTCGCCCAGCCCCACGCGGCCCAACAGCGCCGCGGCGCGCTCGCGCACCCCGGAGACGCCGCCCGCCAGTTCCAGCGGCAGCGTCACATTCTCCAGCACGGTCAGTGTGGGGATCAGGTTGAAGAACTGAAAGACAATGCCGATATGGCGGCGGCGAAAGAGCGTGCGCGCCTGTTCGCTCAGGGCGGTGATCGTCACGGCCTCCACCGTTCCATCACCGGTATCGTCGGTGTAGATCGTGACATCGCCGCTGCTCGGCGCGTCGATACCGGAGATCAGGTTGAGCAGCGTGCTCTTGCCGCTGCCCGACTTGCCCAGGAGACAGACAAACTCGCCGGCGTAAAACTCTCGGTCGAGCGCGTCCAGCACCAAGCGTTCTTCTCCGGCTTCGGTATAGCGTTTGCTCAACTGCTCCAGGCAGAGGATGACGGGCTTGTGCGGCGCGGCGCACCCAGGCCGGGGGCCGCTCCCGATAGGCAGTAACGGAGACAGAGAATCTGCAACAGGTCCATACATCGGTCAAATACAGTCTTTCCAACTGGTGCAATGCCACAAAAATTGTAAACACTTTCTCAACTGCCATAGTTCGGAGATTTGCAGGATAAACGATCCATGCTCTATCCCGTACGGACACGATAGTTCGTATCCGTACGCACGGCATCTACGGCTTGTTCGATGTCGCTTCTTTTCGCACCCTAAGTATAGCCTCAGCAGCCTTAACCGTCTGTCGGGGATGTGACAATGGCAGCGTAGGCGGGGCAGACGGAAACCCGGCAGCAACCCCAGCGGGTGTATACTGGAAGGGGGAGGAACAAAGCCCTCCTCTTGACAGATATTCCTAACCGACGGGAGATCGACAGATGGCCTACCCAGCCACGATGATGGCGGCCCAACTGCACGGGCCGAAGGACCTGCACATCAACCAAGTGCCCCACCCCGGCGCTCCCGGCCCAGACCAGGTGCTGCTGCGCGTCACCGCCGTGGGCATCTGCGGCAGCGACCTGCACACCTACCAAGACGCGCGCATCGGCGACACGACGCTGAACGCGCCGCTCACCTTGGGTCACGAGTTTGCCGGCATCGTGGAGGAGGTCGGCCCAGGCGACGCCCTCGACGGCGAGTTCCGGCCCCTGCTGCGCGGCATGCGCGTCGCCGTGGACCCGGCCCAACCCTGCGGGCGCTGCGAAATGTGCGAACAGGGCCACCCCAACCTGTGTCACCGGCTGCACTTCTGCGGTCTCTACCCCGACCCCGGCAGCCTCTCGCAGTGGATGCATGTCCCGGCGCACACCTGTTTCCCCGTTCCCGACGACTTCGACGACGCCACCGCCGCCCTGCTCGAACCGCTGGGCGTCGCCATCCACGCCACCGACCTGGCCAAACTGCGCGTGGCCGACAGCGTGGCGATCCTGGGCGCAGGCTCGATCGGCCTCTGCATCCTGCAGACGGTGCGCGCCTCGGGCGCACAGCCGATCTATGTCGTGGACCAGTTTCCCTGGCGGCTGGCCGTCGCCGAGGAACTGGGCGGCATCCCTGTCAACTTCCGCGAGCGTGACGCCGTGGCCGCCGTGCGCGAGGCGACCCACGGCCGCGGCGTCGATGTCGCCATCGAGGCCGCCTGGGCCGATCAGTCGATCCAGTGGTCGGCGGAAATGGCGCGGCTGGGCGGGCGGCTCGTCCTGGTGGGCATCCCCGGCGACAACCGGCTGCAGATGAACCACGCCACGGCGCGGCGCAAGGGGTTGACCATCCGCCTGGCGCGGCGCATGAAACATGTCTACCCGCGCGCCATCCAGTTGGTGGAAAGCGGCGCGGTCAACTTGACCAGCCTGGTCAGCCACCGCTTCCCGCTGGCCGAGGCCCCGACCGCCTTTGCGCTCAACGACGCCTACCAAGACAACGTGGTCAAGGTGATCATCGACGCCAACCGTTGATCGCCCGTCGCGCCTCTGCGCACGCTGACCCAAGGGACGACGGTAGAGACGTACTGGTACGATGAGGCCGGGCAGCGGGTGCGCAAACAGCGCGGCAGTGCCGTGAGCTACTACCCCAACCGCTACCACGAGCGTGAGGGGAGTGCGGTCACCAAAGTCTACTATCTGGGCGAGATGCCCATCGGTCTGCGTGTGGTGGGTTCGAGCACAGTCACCTATCTGCACACCGATGCACTGGGCAGTGTGGTGCTGGCGACGCAGGGGACAAGCATCACTGGCAGCCGCCTCTACCACGCCTATGGCGCCAAGCGCAGCGGCAACGACTTTGCCTTTGAGCGTAACTATACCGGCCGGCGCTTGGATGACACGGGCTTGCTGTACGGCGGCGCACGCCCTGCCTACTCCAGCGCCTGGACAGCGGGCGCGATCGCGCCGGCGGCGGCAATGCGTTGTCGCACTTCGGCCAGTGCTCTTGGCTCGGCCAGCACAAAGAGCGTGTCGCGTGCGTGCAGCACCGTCCCGCCGCTGGGAACCAAGAAGCTGTTGTCCCGGCCCACCAAGACCAGCAGCGCACCCGGCGGCAGCCCCAACTCCAGCAGCCGCTTCCCCACCGCCGGCGAACCTTCGGGCAGTTCGATCTCGACCATTTCACCCTGGATGCTGTTGCTCGGCTCAAACTCCAGCGGCGCGCGCGGGCGCAGCCGCATCGGCGCATCCAAATGCAGCCAGCGCGCCACCAGCGGGATCGTGCTGCCCTGCAGCAAGACCGAAGTCAGCACGATAAAAAAGACGACGTTGAAGATCCAGTCGGCCTGCGGCACGCCGGCCAGCAGCGGGAAGGTCGCCAGCACAATCGGCACCGACCCGCGCAGCCCCACCCAGCCGATAAAGATGCGTTTGCGCAAGCTAAAGCCAAAGGGCAGCAGCCCCGCAAACACGCTCAGCGGGCGCGCCACAAACATCAGGAAAAACGCGATCAGCAGCCCCGTGCCCGCCACGCCCAGCAGCCGCGACGGGAAGACCAACAGCCCCAACGTGACAAACATGGCGATCTGCATCAGCCAGGCCAACCCGTCGTGAAAACGCATCAGGCTGCGCCGGTGGATCACCGCGCTGTTGCCGATCACCAGCCCCGCCAGATAGACGGCCAAAAAACCGTTGCCGCCCAACAGAGCCGTCGCGCCGTAGATCAACAGCACACAGGCGATGGTCAGAACCGGGTACAGCCCCTCATATTCCAGCCGCACCCGGTTGAGCAGATAGACCGTCAGCCTCCCCAGCAGCACCCCCGCCGCGCCGCCCAAGACCATCTGCAGCAAAAACATCCCCACCAGATCCGTTATCGAATCCGATGTCCCCATCAGCAGCCCGATTAGCCCCGTGGTCAGGAAGATCGCCATCGGGTCGTTGCTGCCCGATTCCAGTTCCAACAGCGATTTGAGGTTGCCGCGCAGCGAGACCCCGCGCGAGCGCAAAATCGCAAAGACCGCGGCGGCATCAGTCGAGGAAACGATCGAGCCTAAGAGCAGCCCCACCAGCAGCGGCACGCCGATCACATAGGCGACAAACAGCCCCACGATCAACGCCGTCATCAGCACGCCCAGCGTCGCCATCACCAAGCTCGGCATCAAAACCGGGCGCACCTGACCCCACGATGTATCAAACCCGCCAGAGAACAGGATAAAGACCAGCGCCACCACGCCCAACGACTGCGACAACGCCGCATCCGCAAAATAGATGCCGCCGATCCCCTCCGAACCGGCCAGCATCCCCAACGCCAAAAACAACACCAGCGCAGGCACGCCAAGCCGCCCCGACGCCTTACTGGCGACGACACTCAGAAGAAGGAGTATCGCGGTTCCCAGGAGAATATAGTCAAAGGGCATCGAATGTCTTCTAGCCGGTTGGCGGGGAACGCTTGTCGATTTGTTTTGTTTGCCTATGCTGTCCTACAAAGCCGGTGCGACTCGCCTACTCTCGGAAGAAGTCATCCCATGGGATCTCGGCCGGCGCGTCGTCGCACACGATCCGGATCATGGCACGCATCAGCGGGAGGCGCGCCGCGTCCAGCTTGCCGCCGGCGATCATCTGTTCGATCGTAGGGCCAATCGCCAGCGCCAGTTCGGCCCCTTCGATCGTCTCCTCGGCCATGTGCTGCTGCTTGGCCTGGCTGTAGGCCATCCCCAACCCCAACAGCCGGCCCATCCGCCCGTTGCGCCCGCCCATGCTCGTCACATAGAGGTCGCCCGCGCCCGGCAGCGTATAGACGCTGGCGCGCCTGCCGCCCGCCAGTTCGACCAGATAGGCCATCTCCCACAGCCCTTGCGCAAAGATCGCCGCCGACAGGTTGTACATCACGGCGTCGTTGCTGCCCTTGCCCTCTTTTTCCAGCAGCCCGCCGACCACGCCCACGGCCAGGGCATAGATATTCTTGAGCGCCACGCAGGTCTCCACGCCGATAAAATCGGGGTTGGGCCACACATGGTAATAGGGCGTGCGCAGCATCGCGGCCAGTTGTTCCAGCAGCGCCGCATCCGTGCCCGTCACCACCACGCAGGTATGGCGGCGCACCGCCAGTTCACCCGCGATCGACGGGCCGCCGACGGCCGCGATGCGCAGCCCCGCCTGCACCTGTGGCGGCAGCCCCGCGGCCAGGATATGCGGCAGCAGCTTGAGGCGAGCGCCGTCGCCCTCCAGACCCTTGGTCAACATCAGCACCGGCGTCTGCGGCGGCAGCACCTTGCCCAACTGCGCCGCGGCCCACTCCACCCCCAGCGAATTCACGCCGACCACCACCAGGTCAGCCCCGGCCATGGCCTCGCCCAGCCGGTCATAGGTATAGGGCGTCACCGCGTCGGGCAGGCGCACGCGCAGCCGCGGGTGCGTGCGCGACTCGTGGATCTCCTCGATGATGTCGCCGTCAAGATGAGTCCCCACCAGCCGCACGGCATGGCCGTTGTCGGCCAGCGGCGTGCTAAACGCGCTGCCCATCAAGCCTGCCCCCAAGATGACCACGTTGCCCATGGCGTGCTCACTTCTGCGTTGGTGACGGTTGGTTTTAGACGGCGCGCCCCGCCGGCAGGGCGCGGATCGCCGGGTCAGAGGCCGCGGCGGATTCGACCGGGCGCGCCAGCGCCGAGGCCGCCAAAATGACCAACGTGATCCAGATCAGGTCGGAGATCAAGAGGTGGGTCAACTGGATGACGACCGGGGCCTTCAGCGCCACGTTGACCGCCCCCGCCAAAAGCTGCAATGCATAGAGCGCGCCCAGCAGATTGGTCAGCCGGGTCGTCTGGCTGCCGGGCCGGGTGCGCCGCGCCGTCCACGCCGCCAGCGCCAGCAGCCCGCCCACCAGCAGCGCGATCAACGGGTGGGAGACGCGCAACTCGACCAGCGTCGCCACCAGCGGCGACTCCTCCGGCGAGATGCCCGCGCCCAGCGTAAGCGTGTCGCCCAGCGCTGTGATACCGCCGCTGGCCCCCAGGATCAACACACCCGCCGCCGCGGCCAGCAGCGCGGGCGTCAGCGCGCCTTGGCCGCGCAGCCGCATAGGGGGATGGTTCCCGGCCCACCACGCCGTCAATGTCAGCGCGCCCAGCAGCAGAAAGGTGTTGATCAAATGGCCCGCCATCCAATAGGCGCGCGCCACCGAAACATTGTGCGCCACCAGTTCCAACAGCACCAGCCCCGCGCCGACCAGCGCCTCCACCACCATCAACACCAGCGAGGCCAGCGCCGCCCGGCGCACATGATGCCCGCGCGGAAAAGCGCGCCAGGCCCACACCGCCAGCGCCACCACCAAGATCAAGGCGATGCCGCTGGTCGTGCGGTGAGAGAACTCGATCAACGTCTCCACACGCGGCGCGCGCGGCAGCACTTCGCCATTGCACAACGGCCAGTGGCTGCCACAGCCTGCCCCCGAACCGGTGGCGCGCACAAACGCGCCCCACAGCACCACCAACACATTAAAGGCCAACACGCCCCAAGCAAAGCGGGCAAAACCGCGAGAGTCCATATCAATCCTCACTCACACTCCGGGAAAACCCGGCCCTGCATCTGTCGCTCGTGCATTATAGCACGGATGGGCCGCCGGCGGTCAGCCCGCCGGCTCGCACGCCAAGACATAGATACGCTCGGCCCCGCGCACCAACAGGTCGGCGATCTCCGCCAGCGTGTGGCGATAGTCCGCCGGCCCGCCGCGCACCGGGTCGGCCACCGAATAGCTTGGCCCGCTCATCTCGCTAAGCAGAAAAATGCGGCCGCGCGCCTTGGGGAACTCCAGTTGTAGCGCCTCCTTATGCCCCTGTTCCATCACCAAGATCAGACGATATTGGCAGAGCAGCGCCCAGTCCACCGGCTGCGAGCGGTGGCCGCGCACATCCAGCCCTTGTTCGGCCAAGACCTGGATCGTCAGCGGCATAGCGGAGCGCCCAGGCCCTGTCCAGGTGCCCGCCGAGCCGATACCCCACTCCTCTTGCGAACCGTTGGCCGCGACATAGTCGCGCCACAGGGCTTCGGCCATGGGCGAGCGGCATTGGTTGGCGGTGCATACAAAGAGAACCGAATACATCAATGGTCCCTTCCGTTGGCCGGGCCGGGTGTGTAGCTGGATGTATAGTTGGATGTATAGTTGAACGGAAGCCCCGCACCGGCTGCGCTCTCTCCATCGCGCGGCTGATATTCGGGAACCAAGCGCCGCAGCCACGCCACGATCGTGTCGCGGTCGCCGGTCTCTGCCGCAGCGTAGAGTCGCGGGATGGCCCAGCCCAGCGCATCCGGCACAAACGCATGGCCGTTGGCCGCGATAAAGATCTGTTGGTGCTCGGTGCGGCGGTAGGTTTCGCCGTCCAAGAACAGTTCCTCAAACTGTTTTTCCCCCGGGCGCAGCCCCGTAAAGACAATGTCAACATCCCGGCCCAACTCCAGCCCCGAAAGGCGGATCAGGTCGGCGGCGAGATCGACGATCCGCACCGGTTCGCCCATGTCCAACACAAAGACCTCTCCCCCTCGGCCCATCACCGAGGCCTGCAGCACCAACTGCACCGCTTCGGGGATGGTCATAAAATAGCGTTTGACCTCGGGGTCGGTCACGGTCACTGGGCCGCCGGCCGCGATCTGGCGGCGGAACGTATGCAGCACACTGCCCCGGCTGCCCAAGACATTGCCAAAACGCACCGCCACATAGGGCCGGCCTGTGGCTCCAGCCGTCTGGTGCAGCAGCAGTTCGGCCACGCGCTTGGTCGCGCCCATCACATTTGTGGGGTGGACGGCCTTGTCGGTCGAGATCAACACCAGCCGCTCCACACCCGACTCCTGGGCGGCGTCCAGCACCGACTGCGTGCCAAGCACATTGTTGAGGATCGCTTCGCCGGGGTGGTCTTCCATCAGAGGAACATGCTTGTGGGCCGCGGCATGAAAGACGATCTGCGGCCGTTCATCCGCAAAGACACGGCGGATCCGTTCAGGGAAGCGCACATCGGCGATCACGCCGCGCACAGGCGGCATCTGCGGGCGGCTGCGCAGATCTTCCATCACTTCAAAGATCGAATTTTCGCCATGCCCCAACAACACGATCTCGCGCGGGCTGCACATCGCCACCTGGCGCGCCAGTTCAGCGCCGATCGAACCGCCGCCACCGGTGATCAACACCCGCTTGTCCCTGAGCAAAGCGCGCACCGCGGCGATGTCGGTCTGCACCGGCGCGCGGCGCAGCAGATCGTCAATCTCCACATCGCGCAGCTTGTTGATCGTGACCTTGCCGCCCAGCAACTCATAGATCCCCGGCACAATGCGCGCCTGGACGCCCGCGACCCTACACAGCGTCACGATCTCACGGATCTGTTTGCCTGCCACCGTGGGCATAGCGATGATGATCTGCTTCACGCCCTCCTGCGCCAACTGCGGGATCAGCCGGCGTCCCCCCTCCACGCGCAGCCCGTGGATCACCATGCCGCGCTTGGCGGGGTCATCGTCCAGAAAAGCCACAGCGCGCAGCCCCACTTGGGGATTCTGCTGAAGCTCGCGCAGGATCATCGTACCGGCGTCGCCCGCGCCCATGATCGCCACCGGCTTCATCACCTGACCTGTAGGCAGCCGCGGTTGGCGACGCGCCAGCACACGCATCGCCAGCCGCGGCCCGGCGATCGCCACCAACCCCACCAAGAACAGGATCAGCGGGATCGAGCGCGGCACAATCCATTCGTCCATCCACAGCCGGTGCGTCAGCCAACTCATCAACCCGGCTACCACCACCGTCACGCTCCACGCACCGGCGAGCAGCAGCAGTTCGTTGATCGACGCATAGCGCCAGAAACGCGCATAGATGCCGGCGCGGCGAAAGACCAGCGGCGTAGTTACCACCACCGTCACGGCGAGCAGCCCCATCCCCGGCCACCAGCGCGCGCCCGGCAGCGCATCCAGCCGGATCACATAGCTTGCATAGACGCACAGCGGCAACAGCACCAGATCGAGCACGAAGAAATGCCGGTTACGCCACTTGGACAGCATGTTAAGTCCTTCCCAGCGGCGTCTGGATATAGACGTTGCGTACCGCCGCCGCTACCCGCACCAGATCGGCGTCGCTCAGACTCGACCCTGACGGCAGACACAGCCCGCGGCCAAACAATGATTCCGCCACCTGCCCGCCGATGCGCGCATAGGGTGCAAAGACCGGCTGCAAGTGCATCGGCTTCCAGACCGGCCGCGCCTCGATATTCTCCGCCTCCAGGCTGTGGCGCACCGCCTCGGCCTCCGCGCCAAACTGCGCCGGGTCGATCGTCAGGGTCGTCAGCCAGCGGCTGTGCGTCCCCCACGGCGCTTCGGGCATCCAAGCTAGGCCGGGCAAATCGCCCAGCCGCGCCTGATATTCGGCAAAAACGCGCCGCCGCGCCGCCACGCGCTCGGCCAGCACAGCCAACTGCCCACGCCCAATCGCGGCCAGCACATTGCTCATGCGGTAATTATAGCCGATCTCGTGATGTTCATAATGGGGTGCGGGTTCACGCGCCTGCGCCGCCAGCTTGCGCGCCCGCGCCGCCAGCGCGCCGTCGTCCGCAACCAGCATCCCCCCGCCGGATGTGGTGATGATCTTGTTGCCGTTAAACGAAAAGATGCCCACCCGCCCCACGCTGCCTGGGCTGCGCCCGCCATAGCTTGCGCCCAAGGCTTCGGCGGCGTCCTCCACCAGCGCCACGCCATAGGCGTCGCACAGCGCGGCGATGCGCCCCAGGTCGGCGCACTGGCCGTAGAGATGCACCACCACCACCGCCTTGGGCAGCCGGTTCTGCCGCGCCCGCTCGGCCAGCGCCTCCGCCAGCAGATCAGGGTCCATATTCCAGGATGCGGCCTCACTGTCGACAAAGACCGGACGCGCCCCCAGATAGCAGATCGGATAGACGCTGCCCGCAAAGGTCAAGGTGGAGACCATCACCTCGTCGCCCGGCTCCACCCCCACCAGGCGCAGCGCCAGATGCAGCGCCGCCGTGCCGGAGGAGAGCGCCAGCGCCGCACGCACGCCAACAGACGCCGCAAACTCCTGCTCAAAGGCGTCGACTTGGGGGCCGAGCGGCGCAATCCAATTCGAGTCGAACGCCTCTTGCACATGGAGCAGTTCCAGCCCAGAGAGGTGCGGCGGCGACAGGTAGATGCGTTCAGCCATAGCGCACCCCGCGGCGGCGCAGCGTGCGCCAGACGTCCTGCGCCATATGCCGCCAGCGCGCCGCATAGGCCGCGGGCAGATGCCACGGTGCGTCCACCGTGTAGCGCCGGCGCATATAGGCGGGCGGGGGCAGCAGAATACGCTGCGCCGTCCGCAGCCCATCGCGCCAGCCCATGGCCGCCAGATCGTACATCACTTGTTCTGAGAGGGTGCGCGGCCGGCGGCGTCGCCGCCCATGCGCCACGGTGTCATGCGCAGGGCGGCGCAGCGCCAATGTTTCTAGGACGTGCGCGGGCAGCGGCGTAGCAAAATAGCGCTGCGCCAACTGCAACGCACGCGCCGTCACATACGTCCACCCCAACGCCGTCGCTCTAGCGATGACCAATGCCCAGTCAAACGCCGGCGTAGACAGGATCAGCCGGTGCAGGTCGAAAAAGCGCAGCAGCCGGAGGTCGGTCTCGCCATGCTGCAGCAGCGCATGCGCGGCCAGATAGAGCAGATGCGCTTCGGGGCGCAGCGTCGCCATCCGAGGCCCCGCATCGTGCGCGGCATAGGGCATCGTCTGCTGCCAGAACCAGTCAAGCGCCTGCACGGGCAGCAGCCGGTCGGCCGCGCCCAACAGCCGGAAGTGCAGTTCGACCAGAACCTTATCACCTGACATTGAATCACCCTCCGGCCCTTGCAACGCGTAATGATGCTTCAGGGACTCCGTGCCGTCGAACAACTGAGGCAGCAGCCGGCAGCCGACCCCCTCGGCGGCAGCCAGCGCGGCGCGGCGCTGGGCATAGGGGACCAGCAAGTCGATATCCAGCATCGGGCGCAGTTCCGGCGACGGGTAGACGGTCTGCGCCAGCGCGCTGCCTTTGAGCCACAGCGTCGCAATCCCCGCCCGGGCCAACGCCGACTGCAAGCGCCGCTGCACCCCGCCGGCCAGCACGCCCTGCACCGCGCTGTGTGCCCGCGCCGCGCGCAGCGGCAGCAGCGCTGCGCCGAACTGCTCGGCGCAGCCCGCCCGCTGCGCCTGCCAGAGCAAAAACGGCCCCAGCCCATGGCGCAGCGCCAGGTCAGACAGCCCGGCCCACTGCTCTGGGCGCAGCGCGTCCGGCGCGATCTGCCCGGCGACCAGCGCGCCCAACAGACGCAGATGCAGATCCCCGCTGGGCGGGTCAACCGGCGGGTCAGCCAATAGGTCGAATGCCATATTCAATCCAATAGAACCCCAGCTTGAGCGCCTCGTTGACCACAAAGACCAGGCTGCGCTCATTGCGCCACCAGGATGCCGCCTCGTAGACCGGGTCGTCGGGCGCGCTGGCCTGGAGCGTGACGCCCGGCAGATAGGCCGCCAGCGTCTGGCGTGCGCGCCGCGTATGAAAACGGTCAGTCACGATCAACAAATGGGTCCAGCCCTCCGCCGCCGCCAGGTCACGCAGGTTGGCCGCCTCGTCCAAGGTGCTCTGCGCCTCTGGGGCCAGCCGCACCACCTCGGCGGGCAGCCCCAACCCCGTCGCCGCCTCCAGCGAAAGCGCGGTAGAGGTGCAGCCGATCCCGGTGGAGGCCAGCGTCCCGCCGCTAAAGACCACGATGGGCGCAAACCCTTGGGCATAGAGCGCCACGGCGTGGCGGCTGCGCATAAAACGACCGCCTTCGCCGCCCATCACGACAATGGCGTCGGCCTGCGCCGGCGGCGCGCTCGCGTCCAAAAAGAAGCCGAGGTTGAGCCAGACCAGCGCCGCGGCCAGCAGCCCGCCCAATAGGGCCAGCGCCACGGCGATCAGCGCCCGGCGGCAGAATTGCAGCGACATCGCTCTCCTGTCTTTGAACGCCCCTTAATTGAAGACGTTTTAGCGGCGAGCGGCGATGCGCGCCGGGCTGCCCATCACCACCGCGCCGTCCGGCACGTCGCGCGTCACCAGCGCGCCGGCCCCCACTACGCAGCCTGCGCCGATAGTTCGCCCCGGCAGCACCACCGCGCCGATGCCCACCAGCGTCCCCGCGCCCACATGCACCTCCCCGCCCAGCCGCACGCCCGGCGCAATATGCGCGTGGTCGCCGATCTGGCTGTGATGATCCACGCTGCAGCCGGTGTTGAGGATCACGTTGACGCCCACGCGCGCGCCCGTGCCCACCACGGCCCCGGCGCAGACCAGCGTGCCGCGGCCCAGCGTCGCGCCTCCGGCTACATAGGCGCGGGGATGGCAGCAGGCGATCACCATCTCTCCCTGGGCGCAGAGCGCGTCAAAAAAGCGCTGCCGCACGCCGTTGTCGCCGATGCCCACGATCACACCCTCATGCGCGATCGAGGCCGGCGCCGCTGCCGCGCCCAGCACGGGCAGCCCCAGCCGCATCTGCCCGGCCAGCGTCGGGTCATCGTCCAAAAAGCCAATAGCCTGCACCGGGACCCCCGCCGCACACGAGGCCAGCAGCGCCTCCGCCGCCACCTGCCCATGCCCGCCCGCGCCAATAACCAGGATACGGGCAACCTCGCCACGGGCTGGGTCAGCCATGCTCGTCGCCCCCGCGGAATTCCTCCATCGTGGCCTGGCCCGGCGCGCTGATGCCCTCGCGGCGCAGCGCCATCCAAACCGTCTGCCAGAGGATACGCATGTCCAGCCCCGGCGACAGGTGGTCGACATACCAGACATCGCGGGCAAAGCGATCTTCCCAAGAGACGCTGTTGCGGCCATGCACCTGCGCCCAGCCGGTAATGCCGGGACGCACGGCATGGCGGCGCATCTGTTCCGGCGTGTAGCGCGGCAGATAGTGCATCAAGAGGGGCCGCGGCCCTACCAGGCTCATTTCACCGCGCACCACGTTGACCAGTTCAGGCAGTTCGTCCAGGCTCCAGGCGCGCAATCGGCGGCCCAAAGGGGTCAACCGGTCGGCGTCGGACAACGGTCGGCCCTGCGCATCCAGCGCGGCATGCATGGTGCGAAACTTGATCAGCGTAAAGGGCGCGCCGTGCAGCCCCGGCCGCGCCTGGCGAAACAGGACCGGTCTGCCCATGCGCGCCCGGATCAGCAGCGCCACCGCCGCCATCAGCGGGGCCAGCAGCGCCAGCCCCAGCAGCGCCCCGGTCACGTCCAAAGCGCGCTTGCCATAGCGCCGGTAAAAACCGGCGGGCGGCCCGGCGTGGACATGCGCGGCCTGCTCAACCATGGACCTGTTCAACCATGTTGTCCCGGCCCCTCGGCAAGATACCAAGCTGCGGTGCGCCGCAGCCCTTCGGCAAAATCCACCTGGGGCGCATAGCCCAACAGCGTGCGGGCGCGCTCAATATCGGCCTGCGAATGCGGCACATCGCCCGCACGCGGCGGCGCATGCACCACCTGCGGGCTGCGCCCCAAGATCGCGGCCAACTGCTCGACCAACTCCAGCAACGTATAGCGGCTGCCGCAGGCAATGTTTAACACGCTGCCCGCTGCCTCTGGGGCCGTACACGCCAACAGATTGGCCTGCACGGCGTTGTCGATATAGGTAAAGTCTCGGCTCTGCGCTCCATCCCCATGGATCGTCACCGGCTCACCCGCAAGCATAGCTTGGATAAAGCGCGGGATCACCGCGGCATAGGCCGACTGGGGGTCTTGGCGCGGGCCAAAGATGTTGAAATAGCGCAGCGCCACTGTCTCCAGCCCATACACCTGCCAAAATACCTGCCCATACTGCTCCCCTGCCAGCTTGGAAACGGCGTAGGGCGACTTGGGCTGTGGGCACATCGTCTCCTGTTTGGGCAGCGCCGGATTCGAGCCATAGACCGACGACGACGACGCCGTCACCACGCGGCGCACCCCTGCCTTCTGCGCCGCGGCCAGCACATGCAGCGTGCCGTCCACATTGACGGCGTTGGAGGTGATCGGGTCCTGCACCGAGCGCGGCACCGAGGGCAGCGCGGCTTGGTGCAGCACATAGTCGATCCCCTGCATTGCCGTCACGAGTTGGTTATAGGCGCGGATATCACCCTCGACAAAGTCGATCCGCCCCTGCAGATGGGCCAGATTAGCGCGTCGGCCCGTCGTCAAGTTGTCAAAGACGCGCACGTCGTGTCCATCGGCCACCAACGCGTCCACCAGATGGCTGCCGATAAACCCCGCGCCGCCGGTCACCAGATAATGTGCCATAGTCCAGAAATACGCCTTCCAGTATACGGGTTGGACAGGTCGCACAACCTGTCAGCTTGCGGTCACTTTTTGGGCGAGCAGCCGCGCATATTCGGCCTTGACGCGGCCAAAGACCAGTTGCTCGTCAAAGCGCGCCTCGGCCATCTGCCGGCCGCGCGCGCCCATCTGCGCGGCCCGGCGGTGGTCTTGCAGCAGCATCAGAATGGCGCTCGCCAGCGCATCGACATCACGCAGCGGCGCCAACAGCCCATTGACGCCCGGCTCCACCGCCTCGCGACAGCCGCGGATGTCGGTCACCACGCAGGGCACGCCCATCGCCGACGCCTCCATGGGGGCGCGCGGGAAGCCCTCACGGTGTGAGGGCAGCACAAAGAGATCCATCAGCGCGTACATCGTGGGCATATCTTGGCGCATCCCGGCAAAATGGCACGCCTCGCCCACGCCGTAAGCCGCGGCCACGGCGGGGGTCAGGGCATCGGACTTGGCGTCGTCGAGCGGCCCTACCAACAAAAACTGCACGTCCGGCATCTGCGCCAAGACGGTCTGCGCCGCCGCCAGCAGGTCGAGCAGCCCTTTTTCCGCCACCATACGCCCGACAAACCCCGCCACAGGCCGCGCCGGGTCCAGCCCCAGTTCGGCGCGGCTGGCGTCCAGCGCCGCCTGCGCCACGCTGCGCCGGTCAAAGCGACGCACGTCGATACCGTTGCCCAGCCACTTGATCTGGTCAGGCCGGCAGATACGTTCGGCCAGCGCCGTCTGGATGTCCTCCCGGTTTTGCGAGAGGATCACATCCGAATGGCGCGCCGCGATCTTCTCCATCTGGATATAAAAGCGCCGCCAGAGCGGGCGCATATGCTCATGGAAATAGAAGCCGTGCAGCGTATTGACCACCACCGGCACACCCGCCCAGCGCGCCGCCACCTGACCGATCAGCCCCGGCTTGGGGTTGTGAGTATGCACCAGCGCAAAGCGCTCGCGGCGCAGCAGGCGGGTCAGGCGCGCCAGCGCGGCCAAGTCTTGGCCCGGCGTCAGGCTGCGCGTCATCGGCGCGGCCAGATGGCGAATGCCCGCGGCCTCCAGTTCCGCCACATAGGGGCCGGGCGTGGAGATGCCGGTGACCTCATAGCCCGCGGCCTGCAAGCTGCAAAGCTGGTTGAGCAGCAGATAGCGCAGCGACAGATCAATCGTCGTGATGTGCGCGACCTTCATGCTTTGTGTCTCTGTAGCACTATGCCTGCCTCTCCAAAACGATCGGGGTTGGGGCCATGCTTGCTGTTGCCGGCTCGCCAAAGAGGCGCGCGGCCTCGGCCATTACCGCCGCCCGCGCTTGGGCAAACGCCGCCGCCTCCGCCGCCGTCGCCGGCTGCGACCGCCGCCGGATCAGCCAACCGCCGGCCCCGGCCAGCGTGCCCACGCCACAGACGCCCGCCTTGACCCCCGTGACGGCCAGCCGGCGCAGCGCATCGCCATAGCCGCGGCCGCGGTGCTTCCAGATCACGCACATGCGGTAGAGATAGCCGCTCAGGTTATCGCCCAACGCGCCGGCGCGTTCCTGGCGGTAGGCATAGGTCGGGCTGGGCAGCACGCAGTAGGCGGTGTGCGCCAGCAGTTGCAGCACAAAATCCGTGTCCTCGGCCCGCCGCAGCCGCGGGTCATAGCGGCACTGCCGCGCCAAAGACATACGCATCATCAACGGCACTCGCGCCAGCGGCGGCGGCAGCGTGCCCCGCACCGGCGGCAGCACCGGCAGAGACCCATCGGCATCTGCGCCGAGATCGCCGCGGCCGCGCACCCCGATCAGCTCCTGCCGGTCGTCCACCACGGCGATGGCGCTGCCCACCGCGCCCACCTCCGGCTGATGCGCCAACAGGTCCACCTGGCGCGCCAGCTTGTCCGGGTAAAGCCAGTCATCGCTGTCAAGCTTGCAGAACAGATCGCCGCGCGCCGCGTCCAGCGCCGCCTGCCGCGCCACGCCGCGCCCCATGCGCCGCGGCAAACGGACGACGCGCACGCGCGCATCGCCCAGCGCATCCACCACCGCGGCGGGGTCGTCGGTCGAGCCGTCATCCACCAGCACGCATTCCCACTCTGTATAGCGCTGCGCCACCAGCGACGCCAGGGCCAACGGCAGGCGGGCAGCGCGGTTATAGCAGGGCAGCGCGACCGTGACCAATGGATACTGTGACATGGCCGCGCCCTAATGCCGCAGCCGGTACAGCAGGCGGTGTAGCAGCCGATAGGCCGCTTCCTCGTCATCCAGCCAGCCAGCCAGCTTGGGGGCAAAAAACCAACGCCCGTCGCTGCGCCGGATGGGCAGCCGCGGGATGCGATAGGCATCCCATGCCGCGCCGCGCCCCCCCCCGCCGGCGACGGCGGACGCGTAATGGCGCGCCACCTGCGCCGCCAGCGCCGGATTCCAGATCGCGCGCGGGTAGGCAAAATGGCGCGGGCGCAGCCCCAACTCGCGCTGAAAACGCTCCAGCGGATGTACCAACTCTTCTTCGATGCGCGCCGCGGGCAAGGCGTCCAACAGCGGGTGCGTATGCGTATGCGCGCCCAAGGTGACCCAAGGCGATGCGGCCATCTCGCCCAACATGGGCCAGGTGACCGGCGCGGCGCTCAGGTCGGGCCGCGCCATCAGAGGATAGGCTATACCGTCGTCGACAAAACCGGTGGTCACAAAGAGGGTGGCGGGCAGATGCAGCGCCGCCAGCAGCGGGAAGACATGGGTATAGAAGTCCGCATAGCCGTCGTCAAAGGTCAACACCCAGCGCGGCGCAGGTGGACGGCGGCCCGCCGCCAGCCAAGCCAGCGCCTCTTCATAGGCGATCACCGCCCCGCGCGCGGCCAGCGTCTCAAGCTGGCGGCGGAAGACCGGGTAGGGCAGGTCCAGTTCGAGCGGCAGCCGGCCCGCCACACTGTGATAGCCCAGAAAGGTGATGCCCGGCGCGGGGGGGCGCGCCGCCTGCGCTGCCGCGCCCCAGACCGCCAGCGGCGTCTTCAGCGCCCGGCGCAGCCCCTGCTGCATCCACAGCCTCATAGAAAGAGCATCCACCAGAAGGGCAGCACGACCACGCGCTGGCGCGCGATCAGCCCGAAATTGCCGAGCGACGTGAGCGCCAGCAGCATGATCACCGAATAGGCCAGCGCATACGAGACCGCCGGGTCCGACCGGATCGCGCGCAGGTTGCGAACGAAAGCCCCGCGCCGCACCCAGCAGAAGCCCAGCCAGACCATCGTCTCCAGGGCTGCGATCAACATCTGGGGGTTATGCGCTTCCCAGGGGAAGGGGCGCGCCAGCGCGCTCACCAGTCCCACCGCCAGCCCGCTGGGGGTGAAGACGTCGACCGTCTCATAGCTCGAACCGCCCCCCGTGGTGCGCTCTTGCTGTTCGGCATAGAACTCCTCGACCGCCTCCACCGACAGATTCTCGAGGCGCAGAAAATCTGCGCCCGAACGTACCAACGCAACCGCCAAGAGGGCGACGACTACACCGCCCACGACCCACACGGCGAACGAACGGGCGCGGTGGGTGACGGTCATAAAGAACGAAAAGGCCATCGCCAGCGCCAGAAAGGCCGCCGTGTGCGGGCGGATGAAATTCACCAGGAAGAGGCCCAGCCCTGCCCAAAACAGCCCGCCGACGTTCTGCTTGCGCGCATACAGAATCCAACCATAGGTCGCCACGCCCGAACAGAAAAAGATCCAGGCATCCTTGCCCAGGCTCGACGGCCAGAAGAGGATCGAGGGCAGAAAAAAGATAAACCAGCGATAGGTCTTATACGACTCATCGGTGCTGGAGATCAGAATGGCGCGATAAAAAAAGACCGCGCCTGTCAGCGCCAGCGTTGCATAGAGAAAAAAACTGCCCGGCAAGTTGGCGGGCAGCAGCGCATAGAGAAAGCCGACCAACTTGACCATGGCGGTCGTGCCTTCGCCGCCGTGGACATACCAGGCCCAGACCGAGAAATCCAAGTCGCGGTAGTAGCTTGCCAGCACTTGCCCCTGCCCAAAATAAGTCAGGGCATCTCCCCCCGAATTGTAGACATCGGTCAGAATCCAGTAACGCACCGTGCTGCCGATCAGCTTGGCCAGGACGGCCAGCGTGAACAGCGGGCCGGAAAAGCTGGGGTCCACCGGTTTGATGCCCTTGACATAGAGCACGTTCGCCAGCGCGACGACTACGACGAGATAGACGAACATCCCCGGCCATTCAGCCACCGGCGCCGCCACCGTCAGCAGCAGCAGCCAGCCGACAAACCCCAACAGGACAAACGGCGTATAACGCCGCCCCTCGTCGACCGTGCGGGTCGGCGGCAGCGAGAGCGGGCCGGGATGACTGGCCCGCGGCAGCGCAGGTTGGGAATGACGCGCCATGCGTGCAGCTTGCTCCTAGAAAAGCTCCAGATCGCCCAACGACAGATCCCAACTGCGGGCATCCGCCGGCGGCGGCGTGATCTCCTGCAGCGGCATCACGCTAAAGGCCAACCGGCGTTTGGGCACGCGCCAATAGCCTAAGCGCCGCAGCCAGGCGCGCTCACGGCTGGCCTCGGCAAAGTGGGCGATCAGATAGTCGGCCTCTACGGCGCGGTGCAGCCCATGCAAGAGCCGCTGCGCCTGGCGGTCCTCCCATTCTGCCAAAAAGAGATCGGCCAAGACTAACTCCTGCCACCCTTGGCGCACATTCGGGCGCAGCAGCGCAAAGCCCCGCAGTCGCCCGGGGTCGCGGTCATCTACCAGCACATGCACGCCATATTGGATCGAAGGGTGGCTGCCGTAGCGCCAGGTCAGATAGTCGAGCGTGCGCGGCGTGCGCCAGCCGCACGGCGTGCGGCCCTGCTCCGACGCCGCCACCAGCGCGGCGGCTTGGTCGCCATACTCCTCCCAAAAGCGCGCCCACGTCTGCACCCGCCCCAGCCCCACGGCGGCATCCGGCTGAGGCGCATCCCTGCCCGCAGCGCGGCGGATCATGCGCCAGGGCCGAAGCGGATGCAGATAGAGCGGCCAGCGCGCTGCTACCTGCCAGCCCAGCTTTAGATAGCCGGGCAGGCTCTGGGCGTTGGGCGTATTGAAGATCAGCCTTACGCCCTGTCCGGGCAGATCGGCC
The DNA here is from genome assembly GCA_020845455.1 of Caldilineaceae bacterium. Lineage (GTDB taxonomy): Bacteria > Chloroflexota > Anaerolineae > Caldilineales > Caldilineaceae > QEUY01. The sequence goes on from JADLFO010000023.1 coordinate 47,333, forward strand.
AGCATGCGCCGCGTCAGCGCCGAAAAGATGCCCATGCGCCGGTAGCCTGCATGGGTCGCCGTATCCACGGCGCGCACCGCAGCCAGTTCACCGCCTTGCGGATGCACCAGCCGCCAGCGCAGCAGAATACGCAGCCCGATCAACTGCTCGTCGGGCGTCCATGCGCCCACGCCGAGCGAGGCCCCAAAGGGGTTGGCGTGATGTTTCCAGCGCCAAAAGGCTTCGCTCTTGCGCACTGCTCCCGCATTTCCAAGGTTCGCTCGCGCCAGTTCCAACACAGCCGGGATTTGTTCCGGCGCATAAGCGCGCAGGGTATAGACAGGCGCGACGCTCTGGGCGGCGAGTGCAGGCCCCTGCGCCGCGCTCATGCCTGCCTGCCTTTTGTCAACCACGCATAGCCTGCTTCCAGCGCGGCCACACGCCGGCGGATATGATGGTGGGTATCGACCGTGACGGCGGCAGCCTCTCCCAATCGGCGGCGCTGCGCGGCATCCGCCAGCAGGTCACAGACGACGGCCGCGGCCTGTGCCGGTGCGCCGGGCGCGGTCAGCCGCCCATTGCGCCCATCCTCGACCACTTCGCCGACGCCGCCCACGGCGGTGGCGACCACCGCCGTGCCCAACGCCATCGCCTCCAGGAGCGCGACCGGCATCCCTTCAAACTCGCTGGTCAGCAAGAACAGATCCATCACGCCTAGATAGCGGCGACCGTCGGCGCGAAAGCCGGTAAGCCGCACGCGCTCCTGCAGCCCCTGTGCGGCGACGGCGGCGCGCACGGCGGGCATCTCCGGGCCGTCGCCCACCAGCACAAAAGTCACATCGGCGCGGCGGCGCGCCACCGCGCCCGCCGCCTCGACCCAGTCGGCCAGCCGCTTCTGGGCGCGAAAGACTGCCAATGTCCCCACCACCCGATGCGCCGGGTCGATCCTAAGCTCGGCGCGCAGAGCGGCGGCTCCCGCGGCCTCGGCGCGCACCTGCTCGACCGGCACCCCATTGGGCAGCACCGCCAGCCGCGGCGTGCGCGGCCCACAGGCGCGGCGCAGCGACGCCGCGGCCTCCGCCGACACCGCCCACACCTGATCGGCCCAGGGCAGCGTGGCGCGGTTGAGGGCGCGCGTCAGCGGGTGATAGCGTTCCTGCAAATTATGCTCCGTATAGGCGACCGGGACGCGCATCCACCGGCCCACGGCGCGGCCCAGCACCCCGGCCACGGGCAGATCGGCGTGGATCAGCGCATAGCGTTCACGGCGCTGCAGCGCGGCCAGCCGCGCCGCAACTGCCGGCAGCAGCGCCGCCGCCGCCGCCGGGCGGGCCGGCGTAACCTGGCTCGGCACGGCCTGGATCGATACAGCCTGGCTTGATATGGCATGGCGCGGCGTGCCCGGCGCAAGACAGATAACGGGCAGGCCCGCGGCGAGGATGGCCGGGGCTAAGGCCGCCTTCCACGGGACGCAATAGGCAACGGTATAGTCATAGCGATCCCGGTCCAGATAGGGGATCGAATCGACCAACAGGCGTTCGGCTCCGCCCAGCCCCAGGCTTTTGATCAACAGCAAAATCTTGGTCTTGTGCGCCACAACATGCTTGTCCTTTGGCCGCAGTGTACCAGAAGGCCAGGGCGCGGGCAAGCGTTCGGACAAAGCACGGGGAGCTGCCCCTCTCAAGCTCGGCGCTTACAGAGATACGGCGCCCCGCGGGCTGACAGCAAATTGATAGGATCAAAGACGGTTTCGGGCTGTATACTGAGGGCGGGTCGCCGAAACCTGTTCGGCGACCCGCGAACATCGCAACATACATCGCAACATACATCGAGACACATCGAAGCGCAAGCTCAATTCAGTTCCACCACCCCAGCGCACAAGCTGCAATGGGCAACAGCAGTGGCTTCGTATACGGTCGGCCACAGTTTTTTTTGTTTGCGCGCCTACGACAAATGACCTAGGCCAATTGACCTACGACCAATGACCGGCGACACAAGATGTAGACGACCGGCTCATGGCAGAGAGTTACAAATCTTTGGAGGGTGCAGTGAAGAGCATCAAAACAGACAGGCAAGTAAGTCCAAGTCAGGCCAGACACAAGGAGCACACAATGCACTCCATCGGGTTGTGGAGCAGATTGTTCATACACCGGCTGCCGGCCGCGCTGTTGGCCCTGCTGATCGGGCTGAGCGCCGCGCTGGGCATCTTTCAGCCCGCGCAAGCGCAAGCGACCCTCACCTTCGTCCAACTCGGCGGGGTCGTCGCAGCGCCGTGGGAAACCGCCGTGCAAGGCGGCACGACCTTCACCGTCAAAGTAGACCACAATAGCGCCATCGGTCGTGTGCAATGGCGGTGGGACAACGGAAACTGGAGTTCATGCGTCACCCCGTCGCCGGCAGACCCTGCCACCTTCACCGTCACCGCGCCAGGCGCCAACAATACAGGCGCCCACACCTTGTCTGTGCGGGCATTTTCCGGCACAAACTGCAGCGGTAACAGCCTTGGCACTGTATCTGCATCGGTTTTTATCGCCAACGGCCCGATTGCCAACAACCCCGATACCGCGCTGAGCTGTGGCATGGATATCATCATGGTGCTGGACGAGTCCGGCTCGATTGTCAGCGCAGGCGGGTCAGGCAACATCTTGCAGACGGTACGCAATGCAGCGTTGGACTTTGTCAACGGGCTGGCAGGCACCGACTCCTATATCCGGGTGATCGAATTTGCTTCGCGTGCGCAGCCCGCCCTCATTCAGAATGCTGGAGGCACTCCTGTTGTAGATTTCCAGGTACTCGACGCTAACTATCCCTCCAGGTTTAATACCTATATCAACGGCGCCAACTTCAACGCAACCAGCTATCGTGCAGCCATTACCAACAGCGGTAACGACATTGGGTACTGGACAAATTGGGAAGCCGCACTCTACCAGGTGTCGCAGGTCCCCACTCGGACCCCCCCCGGCCGCATCCCACTGGTAATCTTCTTTACCGACGGCAATCCGACGGCCACCGGAATCGGCAGTAACCCGTCGACAAACCAGTCAAACACCGCTGCGCTGAACGCGGCGATTCCTCGGGCCAATGCTATTAAAAACCAGGGCCGTCACATTTTCGTGGTCGGTTTCCCCAACCCGACCCTGGCTCACGCCAACGTGCAGGCCATCTCCGGCCCGGACCGCTACCCGAACCAGGCGAATATCGGCCTCGCCGATTACATCTCCAAGGGGTCGGGTGACGATCTAGGGCAGATCTTCCAAAATATTATCACCCAGCTCTGCGGCGTCACCGTCCAGGTCACCAAAAAGGTCGACGACGACAACAACCCCGCCACACCACCTACCGCGGCGGCGGGGTGGACCTTCACGGGCGATGTGGATGTGCCTACTCCAAACGGGAACAACTATGATTGGACCTCGCCGAACCCGGCGATTGCTCCCGGCAGTCTTGCCTCCGGCGTCACCAATGTGGATGGGCATGTCATCTTTGGCTGGCGCGCCGCCAACATCAGTAATCTCTCGCGGATCGTCGTCACGGAAACGCCGCAAGCTGCGTATCGCCTGAACGACATCACTTGTCCTACGTTGCCGGGGAGCGCAAGCTTTACACCGAATGTCGGCGGCAATTCGTTCACGCTCGACAACCTGCCCAACTCGACTACCAGCCAGTGCCAGGTGGTCAACGTGCGTAAGCCGAAGTTTGAGACACTATGCACGGATACGGGCATGCTCGACCCGAACGACCCCTATATGGAAGGCGAGATCACGAATACCGACGCCAGCGCGCAGATCAACGGCTGGCAAATGGAAATCAAGTTCGACGCCAGCCTCAAGGATAAGATCAAGTTTGAAGGGGGCAACCGGTTCACCTCCTCGGTGCCAGGCGTTGCCTGCGTGTTCACCGAGACCGACGGCAGCGGCAACGTCGTCCCCGGCGGCGTCAACTACAATCGCGCGCTCTGTACGCTGCCCAACCCGAACGCGCTGACGGCCGGACAGACCTGGACGGTGCGGGTCTTTACGGATCGCACGGGGCCTGGCAACTTCATCATGAACGGCCTGGTGTCCGCGATCAACACGCAAGGCGAGATCGCACAGCCCGGCACGATCTTCCATGACGCATGCGTCGGCGCAGTGCCTGTGACGCTGAGCTACTTCCAGACGGCGCGCGACGGCGATGTGACCCGTTTCGAATGGAGCACGGCCACCGAAAGCGACAACGCCGGTTTCGAACTGTATGCTCAGCAGGGCAGCGAGATGGTCAAGATCGGCCCGGACTTGATCCCCTCCAAGGTGATCAACAGCCTCGAACCGCAGGACTATGCGCTGGACCTGACCGGCATCCAGGCCACAGAGTTCTATCTCTATGATGTAGACACCAAGGGCAGTATGCGCCCCCATGGCCCCTTTGTCTTGGGCGAGAGCTTCGGCGAAAGAGTCGTCGTCGAGCCGATCGACTGGACGGCTGTCCATGCCGAACACGACGCTAAGGCGCAGGGCCGCGCCGCTTCCGATGCGGCGGCGGTGAGCAGTGAACTGGCTGCGGCAGCCCTTGCCGGCGCAGCGGAGGTGAACACGGCCGATATGACCCTGCGCGAACAGGTCGCCTTTGTCGAGAGCAGCGCGGCGCCCAGCGAGGGCAATGGCGCGACCCCGGCGGCCACGACCGCAACCCCACGCGCATACATGCCTTTGCTCCAGTCCGGCGCAAACGGTGTCGCGCCGGTTCAACCGATCGAGCCAACTCAGCCGATCGAGCCAACCCAGCCGATCGAGCCAACCCAGCCGATCGAGCCAACTCAGCCGATCGAGCCAACTGAGCCGACCGAACCAATCCAGCCGGTTGAGCCGACCGTGCCGACTGACCCGGCCGCAGTCACGACCGCAAAGGTGAACTTCGGCGTCCGCGCCACCGGCTTCTATCGGGTGACCTTTGAGGATCTGGCGGCGGCAGGCATCAACTACAGCGGCGTGCGCTCCGCCAGCCTAGCGCTGACCCACCGCGGCCGACCCGTGCCGATCCGTGTGGTCAGTGGGGATGTCTTTGGCCCCGGCGCATACATCGAGTTCTATGGCGAGGCGCTGGACACGCTCTACACCGACAAGAACGTCTATACGCTTGAGGTCAATTCGGCCCTGGTGAAGCGAATTGGGATCAACACCATTGACCCTGCCGACGAACAGCCGCTGGGAGTTTATACAGAGCGCACCGTCTTTGACAATGACCGCGCCTACATGTCCTCTTCACCAGGGACAGAGCCATGGTTCGACGTTGAACTCTATACGCCCTATGGCGCCGGCGCGCAAGAGGTCAAGTTCAACGTTGACGGGTACGTCGCGGGCGCAGGGGCGGCCCAGATCGAAGTCGAGGTCTGGGGTGGCTCAAGCTTCTCTTCGATCGACAATGACCACCATCTGCTTGTGTCGCTCAACGGTCAGCCCATAGCCGACGAATCCTTTGACGGTTATAGCGCCCACACATTCACGGTGACGTTGCCGGATGGGCTGTTGGTCAACGGCGAGAACACGCTGACGCTGAACGCCCCGCGCGACAACGGTGTCCGCTGGGACATCATGCAGTTGGATCGCTACACGGTCACCTACCCGCGCACGGTTGTAGCCCGCAATAACGCGCTCAACTTTGAGGCGACGAGCAATGTGCTGCGTGTGGAAGGGTTGACGTCGCCGGAGGTCATCGCCTATCGTTCGGATGCAGACAGCCTGGTGCGGCTGGATAGAGTCCTCGTCGAGCCGTCCAATGGCGGCTATGCAGCCAAGTTTGTGGGCAGCGCACAGCCGGCGACCTACCATGTGACGACGGTAGGCAACCTGCTCAAACCCAGCATCGAGGCGGTACCGACTGTGCCCGATCTGCTGAGCACGCCGGCCACCTTCCTGATGATCTCGCACCCATCGTTCATCGACGACCTGGCGTCGTTGGTCGCGGCCCGCACGGCGCAAGGCTATACAGTCAAAGTCGTAGATGTCAACGACCTGTATAACCGGTACACCTATGGCATCCTCGACGCCGCGGCGATCCAAGCCTATATCCAGGATGCCGCCGCACAGATGGGAACCAAGTATGTGCTGTTGGTCGGCGGTGACACCTATGACTATCGCAACCGCACCAACAGCGGCAGCATCAGCTTTATTCCCTCTCTCTGGACTGCAACCGGTGAAGCTGCACGCTGGACTCCTGTGGATCCGTTCTATGCCGACCTGAATAGCGACTTCGTGCCGGACTTAGCCATCGGACGCTTCCCCGTACGCACATCGGAGGAACTGCTGACTGCGATTGCCAAGACACAGGTCTATCAGAACGCCACCGACTACGCCCGTAACGCGGTCTTTACCGCCGACGATGTGGATGGGGTCAACAACTTCATGGCGCAGAGTGAGGCGATGGCCGGCACGCTGACGGGGGCGGGATGGCAGATCACTCCTGCCTACATCGACATCTTAGGGGTAGCGAACGCTAAGGCGACGCTGGTGGAGAGTATCAACAACGGCGCTGGACTGGTCAGCTTTGTGGGCCACTCCAGCCCAACCAAGTGGGCCACGTCGCTCTTCAGCAGCGCAGATGCGGAGACGCTGGCCAACACCGGCAAGCCGACCGTTGTGCTGCAATGGGGTTGTTGGAATACCTACTACGCCGATGCCAAGATGAACACGCTGGGACATAAGTTCATGCTCTCCGGCGACCGCGGCGCTGCCGCCGTTCTCGGCGCAACCGCCTTGACGGGCAGTGACGCCGGAACCAAGTTAGGCCCACTGGTTATGCAACGCGTCGTACAGACCGGAATGACGCTGGGTGACGCTGTCTTGCAAGGCAAGCAACAACTCGCCCAGACCGACCCTGGCCGGGTGGATCTCCTCTTGGGCTGGACGATCCTGGGAGACCCGACAGTTGTCGTAACCCGGTAACTTTCGAAAATCGGTTGAAGTAGATGATGAAGGGTTGCGGCTGGTTGTCGCAACCCTTCATGCTAGATAGCGGCAGCCGATGGGGATTGGAGGGGGTGTGATTCTCGCCTGGGCTGCGCTTGTGATAGGATGCGCTGTATGTCTACGATTTTGGCCGTGTTTCAGCGCGATGGGACCCCCGTGGCGCAGACTACCCTAGAGAAGATGCTGGCGGCAACGCCGGCGCGAGCCGTGGACGGCCAGAGATGCTGGCGCGATGGCCCGATCGGACTCGCCCATCAACACTTCTGGGTGACGCCGGAAGAGATTGGTGAATGCCAACCGCTGGTCAGCGACGAGCCGCGGCTCGCCATCACAGCCGATGTGCGCCTCGACAACCGCCCTGCTCTCTGCCGAAGCCTGCGCCTCACGCCGGAGCAGGCGCGAACGATTTCAGATGCAGCGTTGATCTTGTACGCCTATCAGACCTGGAGCATCGACTGCGTAACCCATCTGCTGGGTGAATTCGCCTTTGCCATTTGGGATGAGTCCCGCCAATCGCTCTTCGCTGCCTGTGATCAGATCGGCGGCCGCAGCCTGGCCTATCAAGTCGACCACAACGCCCTCTGGCTCAGTTCCGCAATCCCGCATCTGCTGGCGCGCCCAGGCTTCATCCCTCGCATCAACGACCATAAAGTAGCCGAATATCTGTCGCTTGGTTGGGAAGACCACAGCGGCTCCTTTATCCAGGACATCCACTATCTCCCGCCCGCCCACGCCCTCTTGGCAACGCCATCCGAGATCAAGCTCTGGCGCTACTGGGATATCGACCCGCAGCGGCAGATCCGCTATCGCGCCGAGCGCGACTATACCGATCACTTCGCCGAACTGCTGGACGAGGCGGTACGCTGCCGGCTGCGCAGCGCATCACCCGTCGCTATCTCCCTGGGCGGCGGCTTGGACTCAGGGTTGGTGGCGGCACTGGCGGCCAAGCAGTTGGCACAGGCTGCGCCGCGACAACCTTTGCGCAGTTTCTCCTGGGTCTTTGACGACGATATGCTTGCCGATGCGAATGAACGGCATTGGATCCAGCCGTTGGCCGAGCAGTATGGGGTTCAGGCGACCTATCTGGCAGGCGATGAATGCTGGCCGCTGCGCGATCTGAGTCAGTGGCCGATCCTGCCCGAATGTCCAGGGTTCGACCCCTATCACCTATTGCGTAAACAGGTTTTAGAGGCATGCCAGGCCGCCGGCTGTCGGGTCTTGCTCAACGGCTATACCGGTGAACTCTTGGGATATGGTTGGCGCTATTGGGCTGTGGATGGCCTGCGCCAAGGTCGTTGGCGCAAGATCGCGCGCATTGTCCGCCAGAACCATCAACTTCTCAATGCGAGACAAGAAGCCCGCTATCTACTTCGCGCCCTACTCCCGCGCACGCTGCGCTACCGCTACCGGCAAGCAAAACGCCGTGTCAAAGGGGGCGGGCGGCTCTTTCAGAGCCAGAACCCGGCTGCTGCCGCCGGGCTGCTGCAGCGCACGAATTACTATGGCACGCTCATAGAAACGCAGCGTTGGCGCGACTTTCCTGCACCAGGCCAATGGGAACGTTATCGGGCCGTAACCCCCAATAATCTCCCCCAGGGCAGAGGAGCCGCCGTCGGCATTTACTACGCGTATGAGATCGAAACCCTGGCGCCTTTTCGAGATCAGCGACTGGTCGAACTGGCCCTTGCGATCCCAGGCGATCAACTGGGACATCCGGGCGCATACAAAGAATGGCAGATGAAGCTTGGGTGTGAGTTGCTCCCACAGGCGCATCTGACCAAGGGCAAAACAGGCAGCCTGCGCCCACTCTCTGGTCGAGGGTTGCAGCGTGAGGCAGCGACCCTGGCAAACCTGCTCGAAACCCCCAAAGTAGTCGAATACGGATACATTGACGCAGACCGCCTGCGGCGCTTACAACAGGAGCTTCAAGGTCCGGAATTGCAGACCTACTGGCTGTGGCAGGTGGTTGCACTTGAGCTATGGTTGCGAAAGTACTGGACGTAGCATATACTATCATCAGATCGATTTAGCCGCTCATGCAGAGGAGGTCAACTACATGCGGGACAACCAAACCCCAAGCCCACAGGTCATACGACGCTCTGCTCAATCGCTCGCAGTGGGCTCGGCCTCCTATCAGGGCAAACAAGCCTACTCTGTGCCGGTCTTGACAGCCTACGGGGATATACGCAGTATTACATTGGGCAGCACGGCAGGTGTGATAGACAGTCCCCCAGATGCCCCAGGAGGCCCGCTACAGACCTAACTCTCTGTTTTTGACTCTGGCGGAGAATGTCACATCTACTGATCGCGTGTACCCAGGGCATTCAGCCACGATGCCTCTATCGGCTCGCCGGGTTGGATGTCTGGACGAACTGCCCGCTTCCTCTCCTGCCGTTTGCGCCGTCTCTCGCTGTGGAGACGGCGGCGCATTATTCCGGCCCCTCTGAGATCGAGCACACTAGCGCCCCTTATATCGCTGTGCGCGCACCGCTCGGTGGGCGCGTCTGCACGGTCTCTGTGGCACGCACACCCCATGGCTACCATGTTGACGTCGAGGGGGTGGGCGCGTTCCGGGTGAATGACGCCGGCGACACGATCCACGCCGACCCGGCCTCGCATGGAGCGGTAGAGGATGCGGTCTTTACAGAAGCCCTGCTCGGCCCGCCGCTGATGCTCGCCTTCGCCCTGCGCGATGTCTGGTGTCTGCACGCCGGCGCCTCGCTGATCGACGGCAAGCCGGCCGCCTTCGCCGCCGATTCAGGCACGGGCAAATCGACCCTGGCACGCCGCTTGGATGAACTCGGCATGCGCCGCGTCGCCGACGACATCCTGCCCATCACCCTCACCGGCGGACAGGTCCACGCCTGGCCCCA
>JADLFO010000024.1 GCA_020845455.1 Caldilineaceae bacterium
GCCTGTAGGTCGACGCCCAGCGCCGTCTGCGCCGCCAGGCGCGTGGTGGCGCCAAACAGCGCCAGACGCACGGCTTGCGTGAGCCGGGCGGGGGCGATCTGACGCTGGTCACACCGTTCGCTCAGCGTCAGGACGGCGCTGGCGCTGGGCAAGAGCAGCCAGGTGTAGACGCCCGCCAGCGCTTGGTCGAGCGCCTGGTCGAGCGCCGTGAGGTCGGCGGGGGGCAGCCGCTCCAAACAGGGGTAGTAGACCACCTCCGCCCCCAAGTCTTGCAGTTCGGCGGCGGGCGTGTGCGCCTCGTCTGCCCCCCACGCCAGCGCCACCCGCATCCCCGCCAGACTGGCTGTTTGACCGGCTTGCGTATGGGTAGGTGTTTGCATGAGGTCACGACCCTTTGATGAATGGACGCACGGCCGAGCGGCTGCGCGCCGACGTCTGGAAACAGATGCATTCAGCGTAGCAAGCAGGTGTTTTGGCGCAGTTTCAGGCCAATGTCTGCCCAGTTAGAAAGGCAGCAGTTCGCCCAGGCATGATGTACACTCGGCATAGAGTTGCTGGAGTTGGCGCGTGATCGGCCCCGGCTCCCCGCTGCCGATGACGCGGCCATCGACGCTGAGCACGGGAGTCAACTCGCCCATGGTCCCGGTGGTGAAGAGTTCGTCGGCGCTGTAGACCTCCGCCAGGGTGAGATTGCGCTCGTAGACGGACAGGTTGTGATTGCGCGCCAGGTGCAGCACAAAGGCGCGAGTGATCCCTGGCAGGCAGCTATCGGCGTGTGGAGAGAGCAGCGCGCCCCGTTTGACCACAAAGACATTGGTGGCGTTGGTCTCGGCGACATAGCCTTGCAGGTCGAGCATCAGCGCGTCGTCGCAGCCGGCGACGTTGGCTTCGATCTTGGCGAGGATGTTGTTGATCAGGTTGTTGTGGTGAATCTTAGAGTCGATGCACTGGGGGCTGTTGCGCCGGATGCTCGCCGTGATCAGGCGGATGCCGCTGGAGTTGTAGACCGGGGCCTTCCATTCGGCCAGCACGATCAGGCAGGGGCCGGAGCGGTTGAGCCGCGGGTCCATGCCGGAGGTGACCTTCGTGCCGCGCGTCAGCGTGAGGCGGATATGGACGCCATCGCGCATGTTATTGGCCTTGAGCGTGTCGAAGATCGCCTGTTTGACCTCGGCGCGCGCCGGCACTTGTGCAAAGGCCATCGCTTTGGCAGAATCGAACAGCCGGTCTAGGTGGGCGTCGAGCTGGAAGATGCGGCCCTCATAAACGCGCAGCCCTTCCCAGACGGCATCGCCGCCTTGGACCGAACTGTCGAACACCGAGACTTTGGCTTGGTCGCGTGGGAGCAGTTCGCCGCCGACATGGATCAGGATTTCGGCGTTGCGCGGGTCGGGCAGTTGCGGCTGCATGATGCCTCCTAGGGGTGTCGATCGGGTCCGCTATGCCGCGGCGCACGGATAGCAGATTGGGAAAGCTGTTGGTAATGGGGTAGACATTCGGCCAGCAGCGGCTGCAGCCGGCCGGGGATGGATGTCTGCTTGGGCCGGTAGGGCTGAAAGCCGCTGGACTGGTGGACGGCGTGATACCAATGCTTGGCCCAGATGCCGTCCTCCGGCCGCGCTCCGGGCGACCAGGACAACATGGCCGGGTCAAAGGGGATGTCGATTTGGCCACACAACTGGGAGAGAACCGCGGCCGGGTCGAGCAGGAGCTCGCGCGCATCCAGCACGGGCGGCGATTGGCCGAGCGCCTGCAACTCGGCGAGAAGCGCCGACTGCATTGCCAAGCCGGTGTCGCGCAGCGTGGGGTGGGCCAGCGTTTCGGCCAGCGAGGGGAGCATCTCGGCGGGGTCGCGCACGAGCAGCACGTTGGTTGTCTGGGCCAGAAAGCTGCGGTCCAGGTCGATCAGGTGGTGCGCCATCTGTTTCATAAACAGGATGGGCCGGTCGCATGCACCCAGGATCACATCGCGGATGACCGCGCCGGCGTCAGTGGACATGTGGGCCAGCACTTCGTCGACGCCTGGGTGGTCGGCGCGGCTGACGCGCAGATAGTGGCCGTAGAGCGGCTCGTCGACCACGCGCGTATCGGCGCGCTGCGCAAAGGAATACATGAGCGCGGTCGAGACGTTGCGCGGTCCCGACCAAATATTGATGCGGCGGATGGTGTCCATAGGTCATAGTTTCGTGGGTGGATCGGGTTGAAAGCTCGCGCTATTGTACCCGATGAGTGGCTATTCCGCGGCATCCGCCGATGGGCGGGGGACGGGCGAGCCGTCCAAACCCTGCCATTATAGACAGAAGGGAATCTGATGCAGCCGATTGAAATGCGTGATCTCTACGGGGCGCGGCGGCGGATCGCCGGCATGATCCGCCGGACGGGGTTGATCCACAGCCCGGCGCTGTCGGCGCGCTGTGAGGCGCAGGTCTATCTCAAGCTGGAGACGCAGCAGGTGACCGGCGCGTTCAAGGTGCGCGGCGCGGCGAACCGGCTGCTGCAGATGACGCCGGGCGAGCGGGCGCGCGGGGTGGTCACCGTGTCGACCGGCAACCATGGGCGGGCGGTGGCCCATGTGGCGCAGGCGCTGGGGATGCGCGCCGTGGTCTGTGTGCCGGCGCTGGTGCTGCCGCACAAGGTGCAGGCGATGCGCGCCTTGGGGGCGGAGGTGCGCGTCGTAGGCGCAAACCAGGACGAGGCCGAGGCCGCCGCGCTGGAGATGGCCGGTCGTGAAGGGCTGACCTTGGTGTCGCCCTTTGACGACCTGGCGGTGATCGCCGGGCAGGGTACTATCGGCCTGGAGATTCTGGAAGAGCTGCCTTCGATCGAGGTCGTGGTAGCGCCGCTGTCTGGGGGCGGGCTGCTCGGCGGGATCGCGCTGGCGCTAAAAGCCGCCTCGCCGTCGATCCGCGCTGTGGGCGTCTCGATGGCGCGCGGCCCGGTGATGGTGGAAAGCCTGAAGGCCGGGCGGCCTGTGCAACTGCCGGAGGAGAAGAGCTTGGCCGACAGCCTGACAGGCGGGATCGGCCTGGAGAATCGCTATACGTTCAACTTGATCCGGCGGCTGGTGGACGAGACGGCGCTGCTGCACGAAGATGAGATCGCGGCGGCGATGGTCTATGCGCTGGTTGAAGAGCGGCTTGTGGTGGAAGGCGGCGGCAGCGTGGCGCTGGGCGCTCTGCTCCACCACAAGATCGACGTGGCGGGTAAGACCGTGGCGGCTGTGGTCAGCGGGGCCAATGTGGATATGGCGCTGCTCACCCGTCTGGCCCAAGGTGCTGCAAGCGCTGTATCCACAGGCGGGCCGGTTTAGCCGCCCAACTCGCCGATCTGCTCCTTGGCCAGCGAGGCAAGGGTGTCGGAACCGGCCAGTTCCAAGGTCTTCTGGAAATCGGCCAAGGCTTTGTCGGTCTCGCCCCGGTTGCGATAGACCAAGCCGCGGCTGTAGTAGGCGATGGCAAAACTGGGACTCATGGCGATGGCCTGGTTGTGATCGGCCAGGGCAAGGTCTGTCGTGCCGAGATTATTGTAGGCGTTGCCGCGGTTGACGTAGGCGATGGTTAAGGTCGGGTCGAGGGCAAGCGCCTGGGTAAAGTCGGCGACGGCGCTTTCATAGTCCGCCTTAAGCGCATAGACGTTGCCGCGCATAAAGTAGGCTACTGCTAACTTGGGGTTGAGTTCAATGGCCTTGCTGTGGTCGGCAAGCGCCTTGTCGTGTTCGCCCTTGGCGGCATAGGTGTTGCCCCGGTTGAGATAGGCCGGGACGAGCGCTGGGTCCAGCTCGAGCGCCTTGGTGTAGTCGGCGATGGCTTTGTCTTGGTCGGCCTTGACCGCATAGACGTTGCCGCGGCCCAAGTAGCCTGCGCTCAGCGTCGCGTCGAGTTCAATCGCCTTGGTGTAGTCGGCCAATGCGGCGTCAAGGTCGCCGGCCTGGCTGTAGAGATTGGCGCGGCTGAGATAGGCGCTGGTCATAGCGGGCGCGAGTTCGATGGCTTGGGTATAGTCGGCTAGGGCGCGGTCGTCTTCATCGAGACTCTCGTAGAGGCGAGCGCGCCCGGCGTAGGCTGCGCCCAACTGCGGGTCGTGTTCGAGCGCGGTGTTGTAGTCGGCCAGGGCGCGTTCGACATCGCCCAGGCTGGCGTAGGCCGCAGCGCGGTTGAGATATGCGCCGCTAAGGTCCGGGTCTAGCTCCAAGGCGGTGGTGAGGTTCTCTACCGCAGCCGAATAGTCCTCCTGAGTGATGTAGACGTTGGCCCGGTTGAGATAGGCGTTTGCCTCCTGCGGTCCCAGGTCAATTGCTTTGGCGTAGTCGGCGAGCGCCAGGTCAAGCTGCCCCTGGACCTCATAGACGCGGGCGCGGCCCGTGTAGACAGCGGCCTGTTCTGGTTCAAGCTCGGCGGCGCGGTTGTAGTCGTCCAGGGCGAGGTCGGGCGCGCCCAGGGCAAGGTGGGCGCTGCCGCGGCCCAAATAGGCGGCGATCAGTTCCGGGTTGAGGGTGAGCGCGGCATCGTAGCCGGCGATGGCGTCGGCGTATTTGCCCTGGGCGGCCAGGGCGTTGGCGCGGTTGATCAGGTTGGATGCGTTCTTTGGGTCCAACTCGACGGCCTTGGCGTAGTCGGCCACGGCGTGCGCGTAGTCCTTCTGCGCCTCGTAGGCACGCGCCCGGCCTGTATAGGCGGCGACGGACTTGGCGTCGAGCTTGACGGCCGCGTCATAGTGGGCGATGGCCGCGATGGGGTCGCCCATGGCGCGATGGAGATCGCCGCGAGCAATATAGGCCGCCGGGTCTTGGGGGGCCAGTTCGATGGCTTTGGTGTAGTCGGCCAAGGCTGCATCCAGATCGCCTTGCTCCTGGTAGGTGTGGCCGCGATCTAAATACGCGCTGCTCAGGGCGGGGTCCAGTTCGATGGCCTTGGAGAAATCGTCGATGGCGCGGGGATAGTCTCCCCAGGCGCGATAGGCGCTGCCGCGATTGCTGATCGCCTCGATATTCTGTGGCTGCAGGTCGAGGATGGCCGTATAGTCGGCGACGGCTAGGTCATAATCTGCCTGTTCCTCGTGCAGCCGCGCCCGGCTGTTATAGGCGGCGATAAAGGTGGGGTCGAGCGTGAGCGCCTGGGTATAGTCCGCCAAGGCCTTGTCGACCTCGCCCAGGTTGTGATAGACGCTGCCGCGGTTGTGATAGGCCCCGGCGTTTTCGGGCTCCAGTTCAATCGCTTTGTCGTAGTCGGCGAGGGCGGTGTCTAGATCACCCTGTTCGACATAGACGCGCCCGCGATTGGCATAGGCAGATGCGAAGCTTGGGTCGAGTTCGATAGCACGGCTGAAGTCGGCCAGCGCGTTGGCCGCATCCGCTTGTGCGGCGCGCACTGTGCCGCGGCCAAAGACATAGGCGGCGTTTTTGGGGTCTAGCTCGATGGCCTTGGTATAATCGGCGGCGGCTTCCGCCAGTTTGCCGGCGGCTTCATTGGCGCGGGCACGGCCCCCATAGCTCTGGGCCAGGGAGCCGTCGAGCGCAATGGCCTGGTTGTAATCGGCGATGGCCTGGTCGGGTTGGCCCAAGGCCAGATACAGGCCGGCGCGGCCGGTCAGGAGATTTACATCCTTGGGGCTGAGGGTGAGCGCCTTGGCGTAGTCGGCCAAGCCCAGGTCCAATTTGCCCTGGGCCTCGAAGATGCGGGCGCGGCTGCCTAGGCTTGGCACATGGTCGGGATCCATGACCAGCGCCAGGTCAAAATCGGCCAGCGCCAGGGCAGGGCGGTCGACCAGCCGGTAAACGTTGCCGCGCGCGTAATAGGTGTCGACGTTGTCTGGGTCGAGGCGCAGCGCGGCCGAATAGTCGGCCAGCGCCAGGTCATAGTCGCCGGCCTGTTCATAGAGCCGGGCGCGGCTGGTGTAGGCCGCGACCAGTTTGGGGTCCAGTTCGAGCACGCGCGTGTAGTCGGCGATGGCATCGGCGCGTTTACCCTGTTCCACATAGACGGCGGCGCGGCTGAGCGTAGCGTTGACGTTGGATTCGTCCAGGGCTAGAGCAGCGCCATAGTCGGCCAGAGCCGCGTCCGGTTCGCCCTTGCCGCGATAGAGGTTGGCCCGGTTGACCAGGCTTGCCACGTCTTTGGCGTCGAGTTCGATGGCCTGGGTATAGTCGGCCAAGGCAGCCTCAACATTGCCCTGCTCCTCATTGACGCGGGCGCGACCGGCGTAGGCAGCGGCGGTTTGTGGGGCAAGCTCAATGGCTTTGGTGTAGTCGGCCAGCGCCTTGGGCAGGTCGGGCACGGCGCGATAGGCGCCGGCGCGGCTGAGATAGCCTTCGATGCTGGCGGGGTCTAGTTCGACGACTTTGCTGTAGTCGGCGATGGCAGCGGGCAGGTCGCCCGTGGCCTCGTAGAGGCGGCCACGGTTGGAATAGGCTGAGACAAGGGTGGGGTCTAGCGCGACGGCGCGCGTGAAGTCGGCGAGGGCCAGGTCATTCTGCTCGAGGGCGCGGTAGGCGCTGCCGCGGCTGCTGTAGGCGGCGGCATTTTCCGGCTCCAAGGCCAGGAGCGCGCTGTAGTCGTCGGCGGCGGCGGCGTAGTTGCCCTGGTCGGCGTGGATGCGGGCGCGGCTGCTGTAGGCGTTGCTCAAGGTCGGGTCAAGCTCAATGGCGCGCGTGAAGTCGGCGATGGCCGCGTCCCACTCGCCCAGGTCGCGATAGGTATTGCCGCGGTTGTTGTAGGCCCCGGCGTTGTTGGGGTCCAGTTCGATGACCTTGGTATAGTCCTCGACGGCCGCGGCTTGGGCGGCAGGGTCGGCGGCCAAGCGGGCGCGGCCTGTATAGGCGCTTGTCAACTTGGGGTCAAGCTCGATAGCGCGTGTGTAATCGGCGCGGGCCTGGTCGACATCGCCTTGCGCTTCATAGAGCAGGGCGCGGCTGTTGTAGGCGGCAGCGTTCTCCGGCTCAAGCTCGATGACGGTGGTATAGTCGGCCAGAGCGAGATCGGGTTGGCCGCCGGTCTCGTAGAGGCGGGCGCGGCTGGTATAGGCGCTGACGCTCTTGGGGTCGAGCTTGAGGGCAAAGGCATACTCGGTCAGGGCGCGGTCCGTTTCGCCCAGGCCGGCGAAGATTTGGCCGCGCTCGACGTAGACATCGGCGTCTTCGGGGTCAACCGCCAGGGCACGGCTGAGATCGGCCAGGGCGGCTTCCACATCGCCGCGCAGCAGATAGGCGTCGGCGCGGCCGGTGTAGGCGATCGGCATGTCGGGGGCAAGTTCGATGGCCCGGCCATAGTCGGCAATGGCGGGGTCGGGCTGTGCCAGCGCGGTATAGGCGCTGCCGCGGTGGAGGTAGGCGACGGCGAGCTTGGGGTCAAGCTCGATGGCTTGGCTGAACTCGTCCACGGCGCGGCCGAAGTCACGCTCGCCGGCGTATTGCAGCCCGCTGTTGACATAATCGGTTGCGGTGAGTTCTTCCGGGGCCGGCTGGACGACATCCGGCTGGTCGGGCTGGGGCCGGATGAGGGTACAGGCCGTCACTTGGGCGGCCAGCAGCAGCCCGGCCAGCAGCAAGGGTGTTCGGGTATATCGCATATGTCATTCCTCCGCAGAACTACGCGCCGCGCTGCCCCAGGTGGTGACGGTAAGCCGCCGTGGCGGGGCGTGGCGGCGGAATTCGCAGAGATAGAGCCCCTGCCGGATTCCAAGCGCCAGCTTGCCCGCTGTGACGGGGACGGTTACGCTGCCGCCGACCAGCACCGTTTTGATGTGGGCAGGCATATCATCTGGCCCTTCATAGCGGTGAGTATAGTAGGGAGCGTCTTCAGGCACAACCCGCTGCAAATAGTGGTGCGGGTCGGCCCGCACGTCGGGTTCGGCGTTTTCGTTCAGCGCCAACCTGGCTGAGGTGTGCTGGAGGAAAAAATGCGCCATGTCCACCTGAACCTGGGCCAGTTCGGGAAGCTGGGCAAGTACCTCGCGGGTGATTAGATGGACCCCTGGCCCGCGCGGTGAAAGCTGCATTTGTTCTTGGATCCAGAGCATGCGAGCGGGCCTTTGTCGAGACGTTGAAGCTGCAACATCGAACGCTGAGATGCCAACGGTCAGCAGGGGGACGGAGCCGGCTGCTGCGCCGTCGAACGCCGGCCGGTCTGTGGGCGCAATTCCTCCTAGTGGAATAGACGTGGAAAAGCGCAGAAGAGTGCGGCGAATTTAGCGGGGCGCGAGGGCTGCGTGCGCCAGCGGCAGTTCGACCCAGAAGGTTGCGCCCTTCCCCGGCGGGCTGGTGACGCCGATGGCGCCGCCGTGAGCTTCGACTAGGGCGCGGGCGATGGCAAGCCCCAACCCGGCTCCTGCCGTGCGGTCCTCACTGCGGGCGCGGCTGCGGTCGCCCCGGTAGAAGCGTTCAAAGATGTAGGGAAGATGTTCCGGTGGAATGCCCGGGCCGGAGTCCGTGACCGACAGCCGCACGCTGCCGGCATGGGGCGGGCCGGCGGCGAGACAGATCGTGCCGCCTGGCGGGGTATGGCGCAGGGCATTGCCCAAGAGGTTGTGCAGGATCTGCTGCAGCCGATCCGGATCGGCGTTGATGGCGACGGGGCGGGACGGCGCATCGACGCGCAGCGTCACTTGTTTGGATTCGGCCAGGGGCGCAAAGCGCGCAGCCATCCGTTCCAGCGCACTCGTCACGTCCACGGTCTGGCGTTCGAGGGGCAGGTTGCCTGCCTCAGCCTGGGCCAGTTCGTGAAGGTCTTGGAGCAACCGGCTCAGGAGTTGGGTCTCGGCGTAGACCAGTTCGATCTCCGGCATGGCAAGCGGGTAGACCCCATCCAGGATGGCCTGAAGGTTGCCTTGGACGACGCTGAGCGGCGTACGCAGTTCGTGGGCAATGTCGGCCAGCATGCGCTGGCGCAGCGCCTCCTGCTCCTGAAGTGTGTGCGCCATTTGGTTGAAGGCCTGCGCGAGTTCGCCCAACTCGTCGCGAGAATGCACAATCACCTGCGTCTGGCGGTCGCCTGCCGCCAAGGCGACCACACCCTGGTGGAGGGCACGCAGCGGGCGGGAGATCGTCCAGGCGAGGATGCCGCCAAGCAGGGCAGCGGTGATGCCGCCGATCAGCGCCGCCGAACCGATGGCGGTTTGGACCTGTGCCAGCACTTCTGTCTCTGCCGAGCCTAGGGCAGGGTCCGATTCTGTGGGCACGAGCAAGGCCAGGACGCTGCCGCCGGCTTCGACAGGCGCACCGGCGCGCAGCTGTGCCGCGCTGACCGCTGCGCCGCCGCTCGCCAGCGGGATTCCCGTCTCTGGATGCACCAGGATCCCCTGAGCGCGACTTGCCGCCTGCATCGGCTGGCGTGCCGGGCCGCGCCCCATCATGTGGCCGCGCATGGCGCCCATCGGCATCTGGCGGGGCAGTTGATCGAGCCAGGCCTGAACCACCGCCCAGTCGGGCTGGGCTGCGTAAAGCTGCGCGGCCTGGGACGCGGTCTGCTGCAACTGGCGGCGGCCGGCGTTGTCGACATAGGTGCGGTAGGTATTGCCGACGTTGCGGTCGATCAGCCAACCGGCCGCGGTCAAGGCGACGACGACGACGAGCAGCAGCGCGGCCAAGACCTTAAAGGCGAGTTTCATGCTTCGCCCCCTGCAAACCGGTAGCCCACGCCGAAGACAGTTTCGATCCAGCGCGGCCGGCTGGGGTCAGGCTCCAGTTTGCGGCGTAGGTTCTTGATGTGGCTGTCCACGGTGCGTTCGAGGCCGGCATATTCATAGCCGAGCGCCTGCTCCACGATCTGTGTGCGTGTAAAGGCGCGGCCGGGGTGGCGCATGAGCAAGTGGAGAATGGCAAACTCGCTGGGGGTGAGCGGGAGCGGGCAGCCCTGGACGGTGACTTGATGGGCAGCGGGGTCTAGGGTGATCTCGCCTGCGACGAGGGGCGCTGCGGCGACTGCGGGTTCGACGGCTTGCGTGCGGCGTAAAATGGCCTTGACGCGCGCCACCACTTCACGCGGGTTAAAGGGTTTGGTGACGTAATCGTCGGCCCCCAACTCCAGCCCAAGGATGCGGTCGATGTCGTCGACGCGGGCGGTCAGCATGAGGATGGGGAGGGCGGCCAAGGCTGGGTCGGCGCGCAGGAGGCGGGTGATCTCTAACCCGTCTTTGCCCGGCAGCATGAGGTCCAACACAACCAGGTCGGGGCGGCGGCTGCGCAGCGCGGGCAGGACATCGTCGCCGTGGGAGACGGTGTCGACCTGCAGCCCGGCCTGTTCGAGATAGCTGCGGACTAAGCGGACGATCTGCGGGTCGTCGTCCACGACCAAAATTCTGGGCGACATCAGGAAGGTTGCCGGCGGCGAGCGCCGCGTTGGCAGCGTGGTTATCTGGACGTACGCCGGCTGCCAAAATCCAGTTTTGGCAGCCGGCCATCATTTTACCCTATTGCGGATCGATTTTGTAATCCGGCGAGGCAGTTTGGGGCTTTAGCGCCAGAACCAGAAGCCACGACCGCCATGATGCCAGGAGCGCCCCATGCGGCCCATCCGTCCCTGGGCGCTGTTGCCGGCGGGGCAGTTGTCACAGACGCCGTCGCCATCTTCGTCCACGAAGCTGTGGCCCATGCCCATACCCATGCCGTGACTGTAGCCCATCTGTCCGTGCTGGTGGCAGCCCGCACCGTGGCCTGCGCCGTCTTGGGAGTGGTCGCAGATGCCGTCGCCGTCTTCGTCCACGAAATTGGGACAGGCCATGGGAGTCGCCGTAGCCTCTGCCGCGGCGCTGTCGGTCGCGGGGGTGTCCGGCGTGGCATCCTGGGCAAAGGATGGAATCGAAATCGTAAGGGCGAGCACAAGTGCCAGCGCCAGCCCGAAAGTCCATGAACGTTTCATCAGATTGCCTCCATCATGCAGTGTAAACTGGTGGTTCGTGCTGTGTTGTGCTCGGTGAATTCACCGAGGTGGCTACAGCATAGCGAACAAGGATGGAGAATTGATGGAGATGCGGTGGAGGGAATGAGGAGGCTAGGGTTTGCGCAACAGATACCAGCGGCAGGGGCGGCGTTCGGGGCGGGCGATCACTTCCTCCACAATTTCCAGCGCCGGTGTGAAGAGGCGGGCTGCTTCACCCAAGGCCATGCCGCGCGGGCCGCGCGCCGGCGGCTCCTGGCTGCTGAACATCGCATCGGGCGCGTCGACCTGGTCAAAGGCGTAGAGCTGATAGTAGCCGCCGGGTGCGAGGTTGGCGAGCAGGCTTTGGGTGTACCAGGGGCGATCTTCGGGCGGCAGGCTGTGTAGACAGCCGACATCCAGCACATAGCACGCCCCCAACGCATGGAAGGGAAGCGCGCAGACATCGGCACAGACAAAGCCGGCGCGGGCGCGCGCCACGGGCGGCTCATAGGCGAGGCGGCGCTGCGCCAGCCGCAGCGGAGCGGCCGCGATCTCCACGCCAAGCGCCGTGAGACCGAGCCGCGCCAGATAGCGCACGTTGGTGCCGGGGCCGCAGCCCAGGTCGAGCGCCACGCCGTGGGGCGAGAGCCGCCCGCTCCGCCAAAACGCTTCGACTTCGGGCGGCGTGATCTGGGTATCCCACGGCGTTTCGCCTTCGGCGTAGCGGCTGTCCCAGCGCCGGCGCGTGGCGCGCGCCGCCTCCAGATAGCGCCGAGTCGTCATGCCGGTCAGCCGCCGTATTCTTCGAAATAGTCCGCCATCGCCGCTTCCACGACTTGCATGGCATGGTCGCGCCCGTAGACACGTTCGACCAGGAGTTTGCTTTCCTCGCCGGGGATCATCTTGTAGGTGCCGAAATAGTGGCGCAGCCGTTCGATGAGGATGTCGGGCAGGTCGCTAATGTCCTGGGCCTTGCCCCAGACATTGTCATTTTGCAGCACGGCGATGATTTTGTCGTCGGCTTCGCCGTGGTCGTTGACATCCAAGCCGCCCACCACGCGCGCCGTGAGGATGACCTCCGAGCGGTTGATGGGGCGTTCGCTGAGCACGCAGATGTCGAGAGGGTCGCCGTCGCCGACGGTGGCCGTGGCGGCGAGTTTGGCGACGTGGGCGGCGCAGTAGGTGCGCGGGATGAAGCCGTAGAGGGCCGGCGGCTGAGAGGAGGTGCGCTGGGGCCGGTCGACGCGCATATAGCCGGTGATCTTGTCGACCTCGTATTTCATCAGGTCAAAGGGGGTGATCTCAATATAGGCATGGACCAGTTGCGGCGGGTTCGGCCCCGTATCCAAGCCATGCCATGGGTGCGGTCGCCAGCGATAGAAGGGTGGTGGGAAGGGCATCGCGGTGAGTCTCCTGCGGGCCGTTTGGGCCGGTGGTTGAGTGGGCGGGTTAGGGCAACAGGCGCAGCGTACCCCATTCGGTGGGGTTGTCGTGGGTGGTGCGCGCCGCGGAGGCTGAGGCGAGGGTCTCTTGCTGTGGGCGGTCGCCGTCGTTGTCGCTGACGCTTAGGTTAAAGCCAAAGGTACGGTTCGCCTCGACCTCGGCTGGAGTGAGATCGAAGACCTGCCAGGGAATTAGAACCTCCAGGTCATAGCCTTGATCAGTTCCAGTGACGGCGTGGGGCAGCGCCCGCGCGCCTTCCTTGGAAAAGGGCAGCCATTGGTAGCCGCGCAGCCCGCGATAGCCTTCGTTGGGGGCGATCCCGATCTGATAATCGTCGCCGTCGGCCTGGGTGGACGTGAAATCTTCGGCCAGACGGCGGTCGAACTGGATTTCCAAGCCGTCGCCTTGCCACATGGCGGTGCCGTCGGGAGCGGGTTGGAAATGGTCATCGTTGACACGCACGGCCAGCGCCAGCCCATCTTCCAGCCAGGCGGCCTGAAAGCTAGCCGAGAGATCGCCTGGGCCGGTGTGTTTGTCGATGCCAAAGACGATGGCGTTGACGGGCTGCCATCCGCCGGGCCATTCGCCAAAGTCTACATCGAGGATCAACCCGTCGAGTCTGGGTGCGGGAAAGACGCCTTGGTTGGCCGGGCGCACGATGGCCGATGCGGGGCGGTTGGGGTCGGGCTGAGGTACCGCGCCTTGGCCGCTGCCGTTGACCCGGCGTTCTTCGGGGGCGGCGAGGCGTAGTTCGCGCCATTCTGGGGCGGTCGCCTGGTTGTAAAGCCCTTCGTCGGTGCAGGAGGGGACATTGCTGCTGTTGAGCAGGAAGCCGCGGTCGAAATCCTGTACCAAGGCGCAGAAGCCCCGTTCCTGGTCGGTGGCCCAGCCCAGGCGGTTGAAGATGGCGTCGCTGCGGCTCCAGACATAGCCAAAGCCGCGCGTGGGCGCTTGGCGGTCGGGGGGAGGGTTGCCGCGGTCGGCAGCGGGCGCGCCGTCCCAGCGTTCTTCGACGGGGAACCAGGCCCCGTCGTCATAGAAGACATAGGCGCGGTCGGTGTCGCTGCGCCAGAGCATAGCCCCGCGTTCAAAGGGCTGCCAGGCGGCCCAGACGGTCTGCGCCGCGCCAAGGGCGCAGCCATACAGGCTCTTATCATAGAGGGGGGCCAGCCGGTCGTCGATCGGCTGGGTGCAGACGGCTTGGGGCGTGGCGGTGGGCGAGAGGGTGGCCGTGGGCGTCAGTGTGGCGGTGGCAGTCGGGCTGGCGGTGGCAGTCGGGGTGAGGGTGACCGTCAGCGCCGGGGCGCCGCTGAGTACCGCCGTCCCGCCGATGGCGATGCGCGTGGCGCTCGGCGGCGCGGCGGTCGCGCCCGGCCCTTGGCCGCCGAGCCGGTTCGAGACAAGCATGAGGGCCGCGCCCACACCAAAGGCAAAGATCGCCACCAGCGCCACAATGGCGACCCAGATCCAGGTGTGCGCTGCGCCTTCGTCCTTTTCTTCGACGATGTCAAAATCTCTGTCTTCCACAAGCGAATCCGGTCATGATAGCCGCCAAGATGGCTCGGCGGTGCTGGCCCAGGGCGAATCTCTGGCGATTATACGGTCATTCGCCAGGGGCGTCAACGCGGGCGGCCTACGTCGCGCATACGCGAGGTGGGCGCGGTCACGGCAGCAGGAGGGCCAGATAGCTGTCGAACAGGGAGAGATTGAACGCGATCGCGACCAAACTCGCCAACGCCACCAGGCCGACGACGATCAAGGTCAGCCGCCAGCCGCGCTGGTCGTCGGTGCGCGGGGCGGGCAGAGCGTGGCCGCGGATCGGGCCATCGGGCGGCTGGATGTTGATTTGCATTTCACCGCCGCTGCGCCGGGGCTGCAAGACCAACATCTGGCCGATCCATTCGGCGAAGATGGCGCTGCCGGTGATCGCAATTAGTTGGCGGCTTTGCGCAGGGGCCAACACCAGCCGTTTGGTTGTGCCTTCAAAATGAAGGACTGGGACAAGTTCCTCGACCCCTTGGGTCGTGACGTTGGCAACGCGCAGCCAGCGCGGGTGGCCCTCCAGATCGGCCGGGCTGAGCCGGTAGCGTTCGTCGACTAGTGGAGATAGGGACATGGTCTGTCCACACCTGTTGATCGCAGAGACACCGAGTAGAGATGCCGATGCGGCCGCTTACATGATCTCGTCCAGCAGTTTGGCCAGCCGGTCCGGGGTCAGCACGCCCGCCCAGACGGCGCGCACAATGCCGTCGCCGTCGATAAAGTAGGTTGTGGGCATGCCGCGGATCTGATAAAGGTTTTGGACATCGCCGGTTTCGTCGCGCACGATGGGCATTTCCATGGCGAAGTCCTTGGCAAAGGCCTCGATCTGCGGGCGCTGCTCCTGGACGTTGACGGCCAGCACCACCAGGTTGGGGGTGGTGCTGGCGGCGCGGACGATTTCGGGCATTTCGAGACGGCACGGGCCGCACCAGGTCGCCCAGAAGTTGATCAAGACCGGTCGCCCTTGCAGGTCATGTAGGGTGAGCGCGCGGCCGTCGTCGAGGGTGAGCTGGAAATTGGGGGCGCGCTTGCCGACGGCAATGCCGGTCTCGTCGCCGCCGCCGGCGACAGCCCCCAGGGGATAGCCGCGGCCCAACCCATCCGGCAGTTCGTCGATGCGCACGCTGGGGGTGGGAGCAGGCGGCGCGGCGGGGCTGCGGCCACAGGCCGCCAGCATCAGGACTGCCGCCAGTACGACTATTGTTGTGAGCCTTGCCGGCGCGGCCGCGCGCCGCTTGTTTGGTTGCTTCATGCTGCTCTCTCCAGCTGCCTAGCCGGCTCGATTCCGGTGGTTCTATTGTTGATCAAAGCCGCGTACAGCGCCAAAGTCGGGAGGGGTAGTATACGTCCATGCGCGCACGGGCAGCGCCGCGCGTCAAAAGCAGCCGGACAGACCCAGGTCCGCCCGGCTAGCCAACGACGATTGGTCCACTCGGTTTAACACTCAATCTGAGGGGGGCGGCTCGGCTTCCCCGATGATCTCGGCGGCCTCCTCCACGCCGGTGATCACGTCCGTGGTGGTGATGTCTTCGCTGCCGGTGAGGGTTGGCGTGCCGGTGAGCGCCGGCGCGGCCGGCGGACTCTCTGCCGGCGCGGTCAAGGTCGC
>JADLFO010000025.1 GCA_020845455.1 Caldilineaceae bacterium
CTACCAGCCTTGGCTCAAGCGGCGGCTGACTGGCTCAACAATGTGCCCTTTGCTCAGTTCTGCTCGCTCATGGGTCTCGATGAGCAGCAACTCGTATTTCTGCAAGAACCTTTCGAATAATCACTTAGTTTGGCAAAGATCCGGCGGTTGTACCATTTGACTGTGTTCAAGCTCAAGACCAGTTCGTCGGCGATCTGCTGATCCGATAAGCCGGTTGACAGCCGCTGCAGAATGTCTTGTTCGCGCTCGCTCAGTTGAGGTAATCGGGTCTCTTTACCGCCCATGGACGATTTCCCCAGCTAGGCCGGCGCCTGTGAACACAGGACAGTTCGAGCATTCTACTTTGTCCAGCCGGATCTTTCAACCAGGTTTCCATTCTTTTGGGTGGTGACATTCAAGTCGTTCGCATGGTGACTTCCAAACGCACCCCCGCTACAGTATAACGCAGCAGCCGGTCGGCGCACCGTGTCTCGCCTAGTTTGCTCAGGGTCGTCCCTGCCCAAAGGGACGCAGTTGGGGACGCACAGGCGACGCAGGTTGCGACGGCGCAGGGATGCCCGCTTGGTATTGTAGCAAGCGCAAAGGTCAATCGCACGACCACACGGAACGACGTATTTAGCCCAAGGAGAAAAACCGATGTCACGCTGGACACCTGACCCGACCTTCTACCCTTCCCCCGCAATGGCGAGCCAAGCGCCCGACGAACGCTTCGCCTATGTTGCAGCCATGAACTATGGACGCAGCAATCAGCCCGATGAGATCTGCGTCGTGGACGTCGATCCCAGCTCACACACCTACAGCCAGATCGTCAACCGCATGGAACTGCCGCATGTGGGCGATGAACTTCATCATTTTGGCTGGAACGCGTGTAGTTCGGCACTCTGCCCGGCGGCTCCCCATCCGCATCTGGAGCGGCGCTATTTGATCATCCCTGGGCTGCGCAGTTCGCGCATCTACATCGCCGACACCAAACCCGACCCGCGCCGGCCTCACATCGTCAAAGTCATCGAGCCTGAAGAGGTCATGGCGCGCTCTGGCTACAGCCGGCTCCATACCGTCCACTGCGGCCCCGATGCGATCTACGTCAACGCCATGGGGTCGAACAACGGGCACAACGGGCCGGGCGGCGTCTTTCTGCTCGACCACTTCAATTTCGACGTCATCGGCCCGTGGGAACTCGACCGCGGCGACCAGGAACTGGCCTACGATTTTTGGTGGCACATCGCCGACGACGTCATGATCACCAGCGAATGGGCCAAACCGCACCAATTTGAAAACGGCCTCGTGCCCGAAGACCTGCTCGCCGGCAAGTATGGACACCGGCTCCATTTCTGGGACTTACGCAAACGCCGCAAGACCCACAGCATCGACATTGGCGCACAGCACCAAATGTTGCTAGAACTGCGCCCGGCACATGACCCGCGCAAAAGCTACGGTTTTGCAGGCGTTGTAATCAGCCGTGAAGATCTGTCTGCATCGATCTGGACCTGGTTCAAGGATGACCAAGGTCAGTGGCAAGCCCAAAAGACGATCACGATTCCGGCCCAGCCTGCCGCCGAAGACGACCTGCCGCCCATGCTCAAGGGCTTTAAGGCCGTGCCGCCACTGGTCAGCGATCTCGACCTGTCCGTAGACGACAAGTTCCTCTATGTCTCCTGTTGGGGTACGGGCGAACTGCTTCAGTATGACGTCAGCGATCCCTTCCACCCGCGCCAGGCAGGCAAGCTGGAGATCGGCGGCATCGTGGCCCACCACGGCCACCCCAAACATCCCGGCCCACTCTCGGGTGGACCCCAGATGGTCGAGATCAGCCGAGACGGGCGGCGCGTCTATTTCACCAATTCGCTCTACAGCACCTGGGATGACCAGTTCTATCCCGATCTCACCGGCTGGATGGTGCGCGCCGATGTGAACCTCTACGGCGGGATGAGCTTCGACCGCAATTTCTTTGTGGACTTCGGTTCAACTCGGCCCCATCAAGTACGATTGGAGGGCGGCGATGCTTCCACCGACTCTTACTGCTATCCTTCTTAGCGCGGTCCACACGTTGCCGGAACTGCTGCCTGCGCTGGGTGTCCTGCTGGCGATGCTGGGGTTTGGGGCCTATCACGGCCTCAACCCCGGCATGGGGTGGCTCTTTGCGCTCTCGCTCGGTCTGCAGCAGCGCAGCGCGCGCGCCATCTGGTTGGCACTGGCGCCGATCGCGCTCGGCCATGCCGCCGCCCTGGCCGCAGTCGCATTGCTGGTATTGACAGGCGCGCAATTCCTCACGCCCGGCACAGCGCAGGCGCTGACGGCCTTGCTCCTGATCGGCTTTGGGGTCTACAAGATTTTCAACTACTATCGCCACCCGCGCTGGGTCGGGATGCGAGTCGGGCTGCGCGACCTCGCCTGGTGGTCATTTCTGATGGCGACCGCCCACGGCGCAGGGCTAATGATACTCCCCGCACTGCTGGGGATCATGAACCGGCAGGCGGATTTCGCCTACCCTGCCCATCACGCTCATCTCGCCGCCGGCGGGAGCATGGCGCTGGCTATCGCCGTCCATACGTTTGCCATGCTGGCCGTAATGGCCGGAGTTGCCTGGGCGGTCTATAAGTGGGTGGGGTTGGCAGTGTTGCGCAGCCGCTGAATCAACTTCGATTTGGTGTGGGCCGTGGCGCTGCTGTTGGTAGGTGTCATCGCCGCTGCCGGGCTGATGGGCGATCTCGCCCTCCCCGTGCAGGCGGGGACAGCCCATCTACACTGAGCAAATACAGCCGGCTCACAAAACCATCCCCACAAGCGCAGCTACGGCTCCCCATCCGATGCGGCCCTGCAGCAGGCCATTGTGGATGTCCTGCCGGCATGGGCCGCATCGGGTTGATCACCTGCGCAGCCGCGGGTCAAGCACATCGCGCAGCCCATCGCCGACCAGGTTAAACGCCGCCACCAGCAAAAGGATGGCGGCGGCGGGCACCGCGGTCAGCCACCACTGCGTGGTGATGTAGTTGCGCCCCTCGCTGATCATCACGCCCCACTCCGGGGTGGGCGGCTGCGCCCCAAAACCGATAAACGAAAGGCCGGCCACGGCCAAGATCGTCGCGCCCATGTCAAAGCTGGCCTGCACCAGCAGCGGCGCAATCGTGTTGGGCAGCAGATGGCCAAAGAGAATTCGCCCTCCGCCCGCGCCGATGGCGCGCGCCGCCTGGACAAATTCCTGCTCACGCAGCGCCAACACCTGGCTGCGGATCAGACGGGCGTAGACAGGCCAACTGACGACGGCGACGGCGATCAGCGCATTTTGCAGGCTGGGACCAAGCGCCCCGGCGATCGCCATCGCCAAGATCAGGCCGGGAAAGGCAAAAAAGATATCGGTCACGCGCATCAGCGCTTCGTCTGCCCAGCCGCGCAGATAGCCCGCCACCAGCCCCACCAAGGCCCCGAACCCGCCGGCAGAGATCACGACCAGCAGCCCGACCCGCAGCGAGATGCGCGCGCCATAGAGCATCCGGCTGAGCAAGTCACGGCCTAGCTTGTCGGTTCCCAACGGATAGGCGCGCGACGGCGGGGTCAGCCCCGCGCTGATATTCTGATAGAGCGGGTCGAAAGGGCTGAGCCAAGGCGCGGCGAGCGCCAACACGACAAAGATCAGCAACAGGATGAGTCCGGCAATCGTAGCCGGCTCTTGCAGCAAGCGGCGCGTGATTTGGCGGCGAGGCGGGGCGGCGAGCATGGACTATTGAACCCGGATGCGCGGATCGACCAGGGAGTAGGCAATATCGACCAGCGTGTTGACCAGCGGGTAAACGATCGCGGCCACCAACGTGACCCCCATCACTGCCGGAAAGTCGAGGCTGGTGACCGAGGTGGTGGCATAGCGGCCCAGCCCCGGCCAGTTGAAGATCGTCTCGGTAAGCACCGCACCGCTGAGCAGGCTGCCAAAGGTGACGCCAATCGTCGTCAAGATCGGTGGCAGGGCATTGCGCAGGGCATGACGGGTGATGACCACCGGGCGGGCCAGCCCCTTGGCGCGCGCCGTACGCACATAATCCTGCGACAACACCTCCAGCATCGCCGAGCGTGTCATGCGCAAGAGCACGGCGGTCGAGAAATAGCCCAAGGTGACGGCGGGCAAGATCAAATGGGTGAGGCTGTCTTGCAGCACAGCCCAGTTGCCCGTCAGCAGCGCGTCGACGGTGAACATGCCCGTGATGGCCGCGGGCGGGTTCAAGGTCGAATCGAGCCGGCCCGGCCCTGGCAGCCAGCGCAACTGGCGATAGAAGAGACCGATCAGCAGCAGCCCTAAGTAGAAGATGGGCACCGACCCGCCGACCAGCGCCAGCAGGCGCGCCAACGCGTCAACCCAACTGTTGCGGCGCAGCGCCGCCGCCATACCCAACGGGATCCCAAAACAGAGCGAGACCAAGAGCGCAGCGAGCGACAGCTCCAGTGTAGCGGGCAGAAAGTCGAGCAGATCATCGGCCACAGGCCGGCGCGTACGGATCGATGTCCCCAGATCGCCGCGCAACAAGCGCCCGACGTAGGTCAGATACTGCTCTGCCACCGGGCGGTCCAAGCCAAGCTGCCGGCGATAGGCCGCGATCTGCTCATCGCGCGCGTTTTGTCCCAGGGCCGCCGCCGCCGGGTCTACCGGCACCAAATGCGCCAGCGCAAACGTGATGATCGAGACGCCGGCCATGACCAAGATCAGGCCGGCGATGCGGCGGACGACAAAGCGCAGCATAGAGGTCTTGACGGTCTTCTAACTGGCGCTGCTGCGGGCAGCCGTGTATCGCCGGCTGCCCGCAGCAGCAAGCCGGACTATTTGCTGATGTTGGCGAAGGTGATGTTCGGTGTGTCTACCGGGTCGAAGAGGAAGCCGCTGACATTGCTGCGCAGCCCATAGGTGCGCAGCGGTTGATAGAGCATGATATAGGGACCTTCGTGCGCCACACGCTCTTCGATCTGGGCATACAGTTCGGTGCGCGTCGCCTCGTCCAACTCGATAGCTGCCTGCTTGCCCAACTCGGCGATCTCCGGGTTATCCCAGCCGTTGCGCCAGGCAATTGACTTGGCCTCATAGTTGGTAAAAGGTGTCACGTTGCCGTCGGGGTCTGGGAAGTCGGGGCCCCAGTTGATCAGCACCATCTGCCCTTCCTGGGCGCGATAGATGTTGAGCAGCTCGGACTGCTGCGTCTGCTGGATGTTGGCGGTAAGGCCGATCTGCGCCAGGTCGCTTTGGAGCTTGGCCGCAATCACGCTCCATTCCAGCCCGCCGGGCGCAGGCCCGACCGGGATCAGGAGGTCCAGTTCAGTGCCTTCGCTCACGCCGGCCTGCGCCAAAAGCTCACGCGCCTTGTCGAGGTCTTGGGTAAAGTATGTTTCGCCCGTATGTCCCGGAAAGCCCGCCGGAATGATCTCCTGCACGACCTGCCCATTCCCCGCCAGCAAGGTCGTGATGTCGTCGTAGTTGATGGCGTAACGGATCGCCTCGCGCACCTCGACTTTATCCAGCGGCGGCTTGAGCACATTCATGCCGACATAGATGAGCAAGGTCGACTGCCCCTTGACCAACTGCACGTCGGGGTTGCCTTCCAGTGCAGCCGCCTGCTCTGCGCCCAAGTCCTTGACGATATCGGCATCGCCGGTCTCGATCAGCGCCTGCAGGTTCGCTAGTTCGGTCACGTTCTGGATGATGATGCGCTTCATCGCCGGCGCTTCGCCCCAGTAGTTTGGGTTGGCGTTGAGCGTCACCTGCACGCTGCGC
The DNA here is from genome assembly GCA_020845455.1 of Caldilineaceae bacterium. Taxonomy (GTDB): domain Bacteria; phylum Chloroflexota; class Anaerolineae; order Caldilineales; family Caldilineaceae; genus QEUY01. The sequence continues at coordinate 5,750 of JADLFO010000025.1, forward strand.
TCCCAGGCATCCAAGACATACGGCCCGCTGCCGGCGGAGTTGTCGTTGAGCCAGCTTTCGCCCATGTCGCTGCCCAAGTTGGCTTCGACCGCGGCCTTTTCCACCACGGCGGCGGTCGTGAAGGTCAGCACCGAGAGAAAGACCTGCGGGCTAACGGTCTTGGGCAGCTTCACCTCGACCGTCCGGGCATCCACCGCCGTCATATTCTCTTTGGTCAACTGCGCCACGTCGATCAACAGAAAGGCCGGCGACTTATTGATGTCGATGGCGCGACCCCAGGAGTAAACCACATCGTCGGCGGTGACCGGGTTGCCGCTGGCGAAGGTAGCGTTGGGGTTGAGTTTGAAAGTCACCGTCCACAGGTCGCCGCTGTCCACGACCTCCCAAGACTCGGCCAGCAGCGGCTTGATCCCCGGCCGGCCGGGATCAAAACTGACCAAGGTCTCGTAGATGCTGCCGGAGACCTGGATACCGCTAAACTCATAGACAACCGCCGGGTCGAGCGTGATCAGGTCCGTTGCGTCGCCGGAATAGATCAGTGTGTTCTCGCGGGTCACTTCCTCCGGCTGGGCAGCTCCCCCGGCGGACGGTTGCGCAGGGGCCTCTGCCGCGGGCTGTTCGGCGGGCGCGGCGGCTGGGCCGGCAGCGGTACATGCCGCCAACCACAACGCGACCGTCGCCGCCAAGACGATCACCCCCCAACGTCTGAACCAAGATAAACGCAGAGTAGGGTTTACAGATGGCATGTCGGCTCTCCTCGTAGGCTCCGTGTTTCTGGGCAAACCGCAAATTCGGCTCATTATACATGATGCGATTCGACGGCGAAACTGCTTTTGCGGACTCTCAAGCGCATCCACCTATTCGCCGACACCCAGGGCAGCCCTTCGGGACATTCGGCCCCGATTCCCCTGTCACCCGTCACTCGAACAAATCGGCAGGGCTTGCTATCTTAGCCAGGGATCGTGACATATTTCACAATTCAACTCCCCACATCGATTTCACCACGGCCCTGGACAGATTCGGGGAAGGGATTCTATGGATATCAAGGAACATCAACACGACGAGACAGGATTCTCCCGGCGCAGTTTTCTCAAATGGAGCGCGGCAGCCGGCGCCACCACGGCGCTGCTTTCGGCTGCCGATTTCGCATGGACGTCCACGCACACACAGAGCTACGCGCAGAGCGCCGATGCGGGCGGGAAGATCGTACGCACCTGCTGCCCCGCCCACAACTGCGGCGGGCGCTGCCCGATCGTGGCGACCGTCGAAGACGGCGTAGTTGTCCGCCTCGAATCGGATGACCGCACCTACGATGAGGTCGACGACCCGCGCATCCTGGCCTGCTCACGCGGCAAATCCTATCGTCGCCGCCTCTATCACCCCGACCGGCTCAAGACCCCGATGAAACGTGTCGGCGAGCGCGGCGAAGGCAAGTTCGAACCGATCTCCTGGGAAGAAGCCATCGACCTGGCCGCGGGCGAGATCAAACGCGTCAAAGAAACCTATGGACCCAGCGCCCTCTTTGTGCCCTACGGCACGGGCAGCTATCAGCAGGTCAACGGCTCACACATCGGCCAACGCCTGCTCAACCTCTATGGCGGGCGGCTGGACTATTACAACAACTACAGTTGGGCGCAGATCCAGCGCGCCACCCCCACCGTCTATGGCACACAGGTCACCGGCAACCAGCGCCAGGACTGGCTCAACGCCAAGTACATCATCATGTGGAGTTGGAACCCTGCCGAGATGATCGACGGCAGCAACAGCGCCTGGTTCGTCAAAAAAGCCAAGGAAAACGGCGCCAAGGTCGTGGTGATCGACCCGCGCAAGTCGCTGAGCGCCGTCAGCCTGGCCGACGAGTGGATCCCCATTCGCCCCGGCACAGACTCTGCGCTGATGTCCGCCATGGCCTATGTGATGATCACCGAGGAGTTGTACGACAAAGAGTTTGTCGAAACCCACTGCGTGGGGTTCGACGAGACGCAGATGCCCAAAGGCTATGAGCAGGAAGAGAGCTACAAGGATTACATCCTGGGCACGCGTGACGGAACCCCCAAGACGCCCGCATGGGCCGAGGCGATCACACAGATCCCCCGCGCCAAGATCATCCAACTGGCGCGCGAATACGCCACCATCAAACCCGGCGTGCTCTATCAAGGCTATGGCATGCAGCGCCGCGCCTATGGCGAACAACCCGTGCGCGGCGGCTGTGTCTTGGCGGCCATCACCGGCAACGTCGGTATCCCCGGCGGCTGGGCCAGCGGCATCGCCTTCCAGCCCACAGCCGGCCCCTTCTGGACGGCCATGCCCCTCGGCGATAACCCCGTCAAGACCAGCATCCCCTGCTTCCTTTGGTCAGAAGCGGCGCTGCGCGGCACAGAGATGACCGCCGCAGACGGCGTGCTCGGCGCAGACAAGCTGGACAATAACATCAAGCTGCTCTACGCCGTGGCCACCAACTGCCTGGTCAACCAGCACGGCAACATCAACCGCAGCGCCGAGATCCTCAAGGACGCCAGCAAAGTCGAGTTTATCATCGTCCAAGACCAGTTCCTGACCTCCACCGGCAAGTTCGCCGACCTGCTCCTGCCGGCCTGCATGGGCTATGAAACCTATGGCCTGCAGGATGGCTGGAAATATGGCGAGGAAGTGATCTTCATGCCCAAGGTCGTGGAACCGGCCTTCGAGAGCAAGAGCGACTATCGCATCTGCGCCGAGATCGCCGAAAAACTGGGCATCGGCGACGCCTTTACCGAAGGCCGCGACGAGCGCGGCTGGATCGAATGGATCATCGAGAACAGCTACCGCCCAGGCTGGTTCCCCGATATCCCCACCATCGACGAGTTCGAACAGCAGAACATCAACGTCTACAGCGTGCCGGTCGCCAAGCCGGCGGTCGCCTTCGCCGATTTCCGCGCCGACCCCAAGGCCAACCCGCTGCCCACCCCGTCGGGGCTGATCGAGATCTTCTCGCCCGAACTCTTTGACATGAACCAACCGGACGAGATCCCGGCTGTGCCCAAATACATCCAAGAATGGGAAAGCCCCTTCGGCCCGGAGGCGGAGAAATACCCGCTCTCGGCCATGGGCCACCACTACATGCACCGCGTGCATTCGACCCACGACAACGTCGATTGGCTGGAAGAAGCCTTCCCCCAGCGCGTCTTTATCAACCCCATCGACGCCGCGGCGCGCGGCATCGCCGACGGCGACCCGGTGCGCATCTACAATGACCGCGGCACGATCGTCATGCCCTGCCGGCTCACACAGAAGATCATCCCCGGCGTGGTAGACATCCCTACCGGCGGCTGGTGGACGCCGGACGAGAACGGCATCGACCGCCGCGGCGCGGTCAACGTCTTATCGTCCGAACGATGGTCGCCCCTGGCGTTTGGCAATGCCCAACACACGATCATGGTGCAGATTGAGCGAGAACAGGCCTGAGGGAGAACAGCAACATCATGGCGAATAAACAATTAGGCTTCTATATCGATCTGCGGTTCTGCTCCGGTTGCAAGGCCTGTCAGATCGCCTGTCGTGACAAGAACGGCTCCAACGTGGGCGTCCTGTGGCGGCGCGTCTATGACGTCGGCGGCGGTGACTGGGTGCAGCAAGGCGAAGCCCTGGTCGACAACACCTTCCACTACTTCGTTTCATCCGCCTGTTCGCATTGCACCAACCCCGCCTGCGTGCCGGTCTGCCCCACCGGCGCGCTCACCAAGCGCAACGAGGACGGCATCGTCTCGATCGACTCCAGCCGGTGCATTGGCTGCCGCTATTGCGAATGGGCCTGTCCCTACGGCGCGCCGCAGTTCAACGCCGAAACCGGCATCATGTCCAAATGTGACTTCTGCAAAGATTACCTAGCCGAAGGCAAACCGCCCGCCTGCGTCGCCTCCTGCCAGATGCGCGTGCTCCAATATGGCGACATCGAGGAATTGCGGGCAAAGTATGGGAGCACGGGGGAAATCTATCCTTTCCCCGACCCGTCGATCACCCAGCCCAACGTCACCTTCACCCCCCACAAAGACAGCGTGGCTTCCACTAACCGAAGCGCCGAGATTCTCAACCCAGAGGAAGTGTAACCATGAACGTAAGTGAACTGGCCTTGGTCATCTTCACCATCGCCGCGCAAATGTCTGTGGGCGCTTTCCTGGTGTTGGGCGGCGTTCACTTTTTCGCCACCCGCTATGCGGGCGTTGAGGAAGCCGACAAACTCAGCGACTTGGCGCTGCTGGCGATCGGGCCAGTGCTGACCTTGGGCCTGTTGGTCTCCGTCCTACACCTGGGCAACCCGCTCAACGCCCCGCGTGCCATCATGAATCTGGGCACATCGTGGCTGAGCCGGGAGATCCTCTTTGGCATTCTCTTTGCGGGGTTCGGCTTTCTCTTCGCCATCATGCAGTGGCGTAAGATCGGCAGCCCGGCGCTGCGTAATGGAGTGGCCCTCATTGCCGCCGCGCTGGGCGTTGGCCTCGTCTTCTCGATGGCGATGGTCTACTACTCGCTGCCCGCAGTGCCGGCTTGGAACACCTGGGTCACCCCGGCCTCGTTCTTCACCACTACGCTGCTGTTGGGCGCGATGGCGATCAGCGCCGCCTTTGTCGCGGCCTATGCCTACCTAAACATACGCAACCAAACGCAAAGCGAGAAACAGCGCGCCATCCTGGCGATCACGCTGCGCTGGATGGCTCTGATCTCGCTGGTCATGCTCGGCCTCCACTTCGTGATCCAGCCGCTCTACCTGGCCTATCTGGCCGTCAGCGGCCCAACCGCAGAGGCGAGCGCGTCCATTCTCATCCGGCAGTTCGGGCTTCTCTTCGCCACCCGCCAGGTGCTGCTCTTCCTGGGCGCCGGCATCTTCAGCCTCTTCACCTATATAGTGGCGCGCGATGCCAAGAACTTCCGGCTGGTGAGCACCTTGGCCTATACCGCCTTTGCGCTGGTGCTGGTCGGCGAAGTGATCGGGCGCTATCTCTTCTACGCCTCATTCGCACGCATCGGCCCGCTCTGATCCGCATCCACCAGGGGCCGGAACGTACTCCGGCCCCTGACCTACCCCCCTCTCAGCCCATCTCAACGGCGGTTGCTTGCACCCAAAGATAGTGGTAAGATAGGGCCGCGCTGCTCCCTAACATCGCGCACGTTGCTCGCTTGTTTCCTGTCAACCTACATTGACGATACGGGCAGACGTCCTCGCCGGGGCGTCTGCGCCAAGTTGTGCGTATTCCGCCTCAAAGGAGGTCCTATGGAGTCGAAGGCTTTCGATTTTGTGATCGGCATCGGCGGCGCAGCCGGCCAGGGGATCGCTACCCCCGGCAACATTCTGGCGCGCACCTTTGCGCGGCGCGGTATACACCTGTGCGCCTACAATGCCCATCAGTCGATCATCCGCGGCGGGCACATCCTCCTCATGCTGCGCGCCGCCGAGCGCCCGATCCACAGCCACGGCGATAGCTTGGATCTGCTGCTCTGTCTGAACCAAGACACCCTGAACCGCCACCTGCGCCACATGCGGGCGGGAACTTGGGTGCTGTTCAACGGCGACGACATTGTGCCCGGCACGGCTGCCGCCGGCGTTCATCTCTGCCCGCTGCCGGTGGGCGAACTCACCAACAAATCGCGCAACAAGGTGATCCAAAACACCGTGGCGCTCGGCGCGATGATGCGCATCTTGGGGCTGGACCTAGAGACGCTGGAATCCGCGCTAAAGCGCGAGTTCGGGCGCAAGGACCAGGCCATCATCGACGAAAACCTAGGCGCGGCGCGCGCCGGGTTCGAACACGCCCAGGTACACTTCCCCACGCTCGAGCCGCCGATCCCCGCCGGACAACAGCCGCTGGCGATCTGGAGCGGCAACGACGCGCTGGCGATGGGCGGCGCGACGGCAGGCGTCAAATTCTACAGCGCCTACCCGATGAGTCCCGCCAGCGGCATCTTGCACTGGATGGCCGCCAACGCCCGCGACCTGGGGATCCTCGTGCGCCAAGGCGAAGATGAGTTGGCGGTCGCCAACATGACCATCGGCGCGGGCCATGCCGGGGCGCGCGCCATGTGCGCTACCTCCGGCGGCGGCTTCGCCCTGATGACCGAAGCCATCGGCATGGCTGCTATGATGGAAGTGCCTGTAGTCTTTATCAACGTCCAGCGCGCCGGTCCTTCCACCGGCGTCCCCACCAAGACTGAGCAGGGCGACCTGTGGCAGGCCTTGGGGGCCAGCCAAGGCGACTTCGAACGGTTTATCGTGGCCCCACACGATGCGCTGGATGCATTCCGCACCATGCCGGAGCTGTTTAACCTGGTGGACCAGGCGCAGTGCCCGGCCATCTTGATCTCCGACCTACTGCTCTCAGAAGGCACCTTCAGCGTCGACCCCGACGCGATGGACTTTCATCCGGTCATCGACCGTGGCGCGTTGATCACCCAAACCGCAGCAAGCACAAACGGCAGCAACGGCGATCACGGCGACCCCAATAGCAGCGGCTATCTGCGCTATCAGAACACCGAAACCGGCATCTCACCGCGCGCCATCCCCGGCCTCGAAGGCTATGTCTATGTGGCCGCCAGCGATGAACACGACGAAGACGGCGTCCTGATCAGCGACGAATACACCAATCCCTTCAAACGGCGCATGATGGTGGAGAAGCGCGCGCGCAAGCTTGCCCATGTTGCCCAGCAAGTCCCGGCCCCACAACTGGAAGGCCCCGCCGACGCCGAGGTCACATTGATCACCTGGGGGTCGACGTGGGGTGTCGTCACAGACGCGATCGAGCAGCTCGCCCAAGAAGGGATCAGCGCCAACCACCTGTCGATCAAATGGATCGTGCCCTTCCACGCCGATGAAGTGGCCGCCATTCTCCAGCGCGCCAAACACACGATCATCGTCGAGAACAACTACTCCGGCCAGTTTGCGCGCTATCTGCGCAGCGAAACCGGCTTCGTCCCCAACGGGCACATCCGCAAATATGACGGCGAGCCGTTCCTGCCACACCACATCGTCGAGGGCGTCCGCCGGCAGCTTGCCGGCGAAACCGCGCACTTTGTACCCGAGCAAGAGTTCCACGTCTAGGAGACGCCAAGCCATGACAACCTCCACCAAACCTACTGTAGGCCGTGTCGAATCAGCGGCGGTGGCGCTCGACGCCAAGGATTTCAAGGGCAAAGTCAACCCCGACTGGTGTCCGGGCTGCGGCGATTTTGGCGTGCTGAACTGTGTGCAGCGAGCATGCGCCGATCTGGGCTTCCGTCCCCATGAGCTTCTCGTCGTCAGCGGAATCGGCTGTTCTTCCAACTTCCCCGGCTTCTTCAACGCCTACGGCATGCACACCCTGCATGGCCGCGCCCTGGCCGTCGCCACCGGCGCCAAGATGGCAAACGAAGACTTAACCGTCATCGTCACCGGCGGCGACGGCGACGGCTACGGCATCGGCGGCAACCACTTCACCCACACCGCGCGGCGCAATATCGACCTCACCTACCTGGTCATGGACAACCAGATCTATGGCCTGACTACAGGGCAGCTTTCCCCCACCAGCCGCGAAGGCATGAAGACCAAGAGTTCGCCCTTTGGCAGCGTCGAAACACCGGCCAACCCGCTCCTCCTCTCGATCATGGCGGGCGCGACCTTCGTGGCGCGCGGCTTCAGCGCCGACGGCAAACACCTGGTCGACCTGATCAAACAGGCGATCCAGCACAAGGGCTTCTCGCACATCGACATCTTCAGCCCCTGCGTTACCTTTAACCACGAAAACACCTTTGCCTTCTTCCGGCCGCGCATCAAACACCTGGAGGACATCGGCCATGACCCCAGTGACTGGAAGGCGGCCTGTGAACGGGCCATGGAGTGGGGCGACACGATCTACACCGGCGTCTTCTATAAGACCGACGAGAAGCGTTCGCTCGACGACAAAGAGCCGGTGCTTGAAGGCGAGCCGTTGGCGCACCGCCCGCTGGGGCTGAGTTCGGAACAGGCGCACAAGCTGCTCCAGCGCATGTTATAGGCCGGAACAGGCCGACAGCCGCGCAGATTTTGCCTCTCAAGGCACTGTTGCAAGGAGTACACGATCGATGCAGACCAAGACTCAGTCTGATACCCAAACTAAGCCCAGTCTGGCGGGGAAGCGGGTGGCGCTGGCGTGGGGGGCAGACGAGGCGCACACGCCCGCCGCCGAACTGCAAGCCTTGGGGGCGGAGGTGGTCTACTACCCCTGTTTGGAGCGGCTGCCCCCCGCCGACCTCGCGGCGCTCGACCAGGCGCTCGACCAAACGCTGGCGGGCGTCTACACCTGGCTGCTCTTGCCCAGCGCCAGCGCCGTCCTGGCGCTGAGCGAACGGTGTGACCAGCGTCAGATCGCCCCCGCCCGGCTCACGCAAGCCGTGCGTCTGGCGCTGTTTGGCGCCACCACGCGCCTGGCGGCGCAGACGGCGCTGGGCGTCGACCTACAGGC
>JADLFO010000026.1 GCA_020845455.1 Caldilineaceae bacterium
AGTAATGATTACCGCCGCCAGGCCGTGAACGGCCTGGCTAAAAAACGACGCCCGCTCAAGCGGGCTTGCTTGAGCGGGCCGCCTGGGCAGCGTGCCTATGGGTTAGAAAACCGCACCCAGAGAAGGCCCTCGCAGCAGCGGTTTTCCAACCGCCGTACGCGTTGCGATAGGCCATCAGCCCAGCCCCCTCAGGGGGCGTGGTTCTTGAGCCTCGGAGGCTTTAGCTCCGGGCGATCTCTCCGAACGGGCCGGCCCATACGCGAACCAGCCGGGGTGATCTTCGCCCCGGCTGTGCATAGACGCAGTTTTGTCGTTTAGCCCAGTTCGTTTCCCGGCCCCGCACCCGGCGGCGTAGAGACAGCCTGCTTGCGCCCTCGGCCCAGCCGCAGCAAGCGGTTTAGCCAGGCGCGCCACAATACCGGCTCCAGGCTCTGCCACGACAGGATCAGCGGGTCATCCATCCCGACCGGCAGCCCTTCGCCGTTGGCGCCCGCCCCCACCGGCAGATCATGGCGGCCAAAGCGATAGCGTACATAGCTCTCGGTGATCGACTCAATCGGCGTGCGCCCTTCGGGAAGCGCCTGACCCATGCGCTGCGCCTGCTCATAGGGCGTCTGGCTGGCCGGCCCCATCAACCGCAGCCGTTGCGCCCAACGCTGCAGCCGCTCGAAGAGCAGCGGCGGCAGTTCCGGGTCAAAGGCCGTTGGCCCGCTGATGCGTGTGCGCCAGATCAGCCAGCCGCCCAGCAGCAGCAGGATCGGCGTCACAATCGCCCACAGCCACCACGCCCGCCGCGCCCGCGCCTGTTCTTCCAGCGCGGCCTGCTGCTCCAGCGCCGCGTTGGCATACGGGTCCTGCATCTCGTCCATCAGCGGATCTTGCGACGACGCCTCGCCGCTCTGGGGCAGCTGATCGCTGAGCAGCTCAGTCTGCACATCCTCGTCACCTGAAGGCCGGTTGAGTTGCGTCTCGCCCGCGGTCGGCTCAAACTCGATCCAGCCATAGCCGGGGAAATAGACCTCTACCCAGGTATGCGCGTCGCGCTCGGTCACGGTGAACAGACCTATCTCCGGGTCATAGACCCCTTCGGCATAGCCGCTCACCACGCGCGACGGGATGCCCAAGCTGCGCAGCATCACCACCATGGCCGTGGCGTAATAGTCGCAGTAGCCCTCGCGGATGTCGTAGAGGAAATATTCCACCGGGTCGCGGTCGGGCGGGGGCGCTTCGATGTTGTCGTTATAGGGAATGGTGCTGCGCAGCGCGCTCTCGACGGCGCGCGCCTTGTCAAACGGCGTGGCAGCGCCTGCGGTGATCGCGACCGCGTCCGCCGCCACCCGTTCAGAGAAGTTGTCCGGCAGTTGCAGATACTGCTCGCGGATCGCATCGGGATATTCAGTCGAGGCCTCGACCAACGCCCGCTCCGTAATGGCCGTCTGCATGCTCACCACTTGATATTGCTCGTTGACATCCAAGGGGCGGCGCGAGCGAGCCATCACTACCTCGAACGACTCCTCACCCGTCGCGGTCGTGACAGGCAGCGGGCGCACCGAAGCGGCGATCGGCACATCCACCTGCACAATATCGGGCGCGGCAAAGATCAAATTGCCCACCGGCGAGAGCAGCGTGATCGTCTGTGTCACCGGCTCGCGCAGTTGCCAGTCGCCGACCGGCACGAGCTGCCCGGCATCATACTCGGCCTCGACCTCGCCGGTGTTCAACCACTGCCGGCCCGTGTAGGTGTCATAGACCACGGCGCGCCAGTAGCGCCCCCTGGGGGTGCTGGCCTGGAAGATCGGCGTATCGCCCACATTGCGCGCGCCGCCCAGCGACAAAGTGCGGCCAAAGGTGGCCGAGGTCGGCCGCGTCTGCCGGTTCAACCCCTGATAGAGCCGATTCATGCGCTCGGCGGTCTCTTCCCACTGCTCGTTGATCGGCTCCATCACCGTGCGGACTTCGAGGCTGCGGCCCAGCCCTGGGATCAGCCAGGCCAGCGCCACCACAATCACGCTGTAGGCCAGCCCATTGCGCAGAAAATCGAAGGCCACATCCTGGCTGAAGTGGACGCGCTGCTCGCGCCAGCGCAACTGCTGCTCTGCCAAATTGGTGCGCACAAAGAGCATCATCGCCACCAGGCAGAAGACCACCAAAAACCCCAAGATCGGCTTGGGCGCATAATAGGTGTTGATCAGCAGCACCACGCCCGCCGGGATCACCGCCCGCCAGGTGTAGCCGTAGCGGAAGATCGACCAGACCCCCAGATAGGTGAGCCACCAGACCAGAAAACACATCTCAAAGATAAAGATATAGTTGTCGTTACTCGCCACATTGTTGAGCGCGGCGTCGATCCAGTTCAGCCAGCGCAGCAGCACAAAATAGGCCTTGGCCTGAATCTCCGGGATGCCATTGCTGAGAAAGGGCGCGATCTCATCGCGCGACACCAGTCCGCTCATCAGATAGAGGATCCAGGCCAGCCCGGTGAACATGCTGTGCGAGAGCGCAAAAAAGCCGTCGAAACGGCTGTAGGACATCAGAAAGCCCAAGAGCAGCGCGCCCAGCGTCACAGGCGCCAAGAGCGCCATCGAGGAGACATAGCCCGCCGCATCCAGCGACGTAGCCAAGACCAAATAGAGCAGCGCCGTGAGGATACCTGTCAGCAGCCGCCCGTCTTGGAAATAGACATTTTCGGTATAGCGCGCCCGTGCTGAAATGGGGGCAGCCAGGGGCGCGACCGGCGCTTGGGTAGAGGTCAAAGTCGTCATAGATTGATCGTAACCGATCGCGGCGCTGGGGCTGGTGATCCAGCATCCAAGCCGCAGATCACAAAAGCCACCAGAGCGTTCCCGCCGTGCCTACCAGCCCCAGCACGGCCAGAATCCCCAGGGTCAACGCGCGATTGAGGTTCAATATCTGTGTCTGAAAGACAAACATCTGCGGCGCTGAATCGGGCGTCACCGTCCAGGTGCGCGCCGGCGCCGGCTTGCCCAACCCCGCATAGACCGGGTCGCCCACAGCCAAAGTATAGAGCAGCCAGCTTTGGCGCGCCAGTTGCCGCCATTCTTGGGCCGCCGCCCGATAGTTCACCGCTTGGATACGGGCGCGCAGCGCCCCCTCAGCGCCGGCCACGTCCTCGGCAGACTGCGCCGCGCCTGCCGTCTCGAAGGCCGCCGCCTGTTCCTCCAGCCCCGTCGCCACCCCCAACCACTGCCGAGATGCCGCACGCAGGTCCAAGGGCTGGGTCAGCGCTACCTGCTGCCACACCAAATCGGTCTGGCGTTCGACGCTGGGCGCAAGCTGAGTCAACACCGTCTGCAACAACACCCAATCGACGCGCGGCGAGAGCAGCCGCGCCAGCAGCGCGCCATTGGCCCCGCTCGGAAACTCGATGGTCAAATGGCCGCCGGAAACCCCGCCTGTCTCCTGCGGCGGGTTCAACTCGACCAGCGCAAAGCGATAGCGACCCTCATCGCCCGCCTGCGACACCCCCGCCTGCCACTGCTGCACTACTGCCTGCAGCGCGGCATAGGCCTCGGCGTGCCGGTCGGGCCGCGTCAGGCCAAACGCCTCGAGCGCCAAGGCGTCGGGCGTGGCGGTCACCGTGATCTGCCAGCCCGCAAAGAGCGGATAGGCTTCAGGCGCGGGCGACAGCCCTTCGGCCGCGATCTGATCGCCGGCGATCGCCATCGCCGCCTCACGGTTGCCTTGGGCCATCAACTGCAACCCCTGCTGCACCAAAACACCGCGGCGCTCCTCTGCGGCCAGCGCCGGGTCGACCAGTTCAGGCGGCAGCGCCGCCAGCCGCTCCACCACGGCCAACGCCTGCGGCCAATCGCGCGCGCTCTTGGCCTGGGCCAACAGCACATTCAGCCCATCCACCTGCCAGCGTCCCAGTTCGGCGCGGCGGCTGTCGCCGGCAGGCAGCAGCGCCAGGGCCGCGGCGGACTCATCCACCATCAACTGCGCATAATCGTGCGTGCGTGCCGGGTCGGTCGACGCCACCACCTGGTCCCGATAGAGACCGGCCAGCCCCCCATGCAGACCCGCCGCCTCCGCCGGGGCGCTGTCTGCGGCGGCCTGGGTCAAGCCCGCCGTATAGGCGGCCACTGCCTGCGCATAGAAGCGGGCGCGCTGATCCTCAGCCGCTTCGCCATACATCCGCCGGTAGATGTCGCCCAGGCGAACAAAGGCGGCTGTGGGCGCGCCCTGCACCGCCGCCTGCTGCGCCTCGCGCATCTGCGCCCAAGTTCTCGGCTCGACGAAACGGAAGACAAACGGCTCGGCAGGAATGCCGCCGTCATACAGCCACTTAATGCTGGTCGCCGTCAGGTCGTCCAACACCCCATACGACCAGCCGCCTGGGCGAATCTCGATCCATGCGTCGGAGGGCAGACCCTCCGGCACAATCACCTGCACGCGCAGGCTAATGCTGCCCGGCCAGGCATTGAAAACGGCGGGCGCATAGCGCAGGTTGACCAGGGCGTTGTTGCCCAGCCCAACCTGATAGGCCAGCCGGATCGTGGCGCGCCCTCCGGCGGGGATCAAGACCCGACTCGCAAAGCCGCCGTCGCCCGCCGGCTCCAGCCCCAGCGCTTCGCCGTTGGCGCTCAGCGACACCCCTTGAAACGTCGAGAGCGACTGGTCGCCGCCAGGGGCCAGGCGCAGCCCCAGGTCCGCGTCGCCCTTGGTCGGGTTGCGCAGCCGGTAGCTGGCATCCATCACCGCCGACGCGCCGTCTTCGCCCACCACCAGGCGCAGATCGGCCAGGTGAGTTTCGAGCACAACATTGGTGCTGCCGGCAGGCAGCAGATAGAGCTGCGGCGGCACATCGGGCGTGCCTTGCGCCGCCGCCGGTCGCGGCCACCCCGCAGCCGTCAAGACAAGCGCCAGGAGCAACGCCAGGAGGCGCCGGCGTCGTAGCCACCGCCACCACCCACCCGGCACAGTGCAGCGTTCGACATCACATCGAGCAGAATCGCATCGAGCAGAGGAAAACAGGACAATCTGCAGAGCCAGGGTATCGGAGTTGGCGCGAAGGACGTCTTCTTGTGCAGACAGTTGGACAGGCGCTTGGGCAGAGCGATCAGCGACGGGGCTTTTGCGCCCGGAAGTTGCAATTCTACTATGCTTCTGGTATCGTGGCATTATCGAAACGACAAGATGGGCAAGAAAGGTGCCGCCGCGCGCTATGATTCGGTTATTGATGCAATGGGACATCAAAATGGGCCGCGAACAGGAGTTCTCCGAGTTCGTGGTGCGCGAATTCGCGCCACGTCTCATGCAGCTTGGCATCGAGCCGAACGAAGTTCTGTATACCATGTACGGCGAAGGTCCGCAAATGCTGACGATTGGCGCCGTCGAGAGCCGCGAGAAGCTGGTCGACATCCTACAAAGCGCCGGCTGGCGGAAGCTTCACGACAAATTGATGACCTACGTCACCAATTACAGCCAAAAAGCTGTCGCCGACAACGGGCGCAATTTTCAACTCTGACCCCGTGCCCGGCTTTGCTGTCGCACCCTGCGCGCTTGTCTGATTGCTTACCCATCGCCGCTGCCAACGATGATACCCTCAACGTCAATGCGCTCACATTCGATACGCCGTCCTGCATAGCGTGCAGCACGCAAGCCTCTGCTTGCGTCTCGCCTGCCCCGTACCCTGTGCCGCCAGCCGGCCCGGATCGCGTTCCGGTGATTGCCCTGGCGGCTTCATCTTTTCTATTCCGGAGCAAACTCGCCAATGATTCAAAATGAACCTGTCCGCCGCCCAGTTCGCACCTGGCTTTGGATAGCCGCAGCCCTGGTGCTCGCGCTAGCTGTCGCGGCCGCGTGCATCGCGCCCAATAACGCTGCCAAGGATACGCCCACGCCGCCGTCGGAGGATACGTCCGGGGGCACCGTGCCCTCCCCAACCGCTGCCCCAGAGGAGGCCGCGGCGGATACACAAGCGGAGACAGAAACCGCGGCGCAAGAGCCGCCTTCGCCCGACGCTGCCGCCGAGTTGCTCTCGCCCGCCCTGCCCGGCGATGAGCAGTATAAGGGGCTGCCCGTGGGTTTCACCGAAGACGGCTTCCCCTATCGCGGTGACCCCAACGCCCCCATCGTCATGCTCGAATACAGCGACTACGGCTGCCCCTTCTGCAACCGCTACTTTGTGCAGACCGAGCCGGCCCTCGACGAAGCCTATGTGCGCGAGGGCCAGGTGCGCGTCGTCTTCCATGACCTGCCGCTGGTCGATCTGCACCCCAACGCCCCTGCCGCCCATGTCGCCAGCCTGTGCGTGGCCGACCAGGGCGCGGAGCTATATTGGAATATGCATGCCGAGCTTTTCCGCAGCGTCGAAGAATGGCAGGATCACTCCGACCCCAACGCCGTCTTTGCCCGGCTGGCCGAAGAAGTCGGCGCCGACATGGAGCTGTATAACGCCTGCATCGCCGAAGGCAGCAAAACCGCCGTCGTGGAGGAACGCGTCGCCGCCGCCCAGAGTCGCGGCTTCAACGGCACGCCCACCTTCCAGTTCGTGCGCGCCGCCGATGGCGGCGTCTTCCAACTGGTGGGCGCACAGCCCTATGACCAGTTCTCCGAGCTGATCGACGCGCTCGTGGCGGGCGAGACCCCGCAGACCACCCAGCAGGCCGCCCAACCCGAACCGGGCATCCCCTTCTGGGCCACCGCCGAAGGCTGGGCGCCCGACCCCGACCGCCCCGGCTATAACATGGCGGGCGACCAATATCGCGGCAGCCTCGACGCCCCCGTGACCGTCGTCGAGTTCTCTGACTTCCAATGTCCCTTCTGCAAGCAGCATGCCGAGACCACCCAGCCTGTGCTGGACGAAAAGTATGTGGACACGGGCAAGGTGCTCTGGGTCTTCAAGCACTTTCCGCTGAACATCCATCCCCAGGCCCCGGCTGCGGGCGTCGCCGCCGAATGCGCCGCCGAACAGGGCCAGTTTGAGGAGATGAGCAAGCTGCTCTTTGCCAACGCCGACGCCTGGTCGGTCAATGACCCCACGCCGGTCTTTGTCGATCTGGCCGGGCAGTTGGGGCTGGACAGCGCCGCCTTTACCGCCTGTCTGGCCGAGCCGGCCATGGCAGAGCGGGTCAACGCCGACCTGGCCGCTGGGCAGCCCTATGTGCGCGGCACGCCCACCTTCATCATCCTCAAGGGCGACCAGGGCAGCATCGTACCGGGAGCCTTGCCCGCCGACCGCTTTAGCGCCATCCTCGACGAGGAACTGGCCGGGACTGAATCGACCAACTGACATTCGCCCTGGCCTGCCACCCAGGCGGTCAATTCTGGGCCGGTCATCCGCGCGGATGACCGGCCCGCCTTTCACGCCCCTGCCAGAATGTATCTCACGCTGGAGGCGCGCGTGCCTATCACCCTGTTCACGCAGTGGTGCGCAGCACCGGAACCAGCCCTGAGCGGCGCCGGGCGCCGGCTCAACATGACAACCCGTCCCTATCGTACGGCGCAGCGTGCCCCCGGAACTGCGGCTGCGCTGCCATCGTTGACTAAACGGCGAGAAGCCGCGGTCTGCGCGCCCATCTACAACTACGCGCAACCTTTATCATTTCTTGACGTAAAACCTAGGAAACGGGATAATGCGACCAGCGGGCAGGCGACCCCTGGCTCGCCGTTGCGCCGGTCTCTGCTGCGCCAGTTCGGCAGGCACAGCGTCGACCGAGCAAGTCATGAAAGAGCGAATGAACCAAGCACTCACCTCCAACCACACCGGCGTACGCGCCGGTCGGGCGAGCGCCAAGTTGGTCTATGCCATCCTGCTCGGCGCGCTGCTCCTGGCGATGGGGCCGGCTGCTTTTTCGGCCCGCGCCGCCCCGCCCGCCTCGGTCGTTCCACAGCTTATCCAGCAGCCGGTGGAAACCGGCGCGCCCACCCAGCCGATCGACGTCGTCGTCGTGCTGGACGATTCGGGCAGCATGGCGACCTGCTGGCCCTGGCCGCAGGGATCGCCGCCCTTTGGGCCACCCTGCCGCGCCCCCAGCGAAAATCCGCCCAGCGACCCCGACGAACTGCGCTACAGCGCGGCGCGCCTGCTGCTGCAACTCGCCGACGCCGACGACCGCGTGGCTGTGGTGCGCTTTGACACCATCGCCGAGGGCGTGGGCGCCATGGGGTCGCTGCAGCGCGTGGGCGACGGCGCCAACCGCGGGCAGCTTGCCGCCACACTCCAGCCGCCCACCGACTATATCCCGCGCGGCTATACGCGCATCGACCTGGGGCTAGAACTGGCGCTCAACCTGATCGAGTCGAGCCGCGAGCCGGGGCGCAACCAATATGTCCTGCTGCTTACCGACGGCGAGCCGACCGCGCCCTCCGGCAGCGGCCAGCAGCGCCCGCGCATCGCCGAACTGCTCGACACGCTGCGCGCCGACCATGTGCTGGTCTTCCCCGTCGTCTTGTGCAATGCCACCGCGGGCTGCTCCGGCGAATTTCTGCGTGAGCAGTTCGCCGACTTCGGCGTCAAAGAGGCCGGCACGGCCCAAGACCTTCTGCAAGTCTTCAGCGAAATCTTTACGCTGATGAAGCCCGACCGCTCGCTGATCACCAACCGCGGCGCCGGCGCGCTGGAGTTCACCACCCGCGCCCCCCAGGGCGTGCAGAGCGTGGCGCTGGTCACCCCGCGCGGCAGCCTCACCGCCCTACACCGCGACGACGCGCCGATGATCACCAGCAGCGTGCTCAACGACCCCAACATCGACGTCAACGTGCTAGAGTCGGGCAGCCTGTCCGAAGGCGCGTGGACGGCCCAGACCAGCGACCCCAGCGGCTTTGCCGTGGTGCAGGCCGCCAGCTACCCAGAACTGATCAACCCGCCGCCCAGCCTAGCCAACAGCCAGGCCTCGGTGCGCTACTATCCCGCAGGCAAACCGCCGCTGCTGATCGCGCGCGCCGTCGGCCCTGGGTCGGGCGAAACGCTGCTCTACAACGGCGGTACCGAGATGGACATCTTCGGCCAGGACAACACGCGCGCCCTGCTCCTCAGCGAAGAGCCGGGGGTCGTGCATCTGCAACTGGGCGCCGACGCCAAGCCGCTGCAATTAGAACGCAGCTTCCGCTTAGAAGCGCGCCCTGACCTGCCCACGGCGGAGGTCTTTTTGCCGCTGCCCACCAACCCCGGCCTGCTCGACGACGGCCGCGCCCGGCTGCAGGCCGGCTTTGGCACAGGCGCGAGCGTCGCCAACATGGCCGCCACGACCTATGTCTTTGAGGTCGGCGCAGGCGAGGATCGCCCGCTGGTCTATCAAGCCAACATGGCCTGCGACGGCGGCATCTGCAGCGACGAAGCCTTCAAGCCGGTGGATGGCCGCGCCTACCAAATCTACTATGTGGTGCAGGGTGAAATCGACAACGTGCGTTTCAGCGACTGGGCCGAGGCCGCTCTCGAACTCGCCCCCGCCGTCTATCTGCGCGGCCTGCCCGCCCAACTGGACCTGGCGCAGATGCCCGCCGAGGGCTGGCCGGTGGAGCTTGGCTCCGGCACGCAAGAGGAGATCGGCAGCCTGGCCGCCTCCATCGTTCTGCGCAACGGCGAGACCGGCGAAGTGGCCGAAGGCGTCACGCTCGACTTTGTCGAAGATGTGCCCGAAGAAGGTACGGCCCAGGCCGCGCTGCGCGTATTGGGGCTGGAGACGCTGCGCCCCGGCGCCTATGAGGGCGAGATCACCCTCCAGGCCACCAATCCGGCAGGCCGCCCCATGAATGTCAACATCCGCCCCGGCGAAACCCTGCCCGTTCAACTGACGGTCGAACGCCCGCTGGCGCGCCTCGACGCCCAGACTGTGGACTTTGGCGAAGTGCTGTTCGACACCTCACCCAATTTCCGCCTGGATCAAAGCGCGCTGCTGCCCGTCGTCTTCACCGGACGCCCGTTTAAGATCACCGTCACCTCCGGCGACCCGTCGTGCAGCAACGTCAGCATCATCACCGGCGACCTGGCCGAGCAGGACGGACGCACGGTGCTGCCGCTGCACCTGACCAGCGCCGGGCCGGTGCAGCCCGCCACCTGCACCGGGACGCTTACCTTCGCCGGCCCCAACGGCGACTATGATGTCGTGCCCAACCAGGTCGCATGGCAGAGCCGCGTCGCCAGCGTCGAATGGTCCATTGTCGGCGGCGACCTGCATCTGCGCGATCTGCAGGACGCAGGCGCGCGCGTGCAGGAAACCGTGTTGGTGCGGTTTAACGGCAAGGCCCCTTTTGTGGTAGAGTTGGCAAACTTGCAGGGAATTGCCAGCAGCGGCGATGAGGCCGCGGCCGCGCCCATTGCCCTCACCGGGGACTATCTCGACATGCCCGCTGTGGAGGTCAACGGCCCGCCCAACGAGAGCGGCCTCTATGAAGTGCCGATCACCCTGATCGCCCGCCAGCGCATCCCCGGCGATGAACTGCGCGGCACCTTCTACAGCGGCCAGTTGCGCCTGGCGATTGCCGGCCTGCAGGACGATGTCAAGACGGTCAACTTTAACTTCCGCAGCCCCAGCCTCTACCAGCGCTACCTTGCGCCGGTGGTCGTGCCTGTCTACAGCATGCCGTGGGCGCTGTGTACCGGCCCGCTGACGCTGCTGGTGCTGCTCGTCGTGGTGGCGCGCGTCCGCGGACGGGGCTTCGACGAACATGAATTGGAGGAGGCTGCGGTCGCCGCCACGCGCGAGCTGGCCGCGGCCAATGCCGCCGTGCCTGAACCGGCCAGCGCCCTGCCCACCGGAGCCACCTCCCCACGCCGCGAGATCGCCTGGGGCACTTCGGAATGGGGCAATGCTTGGGCCAACCCCGGCAGCGACACCGGTTCGCCCGCCTATTCGGCCAACGGCACGGCCGGCAAACCGAGCAGCGACCCTTGGAGCACCAGTTGGTAGCGCCAAACGCCGCGCATCATTCAAATATGATCAATGCGATATAGCGCATAGATACCTTGGGGCAGTTCGTAACCGAGAGACCGCCCGCTCCGGCTGGGGCGGCCTTCGGCGCCGGAAGCAAACGCCATGAACAATTCGCAGCAGAAGTTCGACAAACCGACAATTTACCCGACGATGGTCGTCGGCGTGGGCGGCATGGGCACCAACACGGTGCGCGCCGTCAAACGCCGTTTTCGCAATGTCTGGGGCGGCGACCAACTCCCCGGCATGATCCAACTGATGGCGCTCGACACCGAGCCGCTTGTCAACCGGCTGGACCAGGAACCGCTCTTCGCCGACGAATTCGCCTATATGGGCAAGTTCGACGCCACGCGCCTGGTCGCCAACCTGGACCAGCACCCGGAGATCGCCCGCTGGTGGAACTATCCCTCGATCCCGCTGGGCTATATCCACAACGGGGCCAAGCAGCTTCGCCCCATCGGGCGGCTTTGCTTCTTCCGCAACTATGTCACCTTTAAACAGTTGCTGGAGACCAAACTCACCAACCTGGACAAGATCCGCGATATGGAGATGGCTCAGAACCGCGGCTTCCCGGTCGTGGGCAACTACCAACTGATCTATATTGTCAGCAGCTTGTGCGGTGGAACCGGCTCCGGCATGTTTATGGACACCGCGCACCGCATCCGCGCCCAGGTGCGCAACAACGCGCGCATCGTCGGCATCTTCTATCTGCCCGATGTGCTCGAAGCCGAGATCACCAGCGACCTGCAGCGCCGCCGCATCCGCGCCAACGCCTACGCCGCGCTCAAAGAACTCAACCATTTCCAAGAGACACAGTCCTTCAAGGCGCTCTATCCCAGCGAGCAGCGCGAACTGCCCGACACACCCTATGCGCCCTTTGACTTTATTTATCTGATCGGGCGCACCAACCGCGATGGGCGCAGCCTGGCGCGCAAGACCGACGCCGAAAACATGGCGGCGCACCTGATCCAGCTCACCACCATCAGCCACCTGAGCAGCGAAATCTTGGGGCTGGAGGTCAACGTCGTGCGCGAGCGGCTCTATGACCTCAACGGCGCGGCGGGCGAAGTCACCAACGAGCGCCAGACCAAGCGCGGCCACTTCCTGGTCTACAGCGGCTTCGCCACCTCGGCCCTGGTCGCGCCGCACGAATCGCTGAGCGAGTTTTGGCAGCGCGCTTTTGTGGCCGACCTGGTGCGCCGCTTTGCCGCCGGGCCGTCGCTCACCGACCCACGCAGTTCCATGCCTGCCGCCGATCTACAGCGTGTGCAGACGCTCTGGCATACCTTGCTGGCCCACCTGGTCAGCCGCTACGCCGCCGTGGACAACGACCGGCTCGACGCCGCTCTGGACGAGATCGGCGAGATGCGCGGCGTCTGGCATACGTTCTGGGAGCCGATCCTGCAGACCATGCGCCAGGCGTTAATGGATGCCGGCATCCGCGGCGCGCTGGCGCTGTGTGACCTGCTGGGCGCGGGCAACACCGCCGGCTCGCCCGATTCGCTGCCCCGCCAGCGCCTTTTCCAGATCAACGGCAAGCCCGTCGCCGAAGAAGACCGCGAGCGCTGGCGCAAGATCCTGGCGCAGCAGGGCGGCATGGCCGAACAACTACAGCAGATCGGCAGCAGCCTGGGCGAACTGACGATGATGGCCTTTAACCCGCGCCAAGCGCGCGAGCGGGCGCGCGATATGGCGGCACGCAAGGCCCGCTCGCGCATCTATCAAAAGCGCGATGCCGTCGAAACCACCCTGGTAGCGCAGATCGGCAAGCAGGCAGGCATTCTGCGTGAGGCGCTGCGCGGCCAGATCGACACCTGCGCCGTCGCCCTGGCGCGCGCCAACCAAGAGGCGGGCCGGTTGGCCGACCGCATCGACCCGCGCACGCCCGACGGCAAATCCAGCACCAGCACCTATTACGAACTGGAGACAGGCGCGGTCAGCCGCGATTATCTCCAGCATTTCTACCGCCGCGCCGCTGCCTCGGTCAGCGCCAACGACTGGCACAACCTGCTTGCCCCGCTCTATAACCAACTACTACAGGGCATGAGCGCGCTCGGCGCAGAGCAGATCTATACCCATCTCAACCAGGTGACCGCCGCCAACGGCGCGCTGCTGGAAAAGGTGCAGCAGAGCGTAGACATCAACCACATCATCACCACCCAGCGCAGCGAAGAGATGGAGCGCATCCGCCAGCGCCCCGACAACCGCATCCACCAGTGGCTCGACCGGCTCAACCCCTACATCCGCTGGGATGCCGACCGCTTCAGCTTCCACGAATCGAACCTAGAACATATCCGGCTTGCCGCCGTGCCCACCAACCGCCAGGACGACCCTAACCTGATGGCGGCCACCGTGGGTCAAGAGGACATCCGCTGGATCCCCACCGGCGACCCGACGCGCATGGATGCCGTCTGGATCATGCATGGGCTGCCGGTCACGCTCTTGGAGCGGCTGGACGAGTTTCGCGCTCAATACGAAAACAGCCTCGATTTTCCCATTCGGGAGGAGTTTCATCTCAATCCCCGGTGGGCGGCCTTCCCGGAGATCACACCGTCCACGTCGGACCGTGCGTTCGACCCGTTGCCCGCCCCCCGTGTGGAGTCGCTGCGCCGCCGTTCGCTCACCTGAGGCGTACCATGCTGGTCACCTACACCCACAGTCGTGCGGCTATCCTCTGTCTGGGCGGTTGGGGGCTGCAAGTGCTGCTCCATCTCGTCCCGCGCTTCCAGGCGACGCAGGAACAGCGCGCCGCGCTGCAAGCCGTGGGGCCGGACCTCAACCAGATCACCAGCTTTGGCGCGGTCATCCCCGAACCGCTGCTCACCGGCGACGGGCAGGCCCAGTTCTATCTGCGCCGTCCACGGCCCGACGCGCCCTGGACGCCCTATCATGTCGAGCGGCTGCTGCTCGACCTGCAGCGCCGCACGCCCTCGGCCACCGAAGAGCGCGCCGCCACGCTGCTCACCGCGTCAGAGCGCCGCGCCACCGCCCTGCTGCGCCAGGCCGACGCCGCGCTGCAGCCTATGGGTTATGAAGGCTATGACTTTCGCGCCCCCGCCGGCGGTCTGCCCGGCCTGGGTCTGCGCGCCACCGGCCAAGTGCAAAGCCACGGGCTGCGCCGCGCCACGCGCGCCGACCTGTTTACGGCCAGCCTGATTCACGCCGACTATGCGGCGCGGCTGCTGGAGACGCATGTCCTCGACCCGATCCGTCAAGACAATCTTGCGCCCGACGACCCTTTTGTACAGACCACGCTCTATGTCGTCGCGCCGCTCTTTGAGCCGCTGGCGTCGGCGCAGATCTGGCCGCTGGTCGGTGCGCTGATGGCGCGCATGGGTCGCCGCCACATCTCCAACGTCGTCGGGCTGTTTGCCACCGGCAGCTACGCCACCGACCTGACACGCGGCATCGAAGACGCGGCCGCCGCCGGCGCGCTGCACGAACTGGAGATCCTGACCGGGATGCGTGCCGACGAAGCGCGCCGCGCCGCGCTGGCCGCCCAGATCGAAGCCACGCGGCCCACGCTCACCGGCTATATCGGCGAGCGCCTCTTCGACCGCATCTATCTGCTCGACCGTGAAAAAAGCAACCAAGGTCTAGCCCAAGACAGCCACGAACTGGCGATCTTGGCGGGCAACGCGCTCGAAGCCCTGGTCGTGGGCAGCGGCGACCTCTTTATCCAGGAGCAGTTGGGCTTTGCTGTCCATACCGCCGACGAACGCCCCTACAGCCTGATCGGCGCATCGGCGGACTATGTGCCGGTCAACCAGATTTTGCACGCGGTCAACCGCCGCGAAGAGAGCCGTTTGGTGCGCGAGTGGGTGCTGCGCAACACGCCCGACGAACCACAGCCCAACCCGCTGGCGCGGCTGCTGGATCGCCAGCCCGGCCCCAGTTTGGCCGAACTGGGCTTTTCGCAAGCCCAGGCGCTGCACAACTTGGCCGCGCGCCTGCCCGAACTCTATGACGAGGAAGAGCCGCAGGAGATCGGCGACCTGGGCGTGCGCCAAAGCTTTGTCTTTCCGCCCGCAGCCGCACATGAACTGCGCCGTCTCGCCCCGCTGGCTTGGTCCGACGCTTTTGACGACTACAGCGCCCAAGTCCGCACTACCTTTGACTTGGCCGTGGGCCGCGCCGCAGTCGACGAAGCCTGGGGGCTGGCGGCCCCTGCGCCGGAGACAACCTTGGGCTTTGCCGTCGGGCTAGAAGCCGACGACCGGCTCTATCCGCAGCTTCTGGTCAAGATGCACAAACGGCTGGTCGACCTGCTGGCCGGGTCGCCCACCGGGTTGATCCGCGCCGCCGAGCAGACGCAGCGCTGGCTGCACGAAGCCGAAGAGTCGCTGCAAAAGCTCCAGACCTCGTCCACGCCCAGCACACGCCAACTGGCGCGCATCCAGCACGACCTGGCGCGCCGTGAGTGGACGGTGCAGTTCCGCGAGCTGGCCGGCAAACAGCCCAGCCTGGGCGCAACGCTGCTGCGTGCCGGGATCGCCACCGGGCTGGTCGGGCTGCTTTCGCTCGTCTATCTGCTCTTTGCCGGGCGCGCCTGGGACCCGCAGCAGGACGGCTGGGCGCTGGGCGGCTTTGCCGTGGGCGCGCTCCTGGCCGCGCTCGGCACGGTGCGCGTCCACCAGGGGCGACAACGCCGCGCCCGCCGCGCCCGCATCGCCTTGGCCCAGGCCGAACTGACCAGCGCGCTGCAGCACGCCGCCCATGAAGGGCTGACCCATGCCTATACGCAACTCATCGCCGTGCTGCAAGGCTGGCACAAGATGCTGCGCGAGGCGATGGACGAGTTGCAGCATCTCAGCACGCCGCCGGAGATGCCCGCCGTGCCGCCGCCCGACATCGCCCAAAGTTATCTCTACCAGCCCCACCTCAACCAGTCGCTGTGGGACCGCTGTCTGGCCTATCTGCGCAAACAGATGGACGTGGAAGGGCAGCGCAGCGAAGAACGGCTGGACAAGCTGTGGGGCACGGCCAAATGGCGCACGCAGATGCAGCGCGTCTTGCGCACCGTCCCCGCAGGGGGCAGCGCCGGCCCCAGCCAGGCGCGCACCATCGCCGAGTTCATCCGCCAGACGGTGCGCGAATCGGTCGCTCCGGTGACCCTGCAAGAGGCCAACCCCATCCGCGATAATCTGATCCGCGCCCTGGCCGCCGAGTTCAGCGTCGAGCATCTGCTCTGGCGCGGCGCAGCCGATGCCCAAGACTTGGAGCGCCGTCTGCGCGCCATGGAGATGGGGCTGATCGACACCCAGGCCATCGCCAAAACACAGACGCCCACCAACCGCCGCTATATCGAGGCTGCCTGGAACCGCGCCAAGCCCACCGGCAACTATGACGTGGCCGACCGGCTGGCGGTCTACGGCGTCACGGTAGACTTTGCCGCCGCCTCCGGCAGCGTCGACAGCGACCTGACCCGCTCGCTGCTCGAAGAGTTCAACATCACGCTGCTGCCCACGGAAAACCCCTTCACCCTCATCTTCGTGCGCACCGTCCACGGCCTCACGCTCGACGACCTGGACTGTATGCGCCGCTACCGCGGCGAGCAGCTTTCGCTCGCGCCGGATGAACGCGCCCTGCTCCAACTAGCCCCCAATCTGGACAAGAACGCCCCACGCGGGCAGAATGGATGGGAAGTCGTCCAAAACTAGAGACGATTTCACCGCAAAGGCGCAAAGCACTCAAAGTCGCAGAAAAAAGATCAAGTGAAGCTTTATTTCTCTGTGGTGCGCTGCATGTCTCTGCGGTAAGCCAAACAATCACCTATCGCAAAGCAGCACGTCGCCAAATCCAGGAGGGCACGACCCGCCCTCTGCTCTGGCCTTTGCGCCCTCTGCGACTTTGCGGTGAAATTTCGCTCAAGGAGTGGATCATGACGGAGATCTTGCGCTGGGGCATTCTCGGCACCGGTAACATCGCATCCAAGTTCGCCATGGGTCTACAAGCCCTTCCCACGGCCAAACTGGTGGCGGTCGGCTCGCGCAGCCAGGCCAGCGCCGATGCCTTTGGCGAGAAGTACAATGTCCCTCACCGCCACGCCAGCTATGAAGCCTTGGCCGCCGACCCCGACGTGGATGCCATCTACATCGGCACGCCGCACAACCTGCACCACGCCAACATGCTCTTGGGGCTAAACTATGACAAGGCCGTGTTGTGCGAAAAGCCGTTCACGATCAACGCGGCCCAGGCCAAAGAGGCGATTGACCTGGCGCGCGCCCGCGGTCTCTTCCTCATGGAAGCCGTCTGGAACCGCTTTATGCCGCTGACGGCGGAACTGCGCCGCCTCTTGGCCGAGGGCGTAATCGGCGAGGTGCGCATGATCTCCGCCGACTTCGCCTTCCGCACCAGCTTCAACCCGACCTCGCGCGCCTTCGACCCCAACCTGGGCGGCGGCGGGCTGCTCGACGTGGGCGTCTACCCCATCAACCTGGCGTCGATGATCCTGGGCACACCCGACCGCATCGTCTCGCTGGCCGAACTAGGCGAGACCGGGGTAGACGAGCAGGCCGCCATGGTGCTCGGCTATCCGGGCGGGCAGCTTGCCGTCCTCAGCACCGGCATCCGCACCCGCTCGCCGCAGGAAGCGACCATCATGGGCACGGATGGGCTGATCCGCATGCCGCCGCTCTGGTGGTATCCCACGACCTTGATCATCGACCGGCCCAACCGGCCCCCCGAAACAGTTAAAATCCCCTATGAAGGCAACGGCTATAACTACGAGGCCGACGAAGTCCACCGCTGCCTGCGGGCAGGCAAGATCGAAAGCGACATCATGCCGCTCGACGAAACGCTCGCCATCATGCAGACCATGGACACGATCCGCAGCCAGTGGGGGCTGAAGTACCCAATGGAGTAGGGGTTACCCGCCCGACTGATACTTCTGCACGTTTTGCACATGCTCATCCCAGGTCTCGGCGAAGACGTGGCGGCCGGTGCCGTCGGGCGTGGCGACAAAATAGAGATAGTTATGGTCGTCCGGGTTCAGCACGGCCTGGATGCTGCTCAAGCCGGGGCTGGCGATCGGGCCGGGCGGCAGCCCATCGCTGAGATAGGTATTATAGGGGCTGATCACGCTGCTGTATTCTTCCAGAAAGACCGGCGTCTTCCACCACTGCCCTGTCTCCGCTTGGTAGCCCATCGCATACTGCACCGTGGGGTCGGCCTCCAGCCGCATCCCGTTCGCCAGCCGGTTGAGATAGACCGCGGCAATCGCCGGGCGTTCCTCCGGCACAACCGCCTCGCGCTCCACAATGCCGGCAACGGTCAGCACCGTGTAGAGGTCCATGTCCGTCGTCCCGTTGGCGACCGCTTCTTCATAGAGCGGAACCACGCGCGCCGCAAAGGTGTCCAACTGGCGTGCCAGCACATCGGTGGGCAGCGCGCCCACGGCGGGGATCTCATAGGTATCGGGGAAGAGATAACCCTCCAGGCTGGTCCCGGCCGGCCGCTCCTGCAAGAAAGGGTAGGCGGCCACATCCAACCCCGTCAGGTCGCTGGTCGAGGCGGCAGCCAGATAGCCCGCCGCGCCGGCGAGCGGCTGCGCGTCTGACAGGGCCTGCGTGTCCGATAGGGCCTGGGTATCGGAGAAGACCTGCGCCTGGTCCAAATACTCGGCCACCTGCTCCAGCCGCCAGCCTTCGGGGATGGTGACCGTGATGCTGGTGGCTTCGGCGTGCCGCAAGATCTCCACGATCTCCACCAGGGTCATGGAGGGCGACAGGATAAACGTGCCTGCCTCCAGCCCCGCGGCCAGCCCATTGACGCGCACATAGGCTTCAAAAAGAAAGTCGTCGGTGATCAGCCCGGCGGCGCGCAGGTTGGCCCCAATCGTGCGCGCCGGCGTGCCCGGCTCCACCTCAAAACGCACCGGCCTGCTGTCCACACTGGCAGGCCGGTCCAGCCATTCTCGATTCGAGTTCAAATAGGCGCTCAACACTCGGTCGCCGCCGCTGCATGCGCCCATCAGAACGGCAGCGGCCAACAGCAGCCACAGGAGAAGGTTTCGGTGCATTGTCTCTACCTGGAATGAGTCTCAACGAATGAAATCAACCAATGGATGAGGCCATATCTCACTAGCTTGGCAAAGCTCATTCGTTGAGCAGAAATCTACCCCACCGTCTGCCCTTGGGTGGGCAGAAGTTTGGGCAGCTTACGTTTGGATTTGGCGAAGATGGGGTCCATCTCCAGCAGTTTGCGCAGCCCGACCTCAAGCTGCGTGCGTGGGCGATAGTTGAGCAGTTCCTTGGCTCTGCTCAGATCGGCCACCAGGCGCGCCAGGCCGCCGGTCGATTCGTGGTTGTAGAGCACGTTGGCTTTCAACCCGGTGATGGCGCTGATCGCCTCCACCAAGGCATTGACGGAAGTCTCCACGCCGCTGCCCACATTGACGATCTGCCGGTCGACGTTGGGGGCCAGTGACGCCGAGATCAGCGCGTCCACCACGTCGTCGATATAGACGAAATCGCGCGTCTGGCTGCCGTCGCCATAGACCACGACTGACCCCTTGCCCAAGACCTGCTGCATCACCTGCGGGATCACGGGGGGGTGTGCAGGCGGCAGCGGTTGGCCCGGCCCATAGGCGTTAAAGATGCGCAGCGCCACCGTCTCAAAATGGCTCAACCGGCCAATCGTAAAAAGATATTGCTCGGCAGAGACCTTCGAGACCGCATAGGGCACGGCGGGCCGTGTCTCCATCGCCTCATAGACCGGCTGGCGGCTGTGGTCGCCATAGACGGTGCCGCTGCTTGCCAGCACCACACGCCGGACGCTGCCCACATCGCGGCACGCCTCCAACAGCGTCACCGTGCCGCCGACGTTGACATCGTTGTATTCACGCGGGTAGAGCACCGAGGCGGGCACGCTGACCAGCGCCGCCAGATGAAAGACGACATCCACCCCTTGCAGCAGCGACCAGAGCCGCGGCAGATCGCGCACATCCCCGCGGTTGAAGTTGACGCCGTCGTGGAGCCGCGCCGGGTCGCCGCCGCTCAGGTCGTCCAGCACACGCACAAAATGGCCGCGGCGTTGCAGTTCATTTGCCAAGTGGCTGCCGATAAAGCCGGCCCCCCCGGTGATCAAGATGCGCATCCCGACTCCCCTCCTCATCGTCACCGCGCCTGCACAAGTCTGGGCAAGAAACGGCTAGTATAGCACGGCTGCACCGGGCTTTCCAAGCGGAAATGCCCTGCTAGGGCAACGGCTTACCGCACCTTACCGCACCATATCGCCCCGATCCGCCGACTCGTTGGCCGAGGAATCGGGCGAGTCTGGGGCCAACGTGCGCGCCGAACGCGGCGAAGGTGCGCCCGTGCCTGGCGCACTGTCGGGGGCCATGAACGCATTATAGCTGCGACAGGCTTCTACCAGGTTGGCGGCGGAAAAATGGCCGCCTGTCCAGAAGCGGAACGACGACTCCCCCTTAAACAGGCAGACCACGGTCTCGTCGACGCTCAGGCCGGACGCATCCAGCCGCGCCACCTCGCGGCACAGCCGCATCAGACTGCCGATCTTGTCGTGGAGTTCGGGCAGCGGGGTGCGCCGCACGGTGCCGCTGCCGGGGAAAAGCCGTTCGGGGCGCAGGCTCGCCAGTGTGCGCAAGCTGCTCAACACCCCAAACATATCTGCGTCGCGCGACCAATTCTGGTCACGCCCGCCGATAAACGCGTCGCCGCAGAAAAGCCAGCGCTGCGTCGGTTCAAAGAGGCTGATATGGTCTGGGCTGTGGCCAGGCGTCTCCACCGCGCGCAGCACATAGGCGGGCGTGCGCACCGTGTTCTCCACCTCGTCGAGCGTATGCACTTGCGTCACCGGCTTGGGCTTGCCCCAGATCACGCGGCGATAGAACTGCATACCCAGCCGCTCTGGGTCCGCCACAACCGGCAGCGCGCGCCGAGAGGCATAGATGCACGCCTGTGGATAGCGCGCCCGCAGCGCGACCAGCCCGCCGATATGGTCTTCATGGCTGTGGGTCACGACGATCTGGTCGACATGCACCTGGTCCAACACGCGCACCAACTGCTGCGCCGTGCAGACCGGCCCCGTATCAATTAATAAACCGTCTACCCAATAGGCAGCCGTCCAGTAGAGCGGCCGCCCCAAAAATGCACGCGCCATCCGAATTGCGATCACTGGGCCATGCTGCTCGACGTGGATCATCTTGCTTATCTTGTCCTGAAAAATACACTGCCTACTCGCGCCCGTCCACTTTCGCCCGCTGCTCTTATGCCAACTGCTCTTGCGCCAACTGCCGCGCGCCGGCGCGCAGCCGCTCCACCACCGCCGCCGGGATCTTCGCCATCCGCCCGTCGAGATCAACGCAGATGTGCTCGCTCAGGCCGGTCGCCAGCAGTTCACCGCCGGCAGCGTTTCGCACCTCATAGCGAAACGCCACCTGACGGCTGCGCAGCCGTTCCACCCAGGTCACCACGCGCACCCGGTCGCCAAAGCGCGCCGCCGTGCGATAGTCGGCGCGCAGCGCGGTTACCGCAAAATGATGGCCCCCGGCCGCGATCTCGGCATAGGGCATCTGCGCCGCCTCCATCCACGCAACACGCCCCGCCTCAAACCAGACGACATAGGCGCTGTGATGCACCACGCCCATGGCGTCGGTCTCGGCAAAGCGCACGGTCAACTCCAATACTGCTGCCGCCCGCTCAAAGGGATCGCCCGCGTGGGCAACGGCAGCCCCGCTTCGCTCCTCGTTTGCCATGCGCCCCGCCTACATCTGGATCGGATGACCCTCGACTGCGTGGGCCGCCTCCATGATCACCTCGCTCAGCGTCGGATGGCTGTGGACCGTGCGCGCGATCTCCGCCGGGGTGATTTCCATAAACTGCGCCAAGCTCAACTCCGGCAGCAGTTCGGTCACGTTTGGCCCCACTAGATGCGCGCCCAGAATTTCGCCATACTTGGCGTCGGCAATGATCTTGACAAACCCCACCTTGACGCCCATCGCCTGCGCCTTGCCGTTGGGCATCATCGGGAACTTGCCCACCTTGATCTCGTAGCCCTTTTCCTTGGCCTGCGCTTCGGTCAGCCCCAGGCTGGCGACCTGCGGGCTGCAGAAGGTGCAGCGCGGCAGCATGATATAACGGTCGGCGGGGATGGGTACCGTCTCGACATCGGCGATGGTCTCCGCCGCCACAATGCCCTGGGCGCTGGCGACATGCGCCAGGGCCAGCTTGCCCGTGCAGTCGCCGATGGCGTAGATATGCGGCACGTTGGTGCGCATCACCGCGTCGATCTCGACCATGCCGCGCCTGTCCAAGGCGACCCCGGCGGCGTCTAGCCCCGCCTTATCGGTGTTGGGCTGCACCCCGATCGCCATCAAGACCTTGTCGGCTTCCAGCGTGGCGGTGCTGTCGTCCTTCAGGTTCTTGACCGTGACCTTCACCCCGTTGTCGGTCTTTTCCACTTTCTCGGTGCGGGTGCTGACCAAAGTCTTGATGCCGCTCTTGCGGAATTCCTTGGCGACCTCGGCGGAGACCTCAGGGTCTTCCAACGGCAGCAACTGGTCGAGCATCTCTATCACCGTGATCTCGGAGCCGTAGGTGTGATAGACATAGCTGAACTCCATGCCGATCGCCCCGGAGCCGACCACGATCATCTTCTTGGGGATTTCGTCCAGCACCAGCGCATCGCGGTATTGGATGATGCGGTCGCCGTCGATCTCGATCCCCGGCAGCCCTCGTGCCCGCGCGCCCACCGCTACGATGAAATTCGCCGCCGTTACCGTGCGCGCCTTGGCTTCAGGCAGATATTCCGACGGCTGCACGTCGATCGTGTGCGGGTCCTTGAAGGTGGCGTGCCCTTCGATCACGTCGATCTTGTTTTTGCGCATCAGAAAGCTGACGCCCTTGTTTTGACGCGCCGACACATCGCGGCTGCGCTTGACCGCAGCGGGCCAGTCTACCTTGAGGTTGTCAAAGGTAAAGCCGAACTCTTTGGCAGTATGCAGCGTCTCCA
>JADLFO010000027.1 GCA_020845455.1 Caldilineaceae bacterium
CCTATGCTTGAGAACGTCCTCAAACGTGACCGAGATGTGGTGCTTGCAGGGTTGATTGCGATCACATTGCTGGCGTGGGTCTATCTGCTCTTTCTGGCGCAACCCATGGATTCGACGGGTTCCATGGGCATGGGCCAGACAGAAATGGCACAGATGGGCGCAGACCCGATGGCAATGGCGCGCCCGCAACTGTCAATGTGGAGTACGGCTGAGTTCCTGTTGACGTTGGCAATGTGGGCGGTGATGATGGTGGCGATGATGACGCCATCGGCGGCCCCTATGATCCTGCTCTATGCCTCGATTGAGCGCAAACGGCAAAGTCGGCAGTCACCGTTTGGCCAAACAGGTCTGTTTGTAGTGGGATATATCGTGGTATGGGTGCTGTTCAGCCTGGCGGCAGCCTCGGTCCAGGCCCTTCTACGCCAGGCTGCGCTGCTCTCGCCGGCGGCCGCGACCAGCGCAGCGTTGGGCGGCCTGCTGCTGATCGCGGCAGGTCTATTTCAGTTTTCGCCGCTCAAGTACCGCTGCCTGCACCACTGCCGTTCGCCCCTGGCGTTCTTGTTGGGCGAATGGCGGGAGGGTCTGGGCGGCGCATGGCGGATGGGTCTGCGCCATGGGGCCTACTGCCTGGGCTGCTGTTGGGCGCTGATGCTGCTGCTCTTTGTCGCAGGCGTGATGAACCTGCTTTGGGTCGCGGCTCTGGCCGTGCTGATCCTGCTCGAAAAGGTCGCGCCGGCGGGGCCGCTGCTGGGCCGAGTGGCCGGCATCATTTTCTTGCTCTGGGGAGGATGGCTTTTGATCGAGCCTCTGCTTGGGATGGCATAGATGCGGCAGGGTTGCATCCAACGCGTTGAAACGGCTGCAACCTTTTGCGACAGGGTGCGTACTGTTGAATACATGACCAATAGACCGAGCGCAAACCGGAACCGTTCGACAGTGATGCTTGGTTCTTCGCACCATGTTGAGGAGGTACGATCTATGGAAAAGGTTGCAGAAAGCGTCCCGCTGACGGTGGAGTCGATGCCAAACGAGACCGTACAGGGGCCGCACGTCGCGGACAGCGCGCAGCCGTCGGCTCCGGCCCGGCGCATACTCTTCCGCCATCCCGTACATCGGGTGCTGGGCGGCGTCTGTGGCGGCCTGGCCGACTATTTCGGCTGGGACCCGGCGCTGGTTCGCATCCTGTGGGTCGTGGTGACGCTCGCCACTGCCGTAGGCGGCGGCATCCTGGCCTATCTCGCCCTCTGGATCTTGCTGCCGGTAGGCACGGCGGAGGGTGGGCAGGAGCGCCCGGCCGCGCTGGAGATGAACGAGCGCAACCTGAGCCGCGCCGCAGTGCTGTTGATGAGCCTGGGCGGGCTGTGGCTGCTGGCCAACGTGGGCATTCTGCCCTGGCTGTGGGGCAGCTTCTGGCGCGTGATGGGCGTTGTCTTCTGGCCGGCCCTGCTGATCGGCGCAGGCTATCTGCTGCTGCGCTACACGGGCAAGGCGGAGTGGCAGTTCAACTGGCGCGGCACGGGTGATCGGATGAAGCAGTCCGTCAACGGCCACATGCCGACCAAAGAGGATGTGAAGCAAAGCATGCGCCAGGCGCGCCAACGCTTCCCGCTCAAGCGCAGCCGCACCGACCGTATCTTCATGGGCGTCTGCGGCGGCATCGGCCGGCGTCTGGGCATCGACGCCAACCTGGTGCGCCTGGTGTGGGCCGCCTTTAGCGTGGGCAGCATCGGCATGGGCGTCCTGCTCTATGTGATCTTGGGTCTCTTGTTGCCCGAAGCGCCCGTAACCGAAATAGCTCCTTATCCTGCGGAGCAAGACATCCAGGTGATCGACATCAGCACCACACGCGTCTAAACCTGCGCGCCTCAGGGCGCGGTTGCTCAACCTAACTTGCAGCCCAAACGTGGCCGCGGCGGAAGTTCACGCCGCGGCCACGTTGATCTACTCATTGGCTACCAGGCCGGCGGCTCGCCGAGCGGAAAAAGCACACCGACACCCGTGGGATCACTCCGCTTTGGCAGAGTGTGCGCCGCGGCGTATAATCTGCCCAAATGATCACTTGAACGCAAGGAGCATGACAGTGGGAAAATCGGGCTATCTTCTCATCGGGGGGCTGATCGGCGCAGCAGCGGGGCTGGTCTACACCTATCTGTTTGGCCCGGCGCGCGACACGGCCTTCGACGGGACATACCGCTCGCGCTGGGATTGGGCGCAGGAGGAGGGGCAGCGCGCGGCCATCGAGCAAGAGGCCGAACTGCGCCGCCAATTTGAACTGGCAAAGCTGCCCAAACCCAAGCAAGGGGAGTAGGCTTCAGAAGCAGAGCCGCAGACGAGGAGACCTCTCCCCCTACTGCCCCCCGGCACAGCCGCCGGGGGCGGCACTGCCTATCTGCCCTATCAACTCACCCAAGTTCTCCAAGATCAACGACGGCGCGGGGCGCGCCGCGGTGGCCTCGGCCCGCGTGGTGACGCCCGTCAGCACCAGCGCCGTGGCCATGCCCGCATCATACCCCATCTGCATATCGGTCTCCAGCCGATCCCCGGCCATGAGACAGCGCGCCGCGGGCAGCCCCAACCGCTCTAGCGCTACCTGCAAGATCAGCGGCGACGGCTTGCCCGCGATCAATTCCGGCGTGCGCCCGGTGATATGGGCATAGGCGGCGATGGTCGCGCCGGCATCGGGCACATCGCCGCCGGGCATGGGACAGCTCCTGTCGGCGTTGGTGGCAAAGTAGCGCGCCCCGCGGCGCAGCGCCTGATAGACCGTGTTGAGCTTGCGATAGTCGAGCGTGCGGTCCAGCGCCACGACCACAGCGTCGATCCCGTCGGGCTGAATCACGCCCAGCGGGTTCTGTTCTTGCCACTCCTCGCGGTCGTTGACCACCGTCAACCCATGGCTGCGCAGTTCGGCCAGAAAGTTGGTTTCGCCGATCACATAGTAGCGCAGGTCGGGCGCGTGGTGGGCCAGCGTGTGCGCCAGCACAAAGGCCGAGGTGATCACGTCGTCCTCTGTAGCGGGGATGCCCAGACGGGTGAGCTTGTCGGCATAGGTGCGCCGCGCGTCCACGGGCTTGTTGCTCACAAACAGCACGCGCTTGCTACGGGCGCGCAGATCGGCGACGGTTTGCGCCGCGCCGGGCAGCAGATAGTCGCCCAGATAGACGGTGCCATCCAGGTCAAAGATAAAGCCGTCGAGCGTGGCCAGGTTAGGTTGGGTGTGCATAGGTTCAAATTACCGAAAAGGTCGCTGTTTCTCTCTTTGGCCCTTGCGGAACGCAGCGGCCAAAGGGGGGTGAAAGCGCAAAGTCCAAAAGGAAGTAGAGGGTTGTACGGCGGTATAATACCGCCGCTACAACTTTGTATTGAGCAGTATACCGTGGGCCGAGGCGCTTGGGCCAACCGGCTGCGACAAGCGGGGGGGTATGGTGTACAATCAACCCATTGACGCCAACCCGCATCCATCGCGCGCCGCGCGGCCGATCCCTGCCGCGCGCCCGGCCGCTAGGAAGATCACGCCATGCGACCCAATATCCTCTGGATCTGCACCGACCAGCAGCGTTGGGACACGATCCACAGCCTGGGCAATCCGCACATCCACACCCCCAACATCGACCGGCTGGTGCGCGAGGGGGTGGCCTTCACCCATGCAACCTGCCAAAGCCCGATCTGCACCCCCAGCCGCGCTAGTTTTCTCACCGGTCTCTATCCCAGCAGCGTGCATGGCTGCATGAACGGCAACGACGTGTGGGACGAGGCCGCGCCGCTGGTCACCAAACGACTCAAAGACGTGGGCTATGACTGCGCGCTGGCGGGCAAGTTTCACCTGGCGGGAGCGGCCTATCGTCTCGAACCGCGCCCCCAAGACGACGGCTATCGGGTCTTTGACTGGAGCCACGACCCCAACGACCGCTGGCCGGCGGGTCACGCCTACGCCGATTGGGTGCGCGGCCAGGGCTATAGCCTGGCTGACCTGCACAAGTCGCCCGACGGCATCCCCGCCGCGCTGCACCAGACGACCTGGTGCGCCGACCGCGCCATCGCCTTTATGGCCGCGCCGCACAGCACCCCCTGGCTGATGAGCGTCAACATCTTCGACCCCCATGCGCCCTTCAACCCGCCCAAAGAGTATCTCGACCGCTATAACCCGGAGACGCTGCCCGGCCCCTATTTCCAAGAGAGTGACCTGGCGGCGCAGGCCAAACTGGCGGGCGTGGACTTCCAGAACCCGCCGCGCCGCCCGCAGGAGTTCAACGCCCGTTGGGTGCAGGCGGCCTATTACGCCATGATCAAGCTGATCGACGACCAGGTGGGGCGCATGTTGGATGCGCTGGAGGAGACGGGGCAGCGCGACAACACCGTGGTGATCTTCATGAGCGACCACGGCGAGATGTTGGGCGACCACG
>JADLFO010000028.1 GCA_020845455.1 Caldilineaceae bacterium
CACTGGGCGCAGCGGGGGCTGCGCCCAGCCTCTTGATGGAGGCGCAATCCAAATCCAGGTCGTAATCCAGTGTCTAGAGCGACGATCCCCCGGCGTTTGGCCGTCGCGACCGTCTGCGCGCACGTCACTGCCGTCTGGTCTCTTTTTAGTTCAGAGGAGATACTCATGAACGCAAAGCGTAGACTGCTGATTGCACTGCTGTTGGTGATCAGCGTGATCGTTGGCCCGCTCTGGGCGGGCACGGTCACAGCAGCCCCGGCCCAAGCAGAGTTGCTGCAACCGCCGCCCCCGGAGCCGCCGTCCGAACCGCCGCCAGGCGCAGGGGATAGCGGCAGCCCACCCTATACCCCGCCGGAGCCGTCTGCGGACGATGAGGGGGCAAGCGAGCCTGACCCCTATGTGCCGCCCTCCGACGATGATGCCACGCCGGAAGAAGCAGAATCGCCCCCGCCCATGCCCTATGGCGCGCCGAGCCTGCCCGCCCTGCCCGACCCGTCCAGCGTAGAGGAGGGAAACGGCCCCTACGCAGTCAACCCAAGTGGCGAAGGCTGGGGTGAGGGAGCGGCGATGATACAAGCAGTCCCATTCATGGATTTCTCCGTCTATGTCGACCGGGGCTGCGGCACGGTCTATGAAGCGGGCGACTCGATTGAATTCTCGGTGGCCGCGGATTGGGAGGTGTTCGACCCCGCCACCGACTACTGGCGCTATCTCGAGGTCTGGGGCAGCACCAACGGCGCATGGTGGCATCAAGTCATCCGCGGCCGGTGGATCGAGCCGCGCGACAGCGTGTCACGCGCAGGCTTTGTCGGACGCCCGGTCGGCAATGAGCTGATCTACGCCCGGCTGCTGGACCGCTCGGGTATAATCCTAGACGAATCGACCTGTGCGTTCACCA
Organism: Caldilineaceae bacterium; assembly: GCA_020845455.1. Lineage (GTDB taxonomy): Bacteria > Chloroflexota > Anaerolineae > Caldilineales > Caldilineaceae > QEUY01. The sequence continues at coordinate 899 of JADLFO010000028.1, forward strand.
GCCAAGAGGTCGCCGTCGTCCCCGACCCCGACCCCAGCATAGACGGCTGGATCGGGTGCGGCGAGACACAGAGCGCCTATGTCGAAGCGGGCGCAGAGCATCTTTGGTCGTTTGCAGGCCGCAGAGGCAGACAAGTGACGATCATGATGACCGGCGACTACGGCTTCGACACCTACCTTGAGCTGCTCGACCCCAATGGCCGGCTGCTGCACGAGAACGACGACATCAGCAGCAACAATGTGAACTCCAGGCTCCGCGCCATCCTGCCGCGCACCGGCGCCTACACGATTGCGGCGCATGGCTATGACTATGGCGAGGGTGGCTATACCCTCTCCTTAGCCTGCCGCTGACCTCATCTCGCTCGACACCCCCAGAACCCGTCACCAGACCTGCCGGCAATATCGGCAGGTCTGGTCTTATTGGATGGGATGACCCCGGCTCCGGCGCAATGTGCGACCGGCTGTGACCGTGCCTACCCAGGTCGTGACCGGCCAACACCCGCCAATGACCGTGGCTGTGACCGGCACATGATAGGCTGATCCCCAGGCAGGACGACGCCTGCCGCCGAGCAGTTGCGTATCGTGTGGATGGTTCGCAGGGTGGGAACACATGAGAGACTGGTACTTGCTGTATACCAAACCGCATCGAGAACCGCTCGTCTATGGGCAATTGGAGGACCGGGGCCTAAGCACCTTCTTCCCCTACCTGCAATTTGACCGGGGCTATGGGCGAGGCGTGCGCGTGGAAGCCTTCTTCCCCAACTATCTGTTTGTCCATGTCGACCTACAGGACAAAGAGGCAAATGGGTTGACCTGGCTGGCCGGGGTACGCAGCCTCGTGAGTTTTGACGGGTATCCGGCGCAGGTTCCTGCCCCGGTGGTCGAGATGTTGCAGTCACGGCTGCATCCCTATACAGACAAAGTGCTGGACAAGATGAACCTGCTCTTTTGCCCCGGCGATGCGGTCAGCGTGATCGACGGGCCGTTCGCCGGTCTGGAGGGCGTCTTTCAACAGGGCGTCAACGGCCCGCAGCGCGTCCAGATTTTGCTCAAGCTCTTGGGTGGTTGGACACGCGTCGATCTGGACATGCAGCACATCGAGCCGCTGAAGAAACACAGCCTGCCCTACGCGATGGGGGTCGCCTAGACGGCTCTCAGAGACCGCTCCCCCAAGGCCGCGCCCCCCATTGGTGTCTGACGCGTTCCGGCATCGGCCCGGAACGGTAGTTCTATTCTGTTTTGACGGTCGTCGCTGATCGCCGGCATGACCCTCTTCGCTATCTCCCAATATCTCTAGACTTGCGCAAACGAGCAACCGCGCAGGAACGGCGGAGCTTGGCTTGCGCCCCTCAACAGACCCTTGACACCTGCAGAGACTTCCGGAACAGCCTCCACCCCACACGCCTCCATACCGGCGACAGCAGCGACCCCTTTCTGGGCCGGGGCCGCGGGCGGTGCAGACCTCTATGTCCGTCGCCAGGCCAGCGGCTGGGCGCGCTATTGGCGCGAACAGATCTTGATGGCGCTGGTGGGCTGGGTTCCCACGCTGCTCGGCATCGGCCTGCGCGCCCTGCTCTACCGGCTGCTGCTGCGCAGCACGGGCCTGTTTGCGATCGAACGGGGGGTCCGGTTGCGCTTTGCCGAACATATCCGCCTGGGGCGCAACGTCTATCTTGACGAGGGCGTCTATCTGCACGCCTGCCCGCAAGGGATCACGGTCGGCGATGAGAGTTATGTCATGCACGGCGCCGTGCTGCACGTCTATAACTTCCGCAGCTTGCCCCATGCGTTTATCCGCATTGGCCGCAACAGCTTGATCGGCGAATACAACGTGCTGCGCGGCCAAGGGGGCATCACGATTGGCGACCGCGTCTATCTGGCGCCGCTGGTGCAACTGCTGGCGGTCAATCACGTTTTCGCAGACCCCACGCGGCCGATGGTGGACCAGGGGATCACAGCAGAGGGCATTACGGTCGAAGACGATGTCTGGATCGGCGCCGGTGCGATTGTGACCGACGGGGTGTGCATCGGTCGGGGCGCAGTCGTCGCCGCCGGTTCGGTGGTGACCAAGGATGTGGCCCCGCACACGGTCGTGGGCGGTGCGCCGGCGCGGCTGCTGCGCGAGTTGACACCTGATGCACGGCATCCGGATGCCCGCCAGTCCGGCGCGCCACAGGTATATTTCTGATGGGACGGGGTAGGAACAATGCTGGCAGAGGAGATGCCGTATGACGATGTTATCCGTGGTGATTCCCGCCTATAACGAAGAAAATGGGATTCGCGCCATTGTCGAGCGCGTCTTGGCCACCCGCCCGGCGCTGGCCGAGGTAGGCATCGCCGCCCTTGAGGTGATCGTCGTGGACGACGGCTCTGCAGACCGCACCGCCGAGGTCGTGCGGCAGATGATCCCCGCGCAGCCCAACCTGCGTCTGCTGCAACATGCCCAAAACGGTGGCTATGGCGCGGCGCTCAAGACGGGGTTTGCCGCGGCCTGCGGCGAATGGATCGGCTTTCTCGACGCCGACGGCACCTATCCGCCCGAATGGTTCCCCAAGCTCTGCAGCGTGGCGCAAGCCGAGGACGCCGACCTGGTGATCGGGTCGCGCATGGCGGGCGCGGCGAGCGAGATGCCCAAGGTGCGCAGGCTGGGCAATTTCCTCTTTGCGCACCTGTTGAGCGTGATCAGCGCCCGCGCCGTCTCCGATTCGGCCAGCGGCATGCGCGTCTTCAAGCGCGCCATTCTGCCGCGCATCTACCCGCTGCCCGACGGGCTAAACCTGACGCCGGTGATGAGCACGCGCGGTCTGCATGAGCGGCTGAACATCGTCGAAGTCCCCATCCCCTACAGCGAACGCATTGGCCGCTCAAAGCTGAGCGTCGTCGAAGACGGCGTGCGCTTTGCCCAGTCGATTGTCTGGACGGCGCTCTGCTATAACCCGGTGCGCCCGCTGGGTCTGATCGGCCTAGTCGCACTGGGGCTGGCAGGGTTGATCGGCGCGGGGCTGGTGGCCGTGCGACTCAGCGGCGTGCATCAGATCAGCCCCTTGGGGGCATTTGCGGTCTTCACCGGGCTGGTGCTGGCCGTAAGCGGCGTCAGCGCGCTGGCGCTGGGCTACAGCTTCAACTACTTCGTGGCGCTCTTCCACAAGTCGCCCGTGCGCCAGGGGCTGCTGGGCCGCGGGCTGTCGTCGCTGCGCCTGGACAAAGCGTTTGGCTGGAGCGGCATCCTGGCGCTGATGCTGGGGGTGGCGCTGGGCGCACTCAGCCTGGGGCTGGCGCTCGCCGGGTGGACGGTAGAACAACTCTGGCTCTATTACCTGACCAGCGCCTGTCTATCGCTGATCGGGCTGCAGATGTTGATCGCCTGGGTGCAGATGGAGGTGCTCGACACGCTGCGTATGCGCGACCAACTGGTGGCAGAGGATATGCAGGGCAAGAAACAGACCGAGGCCTTGGCCGCCAGGCTCGCTGAGTCCGCGCCCGCCGAGAGCGCGGATCGACTTGAGGCCGGCCGGCTTTCGACAGAACCGGCATAGAGAAGCAGATGGCCGTTGGGCCGGTTTATAGGAAGGGATCAAACGAGATGGCGCAGGAATCGGGGCGCACGCCCATCGAACTGACAACCGGACTGCAGGACAATCTGGGGACGCGGCGCATCCCACCGCTGCGCTCTTCGCATTTTCCCGACGCGGGCGCGACGGTACAGACGCTGACTTCCTCGACGCGTCCGGCAGGCACGGTGGATGTGCTGCTCGTCAACCCGCCGACGCCCGACGGCGGCATTTGGATCCGCAGCCAACACCGCGTGGGGCGGCGCAGCCGCGAAAATATGATCTGGCCGCAGGTCAGCCTGGCGCAGATGGCCGCGCTGCTCATGCCTGATTATACGGTGGAGATCGTCGACGCCAATGCGCTGCGCATGGACTGGGCGACCTTTGAAAAGCTGCTGGACGAAAAGCGGCCCAAGTATTATCTGACCCAGGTGACGGCGCCGACGCTGCGCAACGACATGATGGGCGTCTTCCTGGCAAAATCACTGGGCGCGGTGACCATGGCCTTTGGCACGCATGTGACGCCGATGACGCGCGAGACAATGAAACCGTTTCCTGCCCTCGATTTCGTGCTGCGCGGCGAACCGGAGATGACCTTACGCCAACTGCTTGACACGCTGGAGGACAAGACGCCCTCCGACCCGCGCATCGCCAAGATGTTGGCGGAGACCAGCCATCTGCAATCGCGGCGCAACGGGGCCAGCGTGACGACCGATGCCTTTCCGCTTTCGACCACGGCAGGGCCATACGCCGGTATGCTGGGGCTGGCGTGGCGCAGAGGCGACGAGATCGTGATCAACCCCGACCGCCCCTTTATCCCCGACCTGGACGACCTGCCCGTGCCGAGGCATGAGATGTTACCGCTGGACAAACAGCACATGCCGATGATCCGCGGGCCGTTTACCTTTATCGTGACGAGCCGAGGCTGCCCTGCCGGATGCAAATACTGTATCAAGCATGTTTCCTATCAGAATAGCGTGCGCGTGCGCTCGGCGGCGCATATTGTCGAAGAGATCGAGGCGCTGGTCGGGCTGGGGATCACCAATATCCACATGTACGCCGACCTGTTTACGGTCAATCGCGAGCATGTGCTCGGCCTGTGCGAATTACTGATCCAGAAGGGGATCCAGATCAAGTGGACCTGTAACAGCCGCGTCGATTATGTCGACGAGGAAATGCTGCGGTTGATGGGGCAGGCGGGCTGCTGGCTGATCTCTTGGGGCATCGAAAGCGCCAACGAGCAGATCCTCAAGCGCGCGCACAAGGGTTACAAGAAAGAGCAGGCCTTTCTGGCGCTCAAATGGGCCAGGGCTGCGGGGATCAAGAACTGGGGCTATTTTATCATCGGGCTGCCCGGCGAGACCGAGGAGACCATCCGCGAGACCATCGACTATGCCAAAAAGCTGCCGCTCGACATCGCGCTCTTTCACATCGCCGCGCCCTATCCCGGCACGCCTTTCTTCTATGAGGTGGTGGAGAACAAGTGGTTCCGCCCCGGCACGAAGTGGGAAGAGGTAGACATGGACAAGTCCACGGTGTTGGACTATGGCAACCTCAGCGCCGAACAGCTTGAATATTGGCAGAAGCGGGCCACGCGCGAATGGTCGCTGCGTCCCGGCCCCATGTGGACCTTCGTCAAGGGGCTGAACAGTTGGGAAGGGGCCAAGAGTGCGGTCAACGTGGGCTGGCAGATGCTGCAGTTCGCCAAGACATGACGGCCTCGCTGCCGCTCGTCCCCGACCACTCGACCGGCAGCGCCGCACAAAGCGCGGGGGCGCGGCGGGTCTGGGCCAGGCTGCTGCTGCCCGCAGCGGCGGCGGCGGCCCTGGTCTATCTGATATCGGCAGGCGCAGGGGCGCTCATCGCCTATGAACCGGGCCGTGCCGGGCTGCGCTTTGCCACGCCGGCGGCGGGCCTGGCGGTCTGCGCCGCGCTGTGGCGGGCGGGCGCGGCCCGCCGGTGGCGGGTGTTGGCCGCGCTGAGCGTGGCGGCAGGCCCGCTGGCGCTGGGTCTGGGCATCTGGTCCAGGTTCGCCCAGCCGCATATGGCCGCCGCATTGGCTGAGACGATCGCAATCCTACTCCCCCTGCAGGCCGGCGGCGCGACCTTGGCCTATCGCCAGGGGCGGCGCTTGACAGCCGAGTTGCTCGGCGCGGGTCTGCTGCTCAATGGCTGGCTGCTGATCCTGAGCGGTGAACGCAGCGTCTGGCTGGCAGCTGCCATCGGCCTGACCAGCGCCATCTTGATGGTCAAGGGCGCAACGGCGCGCCCCGGCGCCACAGGATGGCGCTGGACCAGGCGTGCAGGGATCGGGATCGCGGCCGCGGCGGGTATGCTCTACTTGCTGCTGCTCATCTGGCCCACAACTGCCGCCGTGCCCCTGCTGCGTGACTCGGAACTGGCGCAGCGGGCGGCGCTGTGGCGCGACATGATCAGGCTGGCGGCAGACTACCGCTTCACCGGCAGCGGGCTGGGCATGACGGCGATGGTTGCCTCCAGCTATCTCTTTCTGCTGCATGTGCCGCTCTACTATCACGCGCACAACCTGTATATCCAAATCGCGCTGGAGCAAGGGGTCTTTGGCGTGGTTGGCTTTGGCGGCATGGCGCTCGCCACGCTGGGTATGGCGCAGACGGTGGCCGCCGCGAGCGATCGCTCGCGGCGCGTGCTGGGGGGCTGCGCGCTGGCCGCGCTGGTCACGCTGCTTGTCCATGGCCTGCTCGATGCGGAACTCTATGCCGGCGCCCTACTGCCGCTGCTGTTTCTTCCCTTTGGGCTGGTCTGGGGATTGTATGCGGCGGAGCGGCAGGAGCTAGCGACCGGAACGCCGGTCACGGCAGCATTCACGGCCACTTCGCTCGCGGCGATAGGCGTGATCGTTGCGAGCATAACATTGTGGGCAGTTTTGGGGGGGCGCAGTGCGTGGGCGGCCAACCTGGGCGCGCTGGCCCAGACGCGCGCCGAATTGAGCGTCTACCGCTGGCCGCAGCGGGTGCTGCAAGACCAGGTACGGCGCAGCGCCGCCGTCAACCTGGAGCCGGCGCTGGCCTATTATCAGGCGGCGCTGAACCTTGACCCATCGAATGTGACCGCACAGCGCAGGCTGGGGCAGATCGCGCTGGCGCGCGGCGAGACGGCGACGGCGCGACGCTATCTGTCGGCGGCCTATGCGCTGGCGCCGCACGACCGAGTGGTGCGCCAGTTGCTCGGGGAAAGCGATGCGCTGGCGGGGGACCTGCCCGCCGCGGTGCAACTGTGGCAGGGGATCGACCTAGGAGAAGGCCAGTTGGATGTGCGCCTGGCCTGGTATGCGTTTCTCGGCAATTCGCACGATCGACAGCAGATGCAGGAGGCGATCAATCTCTATGAGCGTGGTTCTGCGCTCCCGTAAGATGGACGACGCACGCGCCTGGCCGATCATCCACCCCACTGCCGATGTCTCCCCGAGCGCACAGATCGGTGCAGGCACGGTCGTTTGGCATCGCGCCCATGTGCGGGAATACGCCCGCATCGGCGCAAACTGTGTGGTGGGCAAGGATGCCTTTATCGATTTTGAGGTCCACATCGGGGACAACGTTCAGATTCAAAACGGGGCCATGATCTATCATGGGGCCTGGCTTGACCACGGCGTCTATATCGGTCCCCACGCTTGCCTGACCAACGACCGCACCCCGCGCGCCATCATGCCCAACGGCACGGTCAAGCCGGCGCGCGACTGCGCCGCCGGCGACATCCGCGTCCACTACGGCGCTTCAATCGGCGCAGGCGCGATCTTGCTGGCGAGGTTGGTGATCGGGCGCTTTGCCATGGTTGGGGCCGGGGCAGTGGTCACGCACGATGTGCCCGATTACGGCATCGTCGTCGGCGTGCCTGCCCGGCTGATCGGCTTTAGCTGCGCCTGTGGCCACCGGCTCACGCTGGAGGGCAACATCGGGCGCTGCACAGCGTGCGGCAGCACGGTGCAGGTCGCCGCTACAGCCGCCGGTATCAACTGACCCTGGTGCGATGCGGTACCGCATCGCACCAGGATAGACAGGGATCAGCCTCCCCAGGCGATCTGGAGTTGGGGCCGGACGGCTTCGTCGGCGTCCGACGACCAAAAGTATTTGCCGCTGTGATAGGCGGATGGCGACATATAGAAGGCAAGGCGCAGCGGCTGTCCGGCGGCGTGGGCCTGCGCCACAGCCAGGCTCACATCCCAGGTGTAGGGAATCGTCGGGTCGGTGGGTTCCATCGGGTTGACCCAGGCCGCGGAGATGTTTTCCACCGGCAGCGGTGCGTTGTTCCAGGTGATGGTCGCTTCGTCCCAGTCATCCGCCAGGGTGATCGCCTGGATCCACGAGGGTTCGGGGGCGCCGGGGGCCCAGCCGAGTTGCAGGTTTTGACCGGCATTGCCAAACATATACATTGTCAAGGTGGACGAAATCACCGTCTTGTCCGCGGGCAGGCTGTCGAGCGGGAAGGTGACATAGTACTTCGAGAAGCAGGGCCAGTCGGCGATATCGGTTTGATTCTGAATATTGGTTTGGGCATAGCCGGCGTAGTTGGTCTCACCCCAAGCATCGAAGAAGAGCGCGGGCGCGCCGCCGCAGGTGGTGTGGCCGCCGACATGGGCATCGGGCACGACGACGCCGTTTACCCCATGGCGCAAGGTAACGACCCCCTGCGCAGGGAGGTCGGGCGGCGTATAGGTAGGCATGCCGAAATGAAGCTGCGCCCAGCTTTGCGGCTTCTGCGTGTCCAATGCTTGGGGCCGGGTCTGGTCTGCGATGGGGGAACCGGCGGCATCATCACGATCATGCACGGCCAACCCCATGCCCCAGATGCTGCCCGGCGCAGGCGGGCCGGACAGTCCGAGGCCGGCGAAGGGGATCTCAAAAACCAGACGCCACCCCTTGGCCTCTTGGTCGCCGTTGAAACCGTCGCCGCGCCAGCCGGAGGTGAGGGTAAACGCGGTGGAGGCGTCGACCCAGCCGGAGCCGTCCCCCTGATAGACGGCCTTGGCGTTGCCTAATTGTCCTTCAAAGCGATAGGCTGCCGTGCCCGGCGCGCTGCCCTGGTCGCCGTCCAGGTTGAGATAGAGCGTGGCCCCGTCCCAGGCGCTGATCTCCGCCGACGCGCTTTCGTCGACCCAGAGCCGGCGGTCAAAGACCGACACGTCGACGGTCAGGGCGTCGGCGTTATAGGCAGCGCTGGTATCAGCATAGTTGTCTTGGGGTGTCACCTTGCCAAACCAGGCGACACCCATCTGATCAAACGGGATGGGGCCGTCAAAGTAGGGCGCGTTCAGCCGGCGTGTGGCCTGTGCCGCAGGCGGCTCATCAGGCGGCTGCGGCGGATCGGGCGGCGCGACGAACTGCGGCGTGTGAATCAGCGGAAGCCAGATGATGCCACTGCCGGTTGTTGGGGTACGCCCTACCCTCAGGTTGACGCCTCTGGTCTGCGCCACGCCCTCAGCCGACGCTTCGACGACGAGATCATAGCTGCGCTCCGCCGAAGCTCCGAAGTCCGCCATGTCCTGCACGGTCACCACGACTTGTCCGGGAACGGCCAGCGTAGTCGTGGCCGGCTCCAGTTTCACATCGGGCGAAGGGGAGTTGATCTTGAGCGTGATCGTGCCGCTGTAGCCGCCGACCGGTTCGACGCCGACGGTCATCGTGGCGCTGCCCCCCGGCAGGATCGCCAGCGAAGCGGGGGAGACTGTCAGGCGCACGCCCGGCGCAGGGTCGGTCAAGACGGTGACCAGGTCACGGATATAGAAGAGGTCGCCCGTCTCGAAGGCGGGCATGTCAATATATTTGAGCAGTTGGTCGACCGGCTCCTGCAGGATCTGCGCCTTGGCTTGGAACAGAGCGGAATGCGTGTAGAGGTTGTCGCTGGCAAGCTCGCCAAAGGTCGCCTCATAGCGCACCGCCACCCAATAGGGGGCGACGCGGGCGTATTCGTCAATCGCTTGGCTGACCACGCCGAAGGCATTATCACGCAGATAGTCTGCCAGTTCGGGCGTCATATTCATGAAGTTGCGCGCCACATTCAACTGCCGCCGGTCGAGATCGGTCGTGCAGCAGTAATCGCGCAGGTTCTCGACCCAAGGATGGTCTTTGCGGAAGTCGGCGGCGCGCAGTTGGAGCAGACGGTCTAGCTCGCTTTGCACTTGGCCGCGCAGAGCGCCGTCCTCCTGCGTCCTGCCCGCCAGCTCCTGCAGCCGCAGAAAACCGAAATAGCCCGCGATGTAGCCGTTGTGGACCCACGGCTTCTGGACAAGGGTCTCCAGGTCGGGCGCAGGCTGCTGTAGGCGGCTCTTGGCCAGCGCGTAGATCGCTTGCAGCGTGGCCGAGTCGTTGGCGTAAAACAACTCGGCATATTTCCACATCGCATAGACGTTATGCTGTGGGTAGTCCCACGGCCAGCCCACGCCGGGCCAGAGGTCAGGCTGATGCTGCTGGATGTCGAGCGCGACTTCAGGCGGCAGCGGCATGGCCTCACGGGCCTGCAGTTGGCCGAAGCCGTCGGGCCGGCTGAGGTCGTAGGGCTGTGGATTGGGCAGCCAATAGCCGGTGCGCGCCGCCATCTGGTTGGCAAAATACATTTGAAAGTGCTGTTTGATATAGCGTTCCAGGTCAGGCTGCAGCGCGCTGGAGACCAGCGGATATGCCTCGACGAGGGTATAGAGCGTATCGCCGGGGTTCTCGAAGTAGTTCACCAGTTCCGCCGAACCGCGCAGGCTGTTGTAATAGCCGGGGCGCAGATGGCCTTTTTGGATCATGGCCGCGATCTGACCGTCCAGCAAGGTTTGGGCATCCTGCTTGCTCAACGTCGAGGGCTGCGGGGCATCCGGTTCGCCGATCGTCAGCAAGGGGCGTGAGACCTGCGGGTATTCCTGGCGGATGTTCGCCTCGTACTGCTCCGGCGATTCGCCGTCGGCAGGCGGGCGCAGCGGCGTAGGGTTGGGGCCAAAGGCGATCACCGCATTGCTGCGATGGACAAAGAGCCGGCCCTTGTAGGGGATGATCGGGTTCTGCAGCCCGTGGTTGTGGTAGATGCCGTTAATCGACCCATACTCGCCATAATTGCGCGGGTAGTAATCATAGACGCTCGCATCACGCCACATCTGGTCGTAGCCGGGCGCAAGGGATACTTGCCAAGGTTCGCGCGGCGACACCTTGACGGATTCGAGATTGTAGCCCCAAAGAGGGTCGCCGGTGGCGCCGGTAGTAAGGTCATGCCAAAGGCCGGCCCGATCACAGCAAAGGCTCTCGTACAAAATAGAGCCGCCGGCAGAGACGGCAAAAGGCTCATCGATCGCAAACCACTGGCCGACCGGCTGCACATACTGCGTGCCGAACTGCCAAGCTGTCAAAATCGCGCGTGAAATCCCATTGCCCGGCACATTGCTGTACATGTTCTGGGCATAAATCACAGGCCCGACAGTTGCATCAGCGCCGGTTGTAGGGATCACTAACGGGGGATATCGGTTTCCGGATTTTGTACCGGCGTAGAGAAATGGCGCATATTCCGGATAGCCATCTGTATCTGAATCAAATGAAAACTCTGCGCCGGTTGCCGCATCAAGCACGACCACAGTTCGCCGCCAAGGTTTGTTGGTTGGTCGATTGACTTGCGCTTGGCCGTCGTTCTCAAGATATTCGGTGATGCGAGAAGCATTGATAACCGTAGCGCCCTTTTTCCAACGCCAGGTCACGCCAGCAGTATCAGAGGCGCTGCCGGCCACAAAGGATGGCCCGATCAGCGTATCTGCCGGTTCATTCTTGTCGAAAATGTCGCCGCGCTGCAAGAAATGGACATAATCTAGCCCATATTGAAAACCTTCCATCCGCTCGTAATAGGGGTCTGCCGGGTCAACCACATCGGCAATGCTACGCAGACCGGGGTCGGCAGTGTCAGCATAGGGTAAGGCCGCAGACAAAACGATATATCCCTCATACACTACAGGCCACCAAGCTTGATAGCCATCGCCGGGCAGCCTCTTAGATTTCCACACCAAAGCGCCCGTACCAATATCCAGAGCGTACGCATAGTTGTCATTCGCCGCAAAGTAGACTTTGCCTGTCGAATAGGCAGCCGAATAGAGGATCGGACCCAGAGGAGGGTTCCCCGTCTGCGGATAACGCCAGACCAAAGCGCCGCTGGCCTGGTCGAGCGCATAAAAGACGCCGTCGCGGCTGCCCAGCAGCACCTTGCCCTCTACCACCAGCGGGTTGGTGCTGAAGCCGCCCTCGGCCCCCTCGAAGACCCAGCGCAGCGCGCCCGTATCGGCGTTGAGGGCATAGACCCGCCGATCCAGCCCGCCGACATAGAGCGTATCACCGACCACCGTGGGCGAATGACCCAGCGGCAGTTCGGTGTCGAAACGCCAGACCTCATTGCCTATATCGGCGGCCAGGGCATAGAGGCCGCGCGCCGATGCGACATAGATTTTGTCGCGGGCGGCGACCAGTTGCACATGCTGGCCGATATAGGCCTCGATGGGCCGGTACCATTCGACGCCGAACTTCGCCGACGCCGCAGGGTTGACTGCGTCGGCCACCCAAGAGGTGCGCTGTGGGTTGGCGCCCGCCATAAACCAGCTTGCATCCTCGGGGGCGATCTGGCTGTTGGCGGCTGCGGAGGGCCGGGCAGGCGAAGCAGCAAAGACAGGGTGCAGCGTGACGAAAGCTGTCAGGAAAGCAAAAACGGCAAGCCAGAACCAGGCATGCCAAGATAGCCGTGAATTCATGCAGTCCTATTCCTTTAGAGCACGCCGGTTGTCGGCGCGAACTGATACAGCGCGCCGACAACCGGCGCGAACCGAGCGAGCGATGGCGTTTTGCCACGGGCCGAGAATATCGCAAAGATGCAAATGTAACCTGTCGTACACTATACGGCTGCTCGGCATTAGCCTAACCCTTATCGGGTTGTTGAATGGCGTCAGGTTGGCCCACGCACAGGCCCCCGAGCGCTGGAGTTCGCCCGCCAAAGTGCCTTCATACAAACAATTCACCGAAGAGCCGCCCCTTCTGTTCGCCGACCAGAATCACACCATCCACGCCTTCAACTCGCAGCCCGGTGACGACGGCGGGCCGGAGGTCGTTTGGTACCGCCAGTGGACACTGGCCCAAGGCTGGAGCGCACTCAACGACGTCATCGTCGCCGGCGATAAAGATGTCGAACTGCTGGACCTATTTGTCGACGCGCGCGCCCGCGTGCATCTGGTGATGCGGGTTGAAACCAATATCTTCTATGCCTGGGCGCCGCTGGCAGCGGCAGGCCGCGCTCCGGCCTGGTCCACGCCGATTGTGATCGGCCGGCAGGCGCTGCCCCCCTTCAGCGCCACGATCGCCGGCGACGCACAGGGCAGCCATCTGTTTGTCCTTTACGGCGGCGACCCCAACGGCAAGGGCGTCTATTGGGTCATGTCGAGCGACGGCGGTGAAACCTGGTCGGGGCCGGAAACCCTCTTCCTGACCGCAGGCGAAGACCAGGTAGCCGCCGGGCTGGATGCGATCTGGGGCCAAGACCGGCGGCTGCACGCCGTCTGGAATGTCTTCAATTCGCTTGGCACAGGCGTCGCCGGCTATTATGCCCGGCTCGACCCTGCCGCCGGGACCTGGGGCATGCCGATGGAGCTAGACGAAGGCGGCATCCAGCTCGGCATCGAATATCCCAAGGTCTTCGAGTATCAAGGCGATCTCCTGCTTACCTTTTACAACGGCAAGACCAACCAAAACTACTGGCGGCGCTCGAGCGGCGACGGGGCGGCCTGGAGTGAGCCAGCGCTGATTTCGCCACGGCATATCGGCAAAAATGGGCCGGTTTCGCTGGCCGCCGACAGCAGCGATCGGCTGCATTTGTTTTTTGCCGAACGCATCGACGATGACAACCATGGGGTATGGCACAGTCTGTGGACGGGCGCAGGCTGGACAGAGCCGATCCCCGTAGTGCGTGGGCCTCGAGTCATCGACCGTATTGGCGGGAATGGGTTCGACCCCCACTCGCCATCGGCGCTGCTCGTCAACGGCAACCTACTTTTTGTGGTCTGGGCAACCGACGGCGGGGCAGGTTCCAACGGGGCGTGGTTTGCCTATACGACGCTGGGCACGCCCGAACTGCCCACGGTCACGCTGCCCAGCGCAGCACTGCCCAGCGCCGCAACACCGCAGCCCCAGCCGGCCGCGACGCCGCTGCCGGCGGCCACACCCACCCCCACGGCGCAGCCCATGCCCGCGCTGTCCAATCGTCCGGCCCCGCGCACTGCCGGCCCGGCCCGCCCGCTGCTCGTGGGGCTGGCCCCGGTCACGCTGCTGGTGGCGGCGGCGTTTCTGCGCCACCGTGTCAAGCAGCGCGGCTATCTATCCCACTGACAGCTACCCCGACCCGGCACAGATATCCAGCACAGGAACCCTATGCGCGACCTTTCGCTAGAGACCCAACCGGCCCCGATAGGGGCCAGGCCCGCGGTCCCACCGGCCCGGATGCCCACGCGCATCGCACCCACTCAGGGATGGGCGCAGATCGGGCTGGACGAGCTTTGGAACGCCCGCGAGCTGCTCTATTTCTTGATATGGCGTGATGTTAAAGTGCGCTACAAACAGACCGTGATGGGCGTCTTGTGGGCGATCATTCAGCCGATCTTCACGATGGTCATCTTCAGCCTCTTCTTTGGCCGGCTGGCCGGCGTGCCGTCGGATGAGATCCCCTACCCGCTCTTTTCGTTTGCGGCGCTTGTGCCCTGGACTTTCTTTGTCAATGCCTTGACGCAGGCGTCGAACAGCCTGGTGAACAATGCCAACATGATCAAGAAGGTCTATTTCCCGCGGCTGCTGCTGCCCTCGGCCACGGTTTTGGCCGGCGTGATCGACTTTGCCCTGGCCTTTCTGATCCTGCTGCTGATGATGGCGGGCTATCACATCTACCCTACCGCCAGGATCATCTGGCTCCCCCTGTTTCTGCTCTTGGCGGTGATCACCTCGCTGGGGGTCAGCTTGTGGCTGGCGGCGATGAGCGTGCAGTTTCGCGATGTGCGCTATATGGTTCCGTTTCTCACGCAGGCCTGGCTCTTCTTGACCCCGATTGCCTATCCCAGCAGCATGCTGGCGCAGCCCTGGCGCACACTCTACGGCATCAACCCCATGGCCGGGGTAGTGGATGGCTTCCGCTGGGCGCTCTTGGGGACGGCCATGCCGCCTATGCCGATGATAGCCGTCTCGGCCATAGTCGCGCTAGGACTTTTTATCGGAGGCGTGTACTACTTTCGACGTATGGAAAAGAGTTTCGCCGATGTTGCATAGGGCCAATGTGGCGTAGGAGCAAGCGATGTCCGAAATTGCGCTGCGTGCCGTCGAACTGAGCAAGCTCTACCGGATTGGCGGCGCGCCTCGGCAGTTGGACCGGCTGGGCGACCAGGTGGTGGAACTGGTGGCCGCACCCCTGCGCCGCATGCGCCGGCTGCTGCGCGGCGATGCGTCCGGCGCGGCGGAGCTAGACCGCACCTTCTGGGCGCTCGACGATGTCTCCTTTGAGATCCGCCACGGCGAGGTGATCGGCATCATCGGCGACAACGGCGCAGGCAAAAGCACGCTGCTCAAAATCCTGTCGCGCATCACCGAGCCGACGCGCGGCTATGCCGACGTCTACGGGCGCATCAGTTCGCTGCTGGAGGTGGGCACGGGCTTTCACCCGGAGTTGACGGGCCGCGAGAATATCTTTCTCAACGGCTCGATCTTGGGCATGCGCAAGCGCGAGATCGAGCGCCAGTTTGATGCGATCGTCGACTTCGCCGAAATCGAACAGTTTCTCGATACGCCGGTCAAGCACTATTCAAGCGGCATGTATGTGCGGCTGGCGTTTGCGGTAGCGGCCCACCTGGAGCCGGAGATCCTGTTGGTGGACGAGGTGCTGGCCGTGGGAGACATCGCCTTTCAAAAGAAATGCCTGGGCAAGATGGACGACGTCTCCAAGCAGGGGCGCACGGTGATCTTTGTCAGCCACAACCTCAACGCGCTGCAGCGTCTATGCACACGGTCGCTTCTGCTCAACCATGGGCGACTGGTGGCCGAGGGCAAGACCGACACGGTGATCGCCCGCTATCTGAACGATCGCACGTCGAGCGGCGCGCCGGGCGCTTGGATCGACCTGACGGACAAAGCGCGCGAGGGCACGGGCCGAGTGCGCTTTGCGGCAGTCGCCTACAGCAGTCGCAACCCGCTGGCGGCGCATCAGCCCTATGCCAATGGGCCGCTGGAGATCACGCTCGACCTGGTGTCGGACGCGCCGCGCACCGTGGACAGCATCGCCGCCACCCTCTATGACCGCTATGGGACCAAGTTGGTCAACGCCGACACGCTGGCCTTGGGCGAGGCCGTGACCTTGACCGCGGGCCACTCGATCCTCCACCTGCAGGTCGAACGGCTGCACCTTAACCCAGGCATCTATATGCTGGGGCTGTGGGCCGCCAATCCCCCCGGCGAAATGTTCGACAGCCTGCCCACCGCCATCCAGTTAGAGGTGGTGGAGTTGGAATCGGAAAAGATCCGTGTCGAGGCCGACGGCGTTGTACCCTGCGATTTCCGCGTGCGCATTGGGCCGGGCGCGCCACATCGGCCGGTCTGGGCCTAGCGTCAACAAATCAGCCGGCATCAGCGCCCGCGCACAACGGGGCTTTATCGCCCAGCACGATCAGACACACGAAAGCCATATAACCATATGACCATCCATATCCAAACCTAACGACACTGGGAGCTTCAGGTGGTTGTGTTCGGGTCCTACCAGACTAAGACAACGGCGATGGTTACCCCTCCTTCGAGTTGGCGAAAAGTCAATCGGCATTTCGGCTGCGCGAGCGATGCTCGAGTGGGGTCAACCTATGCAGATTGTTTTTGTTTCACACTTCTACCCTCCCAAATATAACGCGGGCACAGAAAACTATACCGCGGGGCTGGCTGCGGCATTTCGGGCGGGGGGACATGAAATCCAAGTCGTCTGCGCCGAAGATTGGGACAGCGGCCGCGCCTATTGGAATGGGGTGACGCACGACATGCGCGATGGCGTGTCGGTGCATCGCCTCCACCTCAATTGGACGCAGGCGCATGATCCCAACCGCGTGCTCTATCTTAGCCCGCTGGTCGACACCTGGTTCGACCAGTTCTTGGCGCAGACACAGCCCGATATTGTCCATATAACGTCGGCCTACTCGCTGGGGGTTGGCATCCTGCGCAGCGTGCGGCGCGCCGGCATCCCGCTGCTGCTGACGCTGATGGATTTCTGGTTTCTGTGCCCCAGCATTCAACTGCTGCACAGCGACGGCCATCTGTGTGACGGCAAGACGACCGCTTGGGAGTGTCAAGCCTGTTTGCTTGAACGGTCGGGCTGGTTCCGGCAGTTTAACCAGGCGCTGCCCCAGGTCGCCGTACAAGCGCCCCTGTTGGGGACGCTGTCCCACCTCCCGCTGATCACACGGCGGCGCGGGCTGCGCGGCATGCTGCTCAACATGCAGGAGCGCAAACGGTTTATGGCCGAAGTGCTCGACCTGCCCGACAAGGTGGTCTCCCATTCGGCCTTTTTGCGCGACCTCTTTGCCCAACACACAGACCGCGCCATCGACGTGCTGCCGCTGGGCCATGACCTCTCTTGGCGCGGCGCGGGGTTTGTCAAGACCCCTTCGCCGGTGCTGCGCTTTGGGTATATCGGCCAACTGCACCCGACCAAAGGAGTGCATCTTTTGGTGGAGGCTTTTCACCGCGCCAGGCTGGGCGAGACGGCGCGGCTCGACATTTGGGGTGACACCAGCCGCGACCCGGCCTATGTGCAGTTGCTGCGCCGCCTGATCAAGGATCACCCCGCCATCCATCTGCGCGGGCGGTTTGAGCGGCCCACATTGGCGGCAGTCCTGGCCGAGATCGACGCGCTGGTCGTGCCTTCGATCTGGTACGAAAATGCGCCGCTGGTGATCCACGAAGCATTTGCCGCCAAAACGCCGGTCATCACCTCCAAGCTGGGCGGGATGGCCGAAGCCGTGCGGCATGAGGTGGATGGGCTGCTCTTTGCCCACAACGACCCCGCGGCGCTGGCCCACGCGCTACAGCGGCTCTGCCACCAGCCGGACCTGCTCGGACAACTGGCAGCGGGCATCCCTGCGGTAAAAACCGTCGACCAGGAGGTCGGCGAGTTAACCGCCATCTATGAGGAGTTGGTGGGTCGCCGTGCGGCGGTCGCCCTCCCGCCGCAGGCCTAGCGCCGTGCCGAGACAGCCAAGGAGGGCCAAGGAACGACGATGAAATCGGGGCTTGTAAGCATTGTGATGCCGGCCTATAACGGTGCGGAGTTTATCCGCCAGGCCGTGGACAGCGTGATCGCCCAGAGCTATCGCCAGTGGGAACTGGTCGTGGTCGACGACGGTTCGACTGATCAGACGGCGGCAATCGTCGCCGGCTACCCCGACGCGCGCATCCGCTATACCTTTCAGGAAAATCGCGGGCAGGCGGCGGCGCTCAACCGCGGGTTGGCGTTGGCCGAAGGCGAGTTTGTCACCACGCTGGACGTGGACGACTGGCTGACAGTGGACAGCCTGGCCGGCCGGGTCGCCTACTTAGCGCAGCATCCCGAGGACGGCGCAGTCTATGGCAACGGCTTCTACTGCGACGTGGCGGGCCATCCCCTGATGCGCTTCTCGGAAAACCGCATCGGCGATGTGGCGGGCGATGTCTACGCCACGCTGATCTATACGCCGTTCTTTGGCACGGGCGCCAATGTCATGGTGCGCCGCCAGGTGCTTGACCAACATCGGATCCAGTACGACGAGTCGATTGTCTGGTGTCAGGACTACGACTTTTACATCCGCATCGCAGCCGTCGCCCGCTTTGGGCTGGTCAACACGCCGACAGTCTGGTATCGGCTGCATGCCGCCAACATGACCATGGCAATGGCCAAAACGCGGCAGTTCAGGTCGCTGTTAGCCACCCGGCTTAAGGTCCTGCGCTCGTCTCGCTTTGCCGAATTACCCGCGACCGAGAAGGGTCTGTTCTTCAACGCCCTCCTCAGCCAAGATGCCGGCGACCGGGAGGCAGACCAGGCCGGCGTCGTCGACTCGGCGGCTTTCCGGTCGCTCCCCCCCGCAGCGCAGGCGAAAATCCTGCTTCAAGCCGCCCAGGTCCATCTGCTGCAACAACAGCGCCTGGGGTTGGCCCGCAGGCTGCTGCGCCAAGCGTGGGTGCGTCACCCGTTCGACCCGCGCACAGCCGCCGCGCTGGCGCTGGCCCATCTCAGCCCCAGCCTGGCGCGCGCCGCGATCCTGCACTGGCGGCGGATACGCGGAATGCCCACCGGCCCGGTAGCCTCGCCCTTTGAAGCAGCGAAGCTTGCATAACCCTCGATACGCTGTAGAGCATACATTGGAGGTGTCTGCGATGGAAACCCAACTGGCGATTGACGGCGGTAGCCCCGTGCGCGACAGCTTGCTGGTCTTTGGCGCGCCCACGCTGGACGAGGCGGAGTTTGACGAGGTGATGGATACCCTGCGCTCCGGCTGGATTGGCACAGGGCCAAAGACCCTGCGCTTTGAGCAAGAGTTTGCGGCCTATGTCGGCAGCCCCCACGCCGTCGCCGTCAACTCCTGCACCGCGGCCCTGCATCTGGCGCTGGTGGTCAACCAGATCGGCCCAGGGGACGAGGTCATCACCACCCCGCTGACCTTTGCGGCGACGGCCAACGTCGCCATCCACCAGGGGGCCTGTCCGGTCTTTGTGGATATTGACCCCTGCACGCTCAACATCAACCCCCGGCTTGTCGAGCGCGCCATTACGCCGCGCACCAAGGCGATCCTGCCGGTCCATTTTGGCGGTTTGCCGTGTGACCTGGACGCGCTGCAGCGCATCGCCGGCGAGCATGGGTTGGCGATCATCGAAGATGCGGCCCACGCCGTGGGCGCGCGCTATCGGGGCGAGATGATCGGCGGGTCGGGCAACCTGGTCTGCTTTAGCTTTTATGCCAACAAAAACCTGACCACAGCCGAAGGCGGCATGGTCACGACCGCCGATGCCGCCCAGGCCGAACAACTGGCGATCTGGCGGCTGCACGGTCTGAGCCGTGATGCCTGGAAGCGCTATCAATCGCGCCGTCTCATGCAGAGCGATGTGATCTATCCGGGCTATAAGTACAACATGACCGACCTGCAGTCATCGCTGGGCATCCATCAACTGCACAAACAACCGGAGTTCTTGCGGACGCGCGAACGCTATGCCCGGCTCTATGACGAGGCGTTTGACGCGCTGCCCGGCGTGCGCCGCCAGCCGCGCCCCGACGACGGCCGGAACCGCCACGCGCTCCACCTCTATGTGTTGATCCTCGACCGGGAACAGTTCCGCGTCGACCGCAACCAGATCGTGGCGGCGCTGCTGGCCGAGAACATCGGCGCAGCCCTGCACTATCGGGCGCTGCATACCCATCCTTTCTATCAAAACCGCTTCCGCTACCGGCCCGGCGATTACCCTTGCGCGGCAGAAGTCGGCGAATCGATCTTCACGCTGCCGCTGACGCCGGGCATGAGTGAGGCCAACGTCGCCGAGGTGATCGAGGCGGTGTACAAGGTCTTGAGCGCCTATCGGCGCTGACCACGACGGCAACGCCGCGGCAGGCGAATCTTGGCGCCGCGCAGGCGGTTGAGTAGCGATAAGTGAGGCCATCACTTGAAGGTGCTCCTGATCTCCAACGGGTACCCTCCGGAACAATGGGCGGGCACAGAAACCTACACGGCGGGCATCGCCCGGGCGCTGCATGCGCGCGGGAATCAGGTGCAAGTGCTTTGCGGGGGTGGTTGGCAAGAGGGGGCGCACTATTGGAACGGATACAGCGACCACCTAGAACAAGGCATTCCCTGCCGGCGGCTGCATGTGAATTGGATGAAAGCGCCCGACCCTTTTCTCTATCTATATGACAACCCGGTGGTGGCTGATTTCCTGAGCGGCTATCTAGGTGAAGTGCGCCCCGACATCGTCCATGTGACCTCTTGCGAACGTTTGTCGGCCAGCGTGGTGCATGCCGTCAAAGACGCGGGGCTGCCCCTGGCGCTCTCGCTGACTGATTTCTGGTTTCTCTGCCCGCGCATCAACTTGCTGCGCAGCGACGGCGAGAACTGTGACGGACAGACGACGGCATGGGACTGCCTGCGCTGCCAAATGCTGCACACCAAAGCCTACCGCTGGTCACGGCATTTACTGCCCGACGAACAGGTGGCGGGCCTGCTCATGGAGATCAGCCGGCACTCGCAACTGACGCGACGGCGCGGGCTGCGGGGCATGGCGGGCGATATGGCGGGCCGCAAGCAGGAGTTACGCCGTGCCTTCGCCCGTGCCGATATTCGGATCACGGCCTCACAGTTTGTGCGCGATGTCTTCACCGCCAATGGCTTTACCGAGCCGATCATGTTGCGCCCCTATGGGCACGATCTCTCCTGGCTGCGCGGGTATACCGCCAAACAGCCGTCCGACATGCTCCGCATCGGCTACATCGGGCAGATCATCCCATCCAAGGGGGTTCATCTGCTGCTGGAGGCGGCCAAGCACCTGCCCGCCCTGCGCGAAGGGCGCTGCCGGCTGCTGGTCTATGGGGATCTGGAAAGCCAGCCGGCCTATGGCGCGCAGTTGCGCCGTATGGCGGCTGAACTGCCCAACGTCGAGTTTTGCGGAACGTATCCACACAAGGAGAGCGGGCGGATCTTCGCCAACCTGGACATGCTGGTGGTCCCGTCGCAGTGGTACGACTTCCCGCTGATCATCCATGAGGCCTTTGCCGCGCAGACCCCGGTGATCGCGACCCGCTTGGGTGACATGGCCGAAGCCGTCACGCACGAGGCGAATGGGCTGCTGTTCGAACACGGCAGCGCGGCTGACTTGGCGCGTCAGCTTCGGCGCATCTGCGACGAGCCGGGGCTGCTGAACCGGCTGCGGGCGGGTCTCCCCGCGGTCAAGACCATTGACACCGAGGTAGACGAACTCGTCGACACCTACCGCAGACTCATCGCCCCGGCCCAGCAGACCGCGCCGGCAGAGTTCTGCAACCACCCCGCGGGGGATGATGCCCTGCGCCGGCCGCCAGGCGCTTAAGCGTCCGGCTAAAGAGCGACGCCCCGCCAACCGGACTGTTTTTATCGCATGAACCATCCTCAAGCCGCACCTCAGGTCGCCGTTGTCATCCTCAACTGGAACAACACGCCCGACACGCTGGTCTGTCTGGCGTCTGTCTTTGCCCTCGACTACCCCAACCTGCGGGTAGCGGTGGTGGACAACGGCTCGACCGACGCGTCGGTCGAACTGATCGCAGCGCGCTTCCCAGACGCAACGCTGCTGGCGCTGGGTGAAAATCGCGGCTATGCCGCGGGCAACAACGCCGGGATGGCCTGGGCGCTGGCGCTGGGCGTCGACTATGTGTTGGTCTTGAACAACGACACACGGCTGGCCCCGGATATGCTCGCCGAGTTGGTGCGCTTTGCCGAGGCCCATCCACAGGCGGGCATGGTCGGGCCGACCATGTACTGCATGCCGGATGAGCAGACCGTCTATGCCGCGGGCAGCTTTGTCGATTGGGCCAAGGGGCGCACCTGGAACCGGGGTATGTATCAGCCGGCGCAGGTCTTGGCCGGCCTGCGCCGGCCGGAGCAGGTGGACTTCATTACCGGCTGCGGGGTGTTGGTGCGCCGATCCGTGCTCGAACGGGCGGGGCTGCTCGACACCCGCTATTTCCTCAACTATGAAGATGTGGAGTGGGCGGTGCGGGCACGGCGGCACGGCTTTGAGGTCTGGTATGTGCCCAGCGCCGTGATGTGGCACAAGGACTCGGCGACCTTTGTGCAGGGGTCGCCGGCGCATATCTATTACCTGACGCGCAACGGCCTGCTCTTTTTCCGGCAGAACAGCCCGGCGGCGCTGCGCTGGTGGGCGCTGGCGCGGTTTACCTTCACCACCCTGCGCATCATCGGCGCGTGGACCTTCAAGCCTGCCTATCAGACCGATCTCTTCCGCCGCCGCCGCCAGGCCAACCTGCTGGCGCTGCGCGACTTTGCGCTGGGCCGCTTCGACCAGATGGGGCCGGACGTGGCCGCGATCTGCTACCCCACACGATGAGAATCCTTTTTCTCTCCAGCTGGTATCCCGACCCGCCCGACAACGGGTCAAAGCTGCGCGTGCTGCATCTGCTGCGCGGCCTGGCGCAGACGCATGAGGTCAGCTTGTTGAG
>JADLFO010000029.1 GCA_020845455.1 Caldilineaceae bacterium
CACAAGTACTGGGGCGATGTCGAGAGCAACCCCACCGCCGACCCCAGCCCGCGTCTGCAACTCATCGTCGAAGCCGCCCGTCGCGGCGCAACCGTGCGCCTGCTGCCGGACAGCTTTTTCGACAAACCCAGCAAACCGTGCTCCAACCGCGCCACCGCAGACTACCTCAACGCCATCGCAGCGAGTGAAGGGCTAGACCTGGCCGCGGCCACGGGCAACCCCACCGGCGGCGACATCCACGCCAGATATGCCCTGGTGCAGGTGGGCAGCAAGGTAGAATGGCCCTCCCCAATGCCTAGTGGGCATTCCCAATCATGCGCATACATATCGGAGCAAGGAGGCAGAATGATGCCGCTCAAGGACAAGCACGCCGCCGTCTTCGTGGCCTCGGATCGCGCCCGCGCCATGGCTGGAACCGCCGTGAACCTGACCTGCGGCTCGATCATGGGCTAAATCGACGATGCAAATTGGGTTGACAGCGTCCCGGGCTGTGGCATCATAGTACCCCCACGCCGTGGGCCATCTGCAGGAGAGCCGCAGGCTATCTATAAGCCACAGGAGGACGACAGATGAAGGTGTTTCTCACCGGCGGAACGGGCTTTATCGGCCAACCGTTGACCCTAGCTCTGCTCAAACGAGGCTGGGATGTCTGCGCGCTGGTACGCAGGCCGGAGAGCCGAGAGGCGCAAGCGCTGGCGCGCCTAGGGGCCACCTTGGTCCAAGGCGATGTCACCGACCGCGCCTCGCTGGCCGCGCCTATGCGCGGGGCCGGCGTGGTGATCAACAACGCCGGCTGGTATGCCCTGGGCATCGGCGGCAAAGAGGCCGAAGCGCAAATGCAGGCCATCAACGTCGACGGCGCACGCCATGTGTTGGAGACCGCGCTCGACGCCGGCGTGCCGCGCGTCGTGCATGTCTCGTCGATCGTCGCCTGGGGCGACACCGGCCTCACGGTGCGCGATGAAACCTACACGCGCCAAATACCGCCCTCCAGCCCCTATGAGCGCACCAAGACCGAGGCACATGCGCTGGCGGAGACGCTGCAAAAACAGGGCGCACCGGTGATGCTGGCCTGCCCGGGATCCGTCCATGGGCCGGGCGACCACGCCACCTTGGGCGACCTGATCCGCCTCTATGTGCGCGGCCTGCACCCGCCGGTCGGCATGTTCGCCGGCTATGGCCGCGCCGTGGTGCATGTCGACGACTGCGCCGAGGGGATCGCCGCTGTGGCCGAAAAAGGCGGGCTGGGCGAAAGCTACATCCTGAGCGGCGGCAACGCCACCTATCGCGAGATCTATGCGATCGTCAACGAAACGCCGGGCGGGATGCGCGTCCGCGCCTATTTGCCCGACTTTATGTCCAAACCTTTTTGTTGGGCCGCCGAGCCGGTCGAACGCTGGCTGAGGCTGCCCATCACCTTTTCAGCGGAGATGGCCCAGGGTGCGACATCTCACTATTTCTTTTCCGGAGCCAAGGCCGAACGCGACTTGGGGATCCGCTTCCGCGATGTGCGCCGGATCTTTCTGGATACGCTGGCCGAAGAGCGCCGCCGCGCCCATAAAGCACGATGAGGCGGAGGGTTTCTCCGCCTCATCTGAGCTATCCTCCCTGACACAAAGCCGCGCGCGTCACTTCCAGTCGGCGCGCAGTTGCTTGCGACCGCGCAGATATTTATCCGCTGCCATCGCCGCGATCACGCCGTCGGCCGCCGCGATCACCGCCTGCTTGACATGCGTGCAGAGCAGATCGCCCACGGCAAAGACGCCCGGCAGGCTGGTCTGCATCTCGCGATCCACCACCAGGCAGCCCTCGGCGGTAGTTTCCAACTGCCCCATCACATAGTCGGTGATGGGCTTGGCCCCTTGCAGGTAGATAAACGCGCCGTCCACCGGCAGCATTTCCTCGGCGCCGCTGCGCGCGTGGATACGCACCCCCTGCACCCTGCCGTTGCCCATCACCTCGCGCAGCCGCGTGCCCAGCCGCATCCGGATCGCGGGGCTGCGCTCCAGTTCGGCAAGCAGCAGCGGGCGGGCGTTCAACTGTGTCGTGGGCACAATCAGATGGACCTGGTCGGTGAACTTGGTCAAGAATAAAGCCTCCTCGACGGCCTCGTCGTTGTTGCCAACCACCGCCACGGGCCGGTTACGGAAAAAGGCCCCATCGCAGGTGGCGCAATAGCTGACCCCACGGCCCAAGAACTGCTCCTCCCCCGCCACAGCCTGGGTGCGGCCCATGGCTCCGGTCGCCAGGATCACGGCGCGGGCGGTATAGCTCTGCGTCCCGGCCTGCACGCGCTTCGGCTCGCCGCCCAGGTCCACGCCGATGACCTTGTCGGTCAGAAAGGTCGCGCCAAACGATTCGGCTTGGCCGCGCATGATCTCGACCAACTCGGCGCCGCTGACCGGCCCCGGCACACCGGGGTAGTTGCTGATCTCGCCGGTGACGCCCAGCGCGCCTGCGGTCAACCCTTTGTCGATCACCAGCGTGCGCAGGTCGGCGCGCGCCGTGTAGATCGCCGCCGATGCGCCCGCCGGGCCGCCGCCGATAATGATCACATCATAGGCCGTGGGCGCGCTGCCGCCCATCCCCAGGTTCAACTCCATCAGATCCATCTCCTTGCCTGAAAAGTAGTCAGTTATCAGCAGTCAGCAGTCAGCATGAGGAGCATCGCTCCATTTCGACCCTGACTCTGGGCACTGACAACTGATAGCTGTTCACGCCCACGCGGTGGGGGCGCAGCGCCTTGTGGGCGCACAGCGCCACTACCGGCTACTGGCTACTGTTTTACCGCCAGCGCCTCTTGCACCTTGGCCATGAGCATGGCTTCGGGCGCGGCCCCTTCGATGTGGGTCTCTTCGTTGATCACCGTGCACGGCACGCCCATCACCTGGTACTGCTGCGACAGATAGGGGAACTCGATCGCCTCGACCATATCCCCCCGCACCAGGTCGCTCTCCAGCGCCAGCATATGCGCCAGCCGCACCGCCTGCGGGCAGTAGGGGCAGGTGGGCGTGACAAAGACCTGCAGATGCAGCGGCTCGGACAGCGCGGCCAGTTGGGCGCGCGTCTGTTGGCTCAGCCCCGAATCCCGCTGCGACACCATGACGATATCCTCAATCAAGGTGCTGAACTCATAGCCCGACGGAATGCCAAAAAAGCGGATGCCATAATCCTTGGGCGTGTCGCCGTCCGCCACAATCGCCAGCGCCGGGATCTTGTCGATGCCGTACTTGTCGGCGACCGCTTTGTCGGCCACAAAGTCATAGACCTCGACGGCCAGCTTATCGGAGAGCGCCGCCACCTCTTCCACCAACTGGCGGGTCTCGGCGCAATATTGGCATTCCATCTGCTGCGTAAAGACCACCAACTTGACCGGCTGGTCCAAGTGGGCAAATTCCTCTTTGACCTGACTCTGAATCTCGGCGTTAAGCAGACCCACGATTGTATTCCTTTCACTGCCGCGCCAGGCGCGGGCCGAGGCGACCGCTTGGGCCGCCGTTGCATTTGCCTTCTATTTAGTTAGATGCAGGCCGGGGCAAAAGGTTACAGCCGGGGTATCATCACGGGGGTGCGGGCAGATCCAACACGGCATAGAGCCGCGCTGCGGCCTCTGTGGGCAGCGCCGCGGCAGGCAAACCACGATAGAGCCGCACGGTGCGGTCAAGGGTGTTGACGACCACGCGGCAGTCGGGGCAGGTTGCCAGATGGGCGTCGATGGCGGCGCACACCTCGGCCGCGACCTCGCCGTCTAGATAGCCCGAAAGCTGGGCGCACAACGCTTGGCAGGGCTGGGGCGCGCCCGATTGAGTACTACCGGTCATGGGGTGTCGCTCCCGTCTGGCTGCGGGGCAGGCTTGCCCGCAAAATAGGCCGAAAGCGCCGCGCGCAGCGCCATGCGGGCGCGGTGCAGCCGCACCTTGACATTGGCCTCGGAGATATCGACCGCTTGGGCAGTCTCGGCGGTGGACAGCCCTTCCAGGTCGCGCCAGACAAAGACGATGCGCAGGTCGGGCGGCAGATCGGCGATCGCCGCCTGCATGACGCCGTGCAGTTCGGCATCCAGCAGTGCGGCCTCCGGCAGTCCAGACCAATCGACAAAGTAGCGCGGCAGTTCGGCGTCGGGGGCCTCTTCCACCTGCTCGACGGACAGCACTTCGGGGGAATGGGCGGCGGCGCGGCGGCGCATCAGACAGGCGTTGGAGGCGATGCGGTAGAGCCAGGTGGAAAGGCGCGCCCGCCCCTCAAAGCGCGGCAGCGCCGTCATGGCGCTGAGAAAGGTCTCCTGCAGCGTCTCTTCGGCGTCGTGTTCGTTGCCGCACATGCGCAGGGCGACGTTGTAGACAGTGTCTTGGTGTGCGGCCACGATGGCGGCCAAGGCGGCTTTGTCGCCCTGCTGCGCTTGGGCGATCAGCGTTGCTTCATCCTGCACAAGCCTTCTCCTGGCCTGAGCCTCCTAGCTCAAGCGCTCCACCATTATACGCCACGCCCGGTTGGCTGGCGAGCGGAGAGGTTGGCCCGCGCGCCGTCGCCGCGGCCAGGCGTTTCGGCACAGCGCAGACCCGGGCCGACGGTATACTACCGCCGTTACAAAGATACCCGCTACAAAGATACCGCCCGTTCCCGTAGGTGCGGTATTGTACCGCTCGCTTCACCTCGGCGCGCCACAGGCGGCCCCGATACCGCCGCTACGGTCGCCATGTAACACTGTCATCTGCTTCGGCAAAGTGGGCGATAGCATACCGCCCCTGGGGCGCGAATCGCGTATGCTAGGGGCTGCACCCTACTGCGTCTGAAGATAGCGCCTGAAGCGTGGCAGAAAGCCTGATAGAAAGGAACGAGCTGTGACCGAGAAACAGCGCATCGCCGTTGCCTATGGCGACGGCATTGGGCCAGAGATCACCGAAGCGACCATGCGTATTCTCAAGGCCGCAGACACCCCTTTGGAATTTGACCGGATTGAGATCGGCGAGGCGGTCTATCGCAAAGGGGTCTCCTCCGGCATCCCCCGTGAGGCCTGGGATGTGATCCGGCGCAACCGCGTGCTGCTCAAAGGGCCGATCACCACGCCGCAGGGCGGCGGCTATAAGAGTGTCAACGTCACCCTGCGCAAAACACTAGGGCTGTTTGCCAACGTGCGCCAGTGCAGGTCCTACACACCCTATGTCGCCTCCAACCATCCCGGCATGAACATGGTGATCATCCGCGAAAACGAGGAAGACCTGTACGCGGGGATCGAATACCGGCAGAGCCAAGAGACCTACCAGGGTCTCAAGCTGGTCTCGCGGCCCGGCACGGAAAATATCATTCGCTATGCCTTTGAGTATGCGCGCGCCTATGGACGGCACAAGGTCACCTGCATGACCAAAGACAACATCATGAAGATGACCGACGGGCTGTTTCATAAAATCTTCGACGCCATCGCGCCCGAATACCCCGAGCTGCGCAGCGAGCATCAGATCATCGACATCGGCGCGGCGCGCGTGGCCGCTACGCCCGAAGACATGGATGTAGTGGTGACGCTCAACCTCTACGGCGATATCTTGTCAGACATTGCGGCCCAGGTGGCCGGGTCGGTGGGGCTGGCCGGGTCGGCCAACATCGGCGAAGATGCAGCGATGTTCGAGGCGGTCCACGGCTCAGCGCCCGATATTGCGGGCAAAGATGTGGCCAACCCTTCCGGGCTGCTGATCGCGGCCATCCAAATGCTGGTTCATCTAGGCTTGGGCAGCTATGCTGAACGGATCAGAAACGCTTGGCTCTGTACGTTGGAGGACGGCATCCATACGGCGGATATCTACCGTAAGGAAGTCTCTGAGCGCAAGGTGGGAACCACGGCGTTCGCCGATGCAGTGATCGAACGGCTGGACCACACCCCCCAAAGCACCAAGCGGGCCACATACCAACGCGCGCCGGTTATCCTCAAGCTGGCCTCGGTCCCACGGCAGCGTAAGGAACTGATAGGTGTCGATGTCTTTCTGGACTGGGACGAGGCGAACCGCGATCCGAACGTGCTGGGCCAGCAGTTGGAGGCGATCGGCAGCGGCGGGCTGCAGTTGGATATGATCACCAACCGCGGCGTCGTAGTCTATCCTGAAGGGCTGCCGGAGACTTTTTGCAGTGACCATTGGCGATGCCGCTATATCGTCGACGGCGGGGCCATCACCTTCCCTCAAGTGCTGCGCCTGCTCGAGCAGATCCACAACGCCGGGCTGGAGGTGATCAAGACCGAGCATCTCTACACCTTTGACGGCGAACTGGGGTTCACGCTCGGCCAGGGAGAGTAAACAACCTAGCGATATCAACGATCCACAACCATCCATATCAACCTGAAAGTGAAGGCCATGTGTTCTGTTACAGCGGCTGAGATCGAAACCTACCGCGGTCTGTTCGACGAGCGCTATGCTGAAATGGAGGAACTGTTGGACGGGCTGCCCAATGCCGCGCTGCTGTGGAAGCCGTTTGAGCAAAGCCCCTGGAAGGGCGACTGCAACTCGATCGGGCAGATCGCGGCGCACGCCGTCTCGTCGACGGTCTATCTGCTGCGCCGCGCCGAATACGCCTTGGGGCGGCTCGAATGGACCGAGGTGGACGGCGACGAGGGCAGCCAGGAGTTTGGCCCGGCCAACCACGACCGGGGCTATCTGCAAGCGCGCGTGCGCCGCACGCATGACTATGTGAACCAGTTTCTCGATTCGCTGCCGGGCGTCGATCTGGACACGGCGCGGCCCCACCCCAAACGCCCACGCCAGTTCGTGGCGCGCCATGATCTCGTCCACGCCATCGACCATCTCTCGCAGCACGTCGGCCATGGCCAGATCACGCGCCAGTTGTGGGCCATTGACGAAGCCAAGGCCTGACATGTCGCGCATCCACATCCGCACAGCCATCGGTCAGCCATTTCCGCACATCACCCGAAAGGCGCACCGCTAGACAGGAGAATCTAATGTCAACCCATTCATACCAATATGTGATCATCGGCGGCGGCATGGCCGCAGGCGCCGCAGCGCAGGGGATACGCGAGCTGGACGCGGATGGTTCGATTGCCCTGATCGCAGCCGAGCAGGCCCCCCCCTACAAGCGCCCTCCGCTCTCGAAGGGGCTTTGGAAAGGCGAGCCTGTCGCAGACATCTGGCTGGACACCGCCAAGCAAGGGGTGGAGATGTACCTGGGGCGGCGAGCGCAGCGGCTGGACGTGCAGAACCAGCGCGTCGTCGACGAGCAGGGGGACGAATACAGGTTCGACAAACTGCTGCTGGCGACCGGCAGCACCCCCAAGCGTCTGCCGCTGGACGGCCCCGGCCCACACGGCGAGGAGCGGGTGCTCTACTACCGCACCTTTGCGGACTATGAGCGTCTGCGCCAGCTTGCCGGCGGCGGCTCGCATTTCGCCGTAGTCGGCGGCGGCTTCATCGGCTCCGAGATCGCGGCGGCCCTCACCATGAACGGCAAGCAGGTCTCGCTGATCCTCCGGGGCGAGCGCATCGGCGGCCACCTCTATCCCCAAGACTTGGGGGATTACTTGAACGACTACTATCGCGAGAAGGGCGTGGACCTGCTGACAAAGACGACGGTCGCCGGCCTGCGCGCGCGCGGCGAGCAGATATCCGTCCGGCTTCAGGGCGCGGGCGGCGCAGCCGCAAATGAGTTGGCGGTGGATGGCGTCATCGTCGGGATCGGGGTCGAGCCTAATGTCGAACTGGCCGCCGCGGCGGGGCTGGAGGTCACGGACGGCATCGTCGTGGACGAACTTCTGCGCGCCGGCCACCCGGCTGTCTATGCCGCCGGAGATGCCGCCAACTTCTACGATGTCGCCCTGGGCAAGCGCCGCCGGATGGAGCATGAGGACAACGCCAACAAGATGGGGCGAGCGGCGGGGCGCAATATGGCCGGGGCCGCAGAGCGCTATGGGCACTCGCCATTTTTTTATTCGGACCTGTTCGAGCTTGGCTATGAGGCTGTGGGCGAGACTAGGGCGAGCCTGGAAACCGTCTCCGATTGGAAGGAACCCTATCGCGAGGGGGTGGTGTACTATCTGCGCGAGGGGTGGGTGAGGGGAGTGCTGCTCTGGAATGTCTGGGGGCAGGTGGAGGCGGCGCGCCGTCTGCTGCGCGAGCCTGGCCCATTCCAGCCGCAAGACCTCATGGGCCGGCTCCCCGGCTAAGGCGGGCGCCACTTCTTCTCCCGGCGCTAAAGCCGCCGAGGCTCAACAACAACGCCCCCAAGGGGGCTTCCGGCGAGGTAACCGGCCCTTGTGAAGAGCCGGTCACCTCGTCGCCAGGGCGTGCGGTTGGAAAGCCGCACCTACGTTTCATGCTTTGTCAGGCTGTAGACGATCTCTGCGCCCTTCGAGGTTCGTCGCCGCGCAACTGCCGCCAGG
>JADLFO010000030.1 GCA_020845455.1 Caldilineaceae bacterium
AGCACTTCCTGCGGAACCATCTGTACGGGCACGGGCGTGCTGGCATGGTGCAAGCCGATCACTTGCCAGCTATCGTCGCACACAGGCGAACCAGATGCTCCGGGTTCGGTATCGGTCTGGTAGCGGATAAACTGCGGTGTGTCTCCGGGGCGCACGAAAAAGTTGTTGCGGATGGCATATTGCAGCGCCCCGCCGCCAGAGTGCTGCACCAAGTTCACGCGGCTGCCGCGCACGAGGTTGGGTGGCTGGGCGATGATTGGGAGTGGGCTGCGGTCCGCAAGCTTATACGCTTCGGCCAACTCGACGACAGCATAGTCCAACTGCCGATTGAAAGCCAGCAAGCAGGCGCCGCGGCACTTGATCGGATCTCCGCCAATCTCCTGGTAGAAATCAAACCATGCTTCGACACCACTCGCTTGGGCCTGAAGGTCGGCGGCGGCCGCCGGCGGCTCCCCGCGGTGAGCATCGCGTGCTTCAATGACATGATGATTTGTGATGACAACGCTGGGAGCGATGAGCCAGCCCGTCCCATACATGCCGCCTAGTTGCTGGACGCCATCGATGACACGCGGCACAGCCAAGCGCGCCACGCTGCGCGCAGTACGCCTTGCCCCTTCCACAAAGGCGTATGCCAAACGATTGTCATGGGACCGACCAAAAATGAGGGCTTCTAGATCCTGAGTGGCTGGTATGATCTGATTCTGCACATCGCCGCCGTAGTACTCCGCCAAGAGGCGCTTGACCTTCTGGAGTCGCTCGGCGACCTCGCTTCCTGAGGGCACATACTCCAGTGCATTGTCTGTCACGACAATGAGCGGCCGGGTACCTCCCTCGTCGGTGAGCCGGCCCAATTGCTCCAGCCCGCCGATCATGAGGTTCAGATCGGTCACCTTGTCCCCTTCAGAACGGAGAAGTGCGACTGGCGGCAGACCTTGCAGCAGCGCGCTGCGGCTGTCGTACCGGTCCATTGACGGAATCTGAAGCAACGCTCGTCTGAACTCCTGCTGGATCTCGATAAATCCCGGCATATCACACCTCGACGACCAGACGACCATATGAAACGCAGCAACGGCCATTTAGGATGAGATACGGCTCCTAGGGATGAGCAGCAACCTCACGCCTCGCTTTCAGTGCGGTACCGCTGTTCCAAGTCATCGCGCATGATCTGCAGTTCCTTGGCAAGGTCCGGGCTTTTCATAGAGGATAGAACATTGTCGAGCAAGATCAATAGAGGCCTTTCTCCGGCAAGTGAACCCGAATCGAGCGGGTCCATCACAGCAAGCTGATCGACAATTTCCGTGACATCGTCGAGAGCGTTGCCGGCATGGCGTGTCAGGTCCGCCGCTGGAATCCCGGTCAGCCAACGCGCGCGGGTCTTCACCTGTTCGACATCCGGGGCTTTCATCATGATTTCCACCAACTGCTGCCGCCACAGCCGATCGGAAACAACAGTGAGCAGCGCATCGCAACGCGTGCGGATATCCGTCAACGTATTTATGTCAATTGAACTGACGGCTGCCCCTGGGGGGAGTTCTTGTAACGTACTGAGCAAGGTAGCGACGAGATTCGCAAGCGAACCGGGCTGCATTTCAAGATGGGCCTTATCGCCGCTATACTTGAGGATGTCGAGCTTGATCAACCATCGATCGCTGTATAGACCGTAGTTGATCTCCTGATTGATTCCTCTCCAGTCCTCAGGCTGTTCTCCGCCGATCATCCAGTTCTCGCGCAGCCGATTACCGTAAAGGGCCATGAGCAACCGCACCCATGCCCGTATCTCATCGTCCAGCCGGTTTACGAACTTCTCGAAGAACTCTGGATCGTCGAACCCCCGTGCTAAGCCTGTGAGCAAACATTCTGCAGCGCTATCGCCCATGACCAACTTGGTTGCAGACACAAGCCTGTTTAGGGTATCGACGTTCGGCGGCCCGATGAGGTATTGATCAAGGATCCGTTCAACGCTTTCACGTTGCTCCGGCTCCTGGTCGAGAAAACTCTTGAGCGACGGCACAAAGGAGTCGAGCCAGGCAAGCTTCTCATCCGGCAACTGTGGGCTCTCAGCGGGTGAGTTGGTGGGCAACTCCGCTGCCACCGCAGGCTGAGAAGCTGTCTCTGCGGAATTAGATGGCTGTATCGTGTGTGGACTTCCCATTGAAGGATCCCTTTCTGGCCGCGCTGAGAACAGCAGGCCACAACACGACAATACCCACAACACTATGTCTCAAACTTATCACAGGGGCTCAAGCCGGCGATATAAACAGGCATACGGCACAGCACATGTAGCCATTCTTGAGAGGGCTTCTAACTTGGTTTTACCGTCAACCCTATGTTCAAGGCCGTGATACGCTCTTCGATTTGCTTGCGGAGACATTGCCGGGCCTCCGTCCAGGACCTTACAAGGCGATCGACGGCTGTCTTCAGCGCCTCAAGCGCCTTTTTCAGCTCCTGCATTTCATATTCAGCACCCACCTGCATTACAGTCCGCGCATCTATTTCCGCTTGCTGCAGATAGGTCTTGTGCGCCGCGCTTCGCTTGGCTGGATCGAGCATTTCCAGGCCCTCTATCCAGTTTTCTAATTGGTCTTGTTTGCGTGCCTCATCCACATCGCGGGCTATTCTTCTGAGCGAAACTAGATACTGGTGCGGGAAGCGTTCTTTTTTGAGTTCATACTCATCACACCACTCGACATAGTCGTGAAGCAGATCAGAAGCCGTAACATATGCTTTCATGCACTCGTAAGCCGCTTCATACTTCTTAATCAGGGCTTCGACCTCGACAACCTCCCGCTTGGCAAATTTGATAAGGGCAGATAATTCGCTGATTCTCTTTTTGCGTTCGTCAATTTCTTTCTTCCATACTTCCTCGTCCTTGGTTGCGTCCAAGCGGCGTTTCTGCTTCGGTTCGATTCTGAACGAATCGAACCGTGTGGGCTTCGCCGCCAGAATCTTGCTTCCTCCCTTCTCCTTAGTATCTGTGCCTCCCGCGGGGTTGCCTATGAACTGACGAGAGATGGCGTAATTCCGCTTCAGTTCCTCACGAATCTTGCGCAGTTCGGTGCCCGTTTCAAATTTATCCGCCTCAGCCGCGATGCGCTCGACGAAGACCAGCAGGGCATACTCGCCGGTCTCGACCGACTGACCGAGCCAATCCAGGTGCCTGACGATATTCCAGAGATCGGTATCTTTATCGTGCTCATCACGCCGGCAATTATCGCTCATGTTGCCAAGCCAACTGCTACGAGTCTCAAAGGAATTGGATCTTGGGGATTCCTTGATTTTTGCCACGAGATCGCTTAGCAGCTTCTCGTGCTGCTGCACAGAGGAGGGCCGTGTAATTGTCCCTTTGACAAACTGGGGAGTACTCGATGGCCTCACAAAAGGCCCGCGAGGGCCGAACGGAGGCTGGCGGCTATCGGCCATAGTTCCCTCACTTGGCATCAATCACGCATAGAATACGACTTTCCTGGGTATGGATAGGTATGCCGCTGATCGGCCAAGTAGGCACAGGCACGCAAACTGATCGGTCCTCGGCGAATACCAGCAGCGACCAGAGGGCAGGTATCGAAATTGAAGGATATGAGGAATGATCTGGTGCAGCATCGAGGCCGCCTCACACCAAACGAAGAAGACGGCTATCCGATGTCTCATTATCGCGCCAAAAGACCCCATCCGTATAGGGTCAGATGTCACTAGCTACGACATCACCGGCGCTCCCGCCAAGATGGGTCACAAGGGTGGCATTCGCCGGTCGATCTCTGTAGCAAAGTACGCTCTATCAATCGGCGCTATCGGCGCGGCGCAGCACCACGCACACCTGATGCTCCTGGCCGTCGTCTACCAGCGGCACACGGCCGGAGGACAGCGGCTGCCCATCCAGCGAGACGGTTGTGTCCCCGCGCTGCACGCCGTCGGGGTTCTCCACCGTAAAACGGTAGCAGGTGCGGCCCAGGCGATAGGTCAGTTTAAAGCCGGGCCAGTGCGCCGGGATGCACGGCTCCAGCCAGAGTGACTGCGCGTCGCGGCGCAGCCCCAAGATCGCCTCGACCCCCAGCCGGTACATCCAGCCGCTGGACCCCGTGTACCACGTCCAGCCGCCGCGGCCCACATGCGGCGCGACGCCGTAGACATCCGCCGAGATCACATAGGGTTCAACCTTGTAGACCCCAGCCTTGACCGCGCTGTCGGCGCGGGTGATGGGGTTGATCAGTTGGAACAGCGACTGCGCCAGGTCGCCGTCGCCCAGTTCAGTCCAGGCCCAAATGCTCCACAGCGCGGCATGGGTATATTGCCCGCCGTTTTCACGCACACCCGGCGGATAGCCCTTGATATAGCCGGGGTCGCGGCGCGTCTTGTTAATGGGCGGGGTAAAGAGCAAGATCAGGCGCGCATCTTCCTTAACCAGATTGGCGCGCACCGCCTCCATGGCCTGCCGGGCGCGCGCGGGTTCAGCCGCGCCCGACAGCACCGACCACGACTGCGCGATCGAGTCGATCCTACATTCCTGGTTTTGCGCCGACCCCAGGGGCGAGCCGTCGTCGTAATAGGCGCGCAGATACCACTGGCCGTCCCAAGCATGCGCGGCGAGCGCCTGGCACAGCTTCTCCGCCTGGTCGCGCAGCCGCTCGGCATCCCGGCCGCGCCCCAGCGACTCGGCGACATCGGCAAAGGCCTTGGCTGTGGCATAGATGAACCAGCCCAGCCATACGCTCTCCCCCTGGCCTTCGACCCCCACGCGGTTCATACCGTCGTTCCAGTCGCCCGTGCCCATCAGCGGCAGCCCGTGAGGACCCTGCGTGATCCCCTTGGCAAAGGCGCGCAGACAGTGCTCATAGAGCGTTGCCGTCTGGTCGCTGGTCTGATACTCGGCGTAACGCTCCTCCTCGTCGGGGCGCAGCGGGTCGCCCCGCAGAAAGGGGATCGTCTCGTCAAGCACGCCGTGGTCGCCGGTGGCGGCAACATAGTGCGCCGTAACATAGGGCAGCCAGAGCAGGTCGTCGCTGATGCGGGTACGCACGCCGTGGCCGCCGGGCGGATGCCACCAGTGCAGCACATCGCCGGCCTCAAACTGATGGCGGGCGGCGCGCAGCAGTTGCGCCCGCACGATGTCGGGCCGCGCGTAGATCAGCGCCAGCACATCCTGAAGCTGGTCACGGAAGCCATAGGCCCCGCTGGACTGATAGAGCGCCGAACGTCCCCAGATGCGGCAGGCCAGCGCCTGATAGGGCAGCCACCGATTGAGCAGCAGGTCCATGCTCGGCTCCGGCGTCTGCACCTGCACCGTGCCCAGCACCTCCTGCCAAGTAGTCGCCGTGGCCTGCCACGCCGCCTCGGCCGCGTCGAGCGTGCAGTAGCGCTTCACCAGATCATGAGCCTCCTCTGCGTCTCGGCCCTGGCCCAATACAAAGAGCAATTCCTGCTCGACCCCCGCTTCACCGGCCCCTTCTGCGTCGCCCCCTTCATCGGCAGAGGCGAGGTCCACATGGACTTGCAGCACGGCGCATGGGTCTTGCCCCGGCTGCACTTGGTTGCTCAGCCCCACGCGGCGCAGCGCCGCCGGGTGGGCATAGTCGCCGTTGCGCCCCAAGAACTCGGTGCGGTCGGCGCTGAAGCCGTGGATGGGCTTGTCGGCAGCCACAAACGCACAGCGGGCCGCGAACTCGGTCTGATAGGGGTTGGTCGCTAACAGCACAGGCGACCCTGACCCGCTCACCTCCGGCAAGATCATGGCTTGGCTCAAGGTGCGGTTGACCCCCAACACCCACTCGGCATAGAAGGTCAGGGTGATACGCCGCCCGCGCCCCAGTTGGTTGCGCAGCCGCACGCGCACGAATTTCAGCGGCGCATCCGGCGCGACATAGAGCCGCACCTCCTGGGCGACGCCGTGCGAATGGTGTTCATAGCTGGTGTAGCCGGGGCCGTGGCGCACCACATAGGGGGTCGGCGCGGGCGCAGGCAAGGGCAGCGGCGACCAGACCTGGCCCGTCTCCTCGTCGCGCAGATAGAGCGCCTCGGACGGCAGGTCGCTGACCGGGTCGTTGCGCCAGGTCGTGAGACGGTTCTCGCCGCTGTTGACCGCCCAGCTATAGCCGCCGCCGCTCTCCGAGGCCAGGAAGCCAAAGTCCGGGTTGGCGATCACATTGATCCAAGGCGCGGGCGTCATCGCGTCCGGCTCCAAATAGGCGATGTATTCGCGGCCATCCGGGCTAAACCCGCCCCAGCCGTTGTCAAAGTGCAGATCCTGCGGCCGCGCCGGCGGCGGCATCGGGCCATCGTTGGCCTCCGGCGGCAGCGCGGTGATCAGGTCGGGCAATGGGTTCGGGGCCGCGGCCAGACGTCCCAGTTGCGCTTCGAGCGTCCCTTGTTCGGCGTTCAGGGCCACGCGCGCCACCGACTGCAAAAGGATGTATTCCTCTGGGCGCATCTGATCGCGGCGCACGAGGAAGATGCCGCCGCGCTGGTTGAGCGTCTGGTCAACCTCCATGCGCTGCAGCAGCCGCCAGATCGCCCCATGCACGGCTTGGCCGTAATTGCTTTCTTCCTCGTTGACGATCACCAGGTCGATCATCAGCCCGCGCCGCCGCCAATAGGTGTGGGCCTGGATGAGCCGGCGCAGCAGCGCGCCCTGCTCGGCCTGGCGCAACTGGAGCAGCAGGATCGGATAGTCGCCGGAGATGCCAAACGACCAGAGCGACGGCTGACCCAGGCGGTTCTGCGCCAAGGTCGCCGGGTCGGCGCGGCCTGCGGCATGAGGATAGAAGAGCAGCGAGAGCATCTGGTCAAAGGCCGCCAGGTCATCGGCGGTCAAGTCCTGCTCGCGCCACATCTGGTCGGCTTGGCTGCGCGCCGCGGCAAAGGCCAGCGTGACACTCGTCCAAGTCTGGAAGCGCGCCAACAGGCTCTGGACCTCCTGCCGGGTCTCGCCCGCCACGGTCACAAACGCTAGCTCCACCATGCTGTGCGGCGCGATCTCAACCTCCTCGCCCAAGGCCATAACCGGGTCCAGCGTCGCGCCCGCCGTGCCGCTCAACCAATCCGCCCCGGTGAGTGCGTCCGGACGCCGCGCCGTGCGCCCGCGCCCCAGGAACCGGGCGCGGTCACTTTCATACGCGCCCGCCGGTCGAGCCGTCTCGGAGGTGAGCGCGTGCGCCATAAATGGCGGATGCTCGTCGCCGGAGCGCGGCCGCCGCCGGAACAACAGCGCGTTCAACTGGGGCAGGTATTCGCTTTCGACAAAGAGCTTGGCAAAGGCCTGGTGGCGGGCGTCGGCGACCCCGTCCCCCAACACGACCTCGGCATAGCTGGTCACGCGCAGCCGCTGCGTTTCTTCGCCGCTGTTGGTCAGCGTGATACGCCGGACCTCCACATCGGCGTCGGGCGCGACCGTCACCTCCATCTGCACGCCCAGCGGGCCGCGACGGTGGCGGAATTCGGCCATGTGCGGGTAGAAGAAAACCTCCTCGCCTTCGGCCGCAGCGCCCACCGGCTGCCGGCCCACCGACCACAGTTCACCGGTCGCCATGTCCTGCACATAAACCCACAGCCCCCAGTCGTCCAGCGTAGGGTCAGGCCGCCAGCGGGTGAGCGCCAGCTTGTTCCAGGTGCTAAAGCCCGCACCGCTGTTGGTGATCAGCGTCGTAAAACGCCCATTGGCGAGCAGATGGGCCAGCGGCAGCGGCGAGTCGAGCGGCACGCGCCACGGCGGCACGCTCGGTGCGGGCGTCCCCAAATGCAGCGGGGCCGTCGCCTGCGTCTCGGTTAGGGCGTCGACCGTAGGCGCATGGGGAACCTGCTCCTGCAGCAGCAGTTCCACACTTTCGATGGCCGGGTCGGCGTGGAAGCGCGCCACCATGCGATCATCCTGCAGATAGTTGGCGAGCGCCAGCAGGATCATGCCTTGATGGTGCGCCATATAGGAGCGCACCATGCCCTTCTTTTGCCCAAGCGGCAGCCGCCGCTCCGTGTAGTCGATCGCTTCATAAAGCCCATAGCGCCCCTGCGCCTGCTCGGC
The DNA here is from genome assembly GCA_020845455.1 of Caldilineaceae bacterium. Taxonomy (GTDB): domain Bacteria; phylum Chloroflexota; class Anaerolineae; order Caldilineales; family Caldilineaceae; genus QEUY01. The sequence goes on from JADLFO010000030.1 coordinate 8,009, forward strand.
CTGAAGACGGCTCAGGTTCTGCAGCACCGCTTCAGGCGCAAGCCCCACAGCCAGCAGCGAGGCATAGGGCGCGATCACCAGGTCTTCGTCCAGCCCGCGTTTCAACCCCAGCCCCGGCACGCCAAAGGCGCGGTATTGATAGTTGAGCGCGATATCGAACTGATAGAAGCCCGACTCCGACACGCCCCAGGGGACATGGTGGTCATGGCCGTGGCGGCGCTGCCGCGCCACAGCGGCCACGCAGCTTTCATGCAGCAGCGTGCCGGGGTAGCCGCGCGCCAGCAGCAGCGGCATCAGATATTCAAACATCGTGCCGCTCCAGGAGAGCAAGACGGGCTGCCCCTGCAGCGTGGTAAAGGGGCGGCCCATGTGCAGCCAATGGCTCTGCGGCACATCCCCCTTGGCGATGGCGAGCAAGCTCGCCAGCCGCGCCTCCGACGCCAACAGGTCGTAGTAGTTAGCGTCGTAGCGGGCGGCGGCGGCGTTGTAGCCGATATAGAACAGTTTGCGCTGCGCGTCGAAGAGGAACGAAAAATCCATCTCCGCTACGATGCTCGCCGCATCCTTTGCGATCGCCGCCAGCTCGGTCAGCAGGCTATGCACCGCCGTATGGCTGGTGCGCAGCGTCTCCACCAACTGCGCGCTCCATGAGACAGCGTCCGCCAGCGCGCTCTGGGTCGGCGCGTCGGTGGCCATAGCCTGATCCTTGGCATGGGTGGCGAGCGTCTGCAGGGCGGCGTGAAGCTGCTGCGCCTGCGCCAGCGCATCGCCATAGCCGGCCTCGGCCTCGCCCAGCGACGGGTTGGCGGGCAGGCGGCGGCGCAGCAGCTTCCAAGGGCGCAACACAGGCGCGGGCAGCGCATCGCCTTCCAGCAGATGGGGCGGGTGATGCACGATCATCTGCACCGGAGCCAGCAAGCCGAGTTCATGCTGGAAGTTGGTCAATTGGCGATGGAGCATGACGCTGTAGGTATGCAGGGTATGCAGCCGCTCGCTGCCCAGCGCTTCAGGGTGCGCGTCGACAAAGGCCAGGATCGCCTGGTCAAGCTGGGGGCGCGCCTCCTGGATCAGACTGTCCACCAGCGCCGGCCACTGCTGCGGCTGATCATGGGCCGCGTCGACGGTCGTCTGCCACTGGTCTATCTGCTGGAGCAAGGCGCGGCGCGCCGCCTGGGCCGGCTCGGCCTCTTCCCCTTCCTCGTCACCCACGGCTTGGACTTCGCCGACCAAGAGCGCCAGCGCATCGCCCAACCCCTGCCACAGTTCCCAGCGCAGCAAGGGCCGGCGCGGGAGTTCAAGACACCCCTGCCGGAGCGCCACCAGAGCCGCGGCCAGGTTGCCGCTGTCCACCGTCGAGACATAGGCCGGGGTCAAGGTCGTGAGCGTTTGCGTATCAAACCAGTTGAGGAGATGCCCGCGGTGATGCTCAAGCTGCGCCAAGGTGTCGAAGGCCGAACGCAGACGCAGCGCCAAGTTAACGCCGTTGATATAGCCAAGATCATGGGCGGCCAGCGCCGCCGCCAGATACAGCCCCACGTTGGTGGGCGAGGTGCGGTGCGCCACCACCCCCTTGGGCGATTCCTGAAAATGATCCGGCGGGAGCCAGTGGTCGTCCGGCCCTACAAACTGCTCATAGAAAAGCCATGTACGCCGGGCCAGCGTCCGCAACTGCTGGAGTTCCTGCGCGCTGGGCGTATAGACCGCAGGCACACGCGGGCGGCTAATGGTATAGGCAATGGCCGGCGCGGCCACCCACGCCAGCCACACCGGCAGCGCCACGGGCAAAGCCGCGGGCCGCAGCCAGACCGTCAGCAGAGCGATCGGCAGCAGGACGCTCAGCGAGGGCAGCATCCACTGCAAGGTCGTGTCGAGCGTCGTATTCTCCCCGACCAGGCGCGCCGCATGGGCCGACGTGACCCACTGCAGCATATGCCGCCGCGTCACGGCCAAACGCACCGCGGTGATGCCGATGGCATAGAGGTTGAGCACTGCCTCATAGGGCAAAAAGACCAGTTGCAGAAGCCAGCGCGCCACGCTCTTCCACAGCGGGCGCAGCGCCTCGCGCGTGCCGTCGCGGCGCAGGCTGCGCGCCAGCGCCTCCAGCGCGCCGGTCAGCACCGGCACAGCCGGGATCACGATGCCCGCCAGCGTCCACAGCCAGGGCGAACCGGGCAGGATGGTCCACCCGGCTACAAACCAGAGCAGCAGCGCGGGCGTGAGCAGGCTGCGGCGCAAGTTATCGACGATCTTCCAGCGCGCGATCGCCGGCAGCGGATTGGGCGCATACCCGCCGTGATAGGGCACGCGCCGGGCCAACCACGGCACAAGTTGCCAGTCACCGCGTATCCAGCGGCGGGCACGTCGCATATGCACCAGATAATGGGGCGGATAATCCTCGAACAGGATGATATCGGTCGCCAGCCCGGCGCGGCCATGAATGCCTTCAAAGAGGTCATGGCTCAACAGGCTGTTCTCCGGCACGCGGCCTTCCAGGCTGCGCTCAAAGGCATCGACATCATAGATGCCCTTGCCCACATAGATGCCCTCGCCAAACAAGTCCTGGTAGACATTCGACACCGCCAAGGTGTAGAGGTCAATCCCCACATCGCCGGCGTAGATCTCGGTGAAGAGCGAGCGGTTGGCGCTGGTGGCGTTGATCTCGGTGCGCGGCTGCAGCACGGTATAGCCGGCGACGACCCGCCCAGAGACGGGGTCAAATTCGGCGCGGTTGAGCGGGTGCGTCAGCGTCGCGACCAGCCGCCGCGCGGCGTCACGCGGCAGCACCGTATCGGCATCCAAGGTGATCACATAGCGCACGCCCGGCAAGATCGTCAGGTCGCCCTCGGCGGCGACAAACGAGGTGTCATGGGTGCTGTGCTTGCCCGTGGCTGCATCGACCGAGATGCGCAGCAGCCGGTTGAACTCGTGCAGCTTGCCCCGTTTGCGCTCCCACCCCATCCAGACCCCCTCGCTCGAATTCCACAGCCGCTTGCGGTGGAAGAAATAGAAGGGCCGGCCGGGATATTGGCGGTTGAGCCGCGCCGCCGTCTCCTGGGCGTGCGCCAAGAGCGCCGCGTCGTCGGGCAGGGTCTCAGCCTCGGCGTCGCCAAAATCGGTGAGCACGGCAAAGGTCACATGGCCGTTGGGGTCTGCGTTGCGCAAATAGTGGAGTTCAAGCTGCCGGAACAGGTCGTCGACATCCTGAGTGCGGTTGATCATGCCGGGGATGACCACCATCGTGCGCGCCGCGGCGGGCACGCCCGCCTCTAGCTCGAGTTTGGGCAAGATGCGCGGCGGCAAGAGTTGGGTCAGGCCCCAGTTGACCAGGCTCACCGCCACCGTGAGCGCGGGCACGATCCCCAACACCAGCGCCACGGCCATCTGCCAGCCGGCTGCGCCCGCCGCGCCACAGGCGGCCGACAGCAGGATCAACAGCGCCAAGCTCAACAGCCCGATGCTGCCCAGATACACAGCCGTGGGGTGCGCATAGAGCGCACGGCGCAGACGCTTGGCGGGCGGCGGCGCATAGCCGATGCGCGCTTCAAGCTGCGCCCTGCCCTGCCCCAGCAGATAGTAGCCGACATGGCTGCGGCGCGCCGGCTGTTCAACCTTCGCGGCCTGTGCGTCTGCGCCGCCCGCGGCCTCCTGCGCGGCGGCACGCGCCAGATCGACGGCTATAGCCGCCACCTCGGTTTCGCTGCGGCGGCTGTAGCGCGCCAGCCGCTCTACCTCCTCGCGATAGTGGTCGCGTGTGTGATAGGTCATAGCAACATAGACCTTGGCCGGGTCCTCGGCCAAGGTCTGATGCACTAGGCTGACCGCTTCAAAAAAGAGATGCCAGTCGGCGTTGTGAAGGGCGCGCAGCCCAATAATAGCGTCGGCGACGATCGAATCGTCGTTGGCGGGCGACGCGCCGTCCGCGTTCACAGGCAAGCCGTCCATCGCCGCAGACAGGCCGGTCATCTTCAGCAGCACATCCATCTCATGCGTCAGGCGCGCTGCGGCCAGCGCCAAGCGCTCGATCAGCGCATAGCGCAGCAGCGTGGGGACCGCCCACAATTCGCCAATGGTCAGCGGCGTCTCGGCCTGATAGGCGCGCAGAAACTCGATCTCGGTCTCCAGGGCCGGGTGGAGCGTCCTCTGCTGGACGAGCGCCTTGGCGATGACATAGACGCGCGGCACGAGCGTGGCTGTGCTGGTGTCTGCGCTTGGCTTGGCGGCGTCCGCTGCGCTTGGGGCAGCCTCGTCGACCAGCGGGAGTTCGGCGTAATAGCTTGGGGGCAGATCTTCTTCGATCTGGTGGAGGGCCTGCCGGACAAGATAATAGTTATCGAGCAGCCACTCGGCAGCGAAGGGCAGCAGTTCGTCCTGCGCGGCGGGTTTGACCCACGTTTGATAGGCGCGGTCGAGAATGACGGCGTAGCGGGCCAGCCGTTCCAATAAAAGAGGCTGCCCGGCGCCTGCCGTTGCCAGTTGATGCTGGCGGGCCAAGTGGCGTGCAACCTCGTCCAGGTGCATCGATTGGGTGATATGGGCAGCTTCAGTCATGGATCGTCAAACATACTCTCCTACAATGCAGGGGCTTCCCTGCGCGACTAGGCGGCCAAGGGGGGCAGGCTGTCCAGCTCTCCGTGCCGGCCACGGGCTGCCGGAGCAACCTTCCGTTCAATGGCGCGCTGCACCGGCTGGTCTTGGTAGATCAGAACCGGCTGGGAGCAGTAGCTTAAAATGCCGTGGACGGTGTCGCCAAAGGTGCGGACAGGGTTGGCCGCCGCGCCGTGGGCGCAAAGCAAAAGCAAGTCCACCTGATGACGCTGGGCGATCTCGCTCAGTTCGGTGGCGACGTTGTCCCCTAGCGACAGGACGATGCTGGCCCGCTCACCCTGCCGCGCCTGCAATTCGTTCAGATAGTTCTGCGCCACCGCCTGCGAGCGTTCGACTACCTGCTCGGCCAGCCGGCGCTCCTCCTCGGCCAGCATAGACCATCCCAACAGGCTGGGGCGCTGCACAATATGCACCAGCAACAGGCTGGCGTGCTGGTCATTCAGGAGCCGTTCGGCGATGGGCAAGACGCATTCGGCGCGCCGCGACCCATCGAGCGAGACCATAAGCGTGTGATACTGCGCCGGCGCCAGGGCCACACTCTCTGCCGGCTCCCCATGGCCGTGCACCAACATCACGGAGATTCCTGCGCCTTCCAGCAGTTTGCGCGCCACAGCGCCCAAGGCCCAGTCTGCGCGCCCGCTCTGGCCGTGACTGCTGATCAACAGCAGGTCTGCACCCAGTGTATCCACCTGTTCGACGATCCGCTCCGCCGCCAAACCGGCCAGCAGCCGGCAGTCGACCGGGACACCCAACGCCTGCACCTTGGCGCAGAGAGTGTCGAGATAGGTCTGGGCTGCCGCCTTGCGCAGATGCCACTCATAGGGGTCTACCCCCGTCTCAGCGCCGCTTTCTTCGACGACATGGAGCAGAATGATCTCGGCGTCCGCCAACTTCGCCCACGCCAAGGCATGGGGGATCGTACACTCGGCCAAGGCCGAGCCGTCGAGGGGAAGCAGAATTCGGTTGAACATGGAAGCGCCTCTACCTTTCCGACACACAACATCACTCGCGCCCCACCCTCCTGGACGCAGTCTTGCAGAGCCGGGGTCACATAGTGACTGTAGACTGCCGCGGTCGTCGTGTCAGTAACCTGTCTTCCACCCCCTGTTATTGTCAAGTGGCGCTGCTCAGGCGGGCTTGGTCAAACCGATCAGCCGATCGGCTCGTCCGCCAGCCGGTGGGCGTCGATATACTCCCAGTTGATCTGATAGCCCATCCCCGGCGTCTGCGGCAGATGGACAAAGCCCGCCGCATCCATGGGGTCGCCCAACGCCAGCAGATAGGGCGGGGGCGTCTCGTAGTCGATGCCGGGGGCCAGCAGCCCACGCTCGTAATATTCACAGACATCTTCGCTGGTCGAGCCGAGGATCTGTAGGTTGGCAAAGCCGCTCATATGCACCTCGCACTTGACGCCAAACGCCTCGGCCACGGCAGCCATCTTCTTGAGCCCGGTGACGCCGCCGCGCAGCACATCCATGCGCGTCATGTCTGACGCGCCGCGGCGGATCCAGTCGGCGCGCGTGTAGACGCTCCCCGCCGCGATCTCCGGCGAGAGGATGGGGATCGTCAGCTCCTGGCAGAGTTTTTCATAGGAGGCCATGCGGTATTCTGGCATGGGATGCTCATACCAGTAGAAATTGAGCTTCTCCAGCTCGCGCCCCACGCGATAGGCCTCCTCATAGGTGCGATAGGTTCCCCACGGGTCAAAGCTCAACACCATATCGTCGCCCACGGCCTCGCGCACTGCATGGCAGACCTCGATGTCCTGAACGATGTGCGACGGGCGGCCCGGGTCGGACTGTTTGGTGACAGGGTCCCAGAAATAATAGGGATGAATCTTGTAGTGCGTATAGCCCTGCGCCTTGCAGCCCAGCGCATGTTGGGCATATTCCGCCGGCGTGCCCATGTTAGGATAGGTGCTGGCATAGGCTTTGACCTTGTCGCGGCAGCCGCCCAGCAGCTTATAGAGCGGCGCCTCGAAATAGCGCGCCTGGAGGTCCCAGAGCGCCATATCGATTACGCTGATCAGGTTCTCCGGCAGGTTGGCGACCCACAGCCAATGCCAGAACTTCTCACGGTCAAAGGGATCGTGCCCCAGAAGCAGCCCTTTGAGCCGGCCGCGCAGCGCAGCGCGCTCGTCAAAGGTCAGCCCGTCGGCGTCGCCGTGACCGTGACCGCCAAAGTAATAGCCTTCTGCGCCCTCGTCCGTGATGATCTTGGTAAGCGTTTGGACCGCTTCGACCTCCGACAGGACTCCGCCGGCGCGAAAATTCTGTCGTTTGACGCGAAAGGGGATGACCTGAAGATCGACAATCTGCATAGCGCACTCCTTGTTTGGGATATGGGGTATAAGGCCTATGCCCTGGTAGAGATGCCCTGGCGAGACAGCCCTCGGGCTGAGCGCAAAAATAGGGGGAGGATACGGATGATGGCTCGGCTGGTTCCGCAGCCTTCATGCGGCGGACGGGTAGATCTCGGCGATCAGGTGATCCAGCTCACGCTGGGTCTGGCCGTCGACCGGGGGCGCGGGGCTGCGCACCTGGGCGGTGGTCAGCACCCCGCGACGGCGCAGCAGTTCCTTATGCACCGCATAGAAGATGCCCCCGCCTTGGCCGGTGATGCGGTTGATGGGCGCGATCACACGGTCGAAGACGGCGCGCGCCGCGGCCTCGTCGCCCGCCTGCATCAAGTCCCAGACCCGGACAAACGCCTCCGGCTGGCTGCAAAAGGGCATCGTGCCCAGCGAGCCGCGGCGCAGTTCCTCGATAAAGTAACCGCCGCCTGCGCCGCCAAAGATCGTCAGCCGATCCCCGGCCTGCGCCACGGTCTCGGCGACCTTGGCGGCCACCGGCGGCGTCTCGACCTTGATATAGCGCACCTGGGCGCAGCGCTCGGCGATCTGGCGGCCCAGGCCTGGACTGATGGGCGCACTGGGTACATCCTGCAAAAAGATCGGGATCGAGACCGCATCCGAGATGGCTTGATAATAGTCCAGGACTTCGGCAGGCCCGGCGGGCATAAACGACGGCGGAATGACCATGACGGCGTCCGCGCCCAGTTCTTCGGCGCGGCGGCTGTAGAAGACGGCCAGGTCAGTGCCGGGCGCGCCGGTATTGATCACCACCGGCACGCGCCGCCGCACCTGATCCACCACAGTGCGGATGACAAGGTCGCGTTCGGCTTCGCTCAGCTTGAAGATCTCGCTGCCCAGGGCAACACCCAGCCCATGGACGCCGGCGGCAATGTCAAAGTCGATCAGGTGGCGCAGGCTGTCTTCGTCGATCCGGCTCTGCGCGTCGAACGGCGTGACGAGAATAGGAAATACGCCTTGCATAGCTTCTGGGGACATGGTCGTCGCTCCACGGGTGAAGGTAGTGGGACTGAAGAGGGTATTGCCTATGATACGCGATGCGCGTGCGTCTGCCAAACGCCGGTGGGCAGCCGAGCGCAGCACCCGCTTGGAGCTACCCTAGGCGTTGGACGAATTAAGCGGAGAGGGCTGTGCACTGGGTTGGCGGCGCGAATCTATAAAATCCAGCGACTGGTGACGGAAGTAGGTGTTATAGAGGTCGGCATAGTGGCCGCCGCGGGCAAGCAGGGCGTCATGCGGGCCTTCTTCAATGACACGGCCCCGCTCCAAGACCAGGATGCGGTCGGCGGCCTTGACAGTAGAAAGCCGGTGGGCGATCACAATCGAGGTGCGCCCGTGCAGGATCAGGCCGAGCGCAGTTTGAATCTGCGACTCGGTGAAGGGGTCGACGCTGGCGGTGGCTTCGTCCAAAATAAAGATCGCCGGGTCCAGCGCCAACATGCGTGCCAGGACAACCAACTGGCGCTGCCCCATGCTGAGACGGCTGCCGCGCTCGCCCACGTCGGTTTGCAGCCCTTCGGGCAGCGTCTCCATCCAGTCGCCTTTGCCGATCTGGCGGGCGATGGCCTCGACTTCGGCGTCGGTCATCTGGGAGCGCGCATAGCGGATGTTGTCCGCCACTGTGCCCGCAAAGAGAAAGGGCGACTGGCTGACGATCCCCAAGTGACGACGGTAGCTTTCGAGATCAAAGGCGCGAATGTCCTGGCCGTCGATGCACAGTTGCCCGCCTTGGAACTCATAGTAGCGCGTGACCAGTTTGGCGATGCTCGATTTGCCCGCGCCCGTGTGCCCCACCAGGGCAATGCTCTCGCCGGCGCGAATGTGCAGCGAGAAATCCGTCAGCACCGGCTCATCGGCGGCATAGCCGAAGTCCACATGGTCGAATTCGATCTCCCCGCGCAGATAGGCGACAGGCCGGCTGCCGGTCTGCAAGACGACAGGCTGCGCATCCATGAGCGCAAAGATGCGCTCGGCCGCGCTCAGCGCGCCCTGGAACTGGCTCCAAAAGGCCGACAGGTTGAGCATGGGGAACCAAAAGCGGTCGACGCTGTTGATAAAGAGAAACCAGGCGCCGGCGGTGATCGCCTGGGTGTAGACGTTGACGCCGCCGAAGTAGAGCAGGATAGCCGTACCGACGCCGCTGAAAAAGGTCAGGGTAGGAAAGAGACTGCCCAAGACCCAGCCGCGGCGCACCTGGATCGCATAGCTGCGGATGTTGACGTCGAGAAAGCTGTCGTAGATGCCCTGCTCACGGCGGAAGTTCTTGGCGACCGAAATGCCGGTCACGGCCTCTTGGATGCTGGCGTTGACGTCGGCGATCGCCTGCTGGCCGCGGCGGGTGACTTGGCGGGCGAAATGTTGAAAACGCCCGGCGATGAAAAACGCCACCGGCGCCAGCACACAGAGCAGCAGCGTCAACTGCCAACTGACGCGTATCAGATAGACCAGCAAAATGGCGACGAGCAGCAGTTGGCTGACCAGCTCGGTGACAAGCACGGCCACGCGGCCAAACTCGTCGGTGTCGCTGGTGATGCGGCTGACGATGCGCCCCGACTGATACTTGTCGAAAAAGCTTAGGTCGTGGTGCATGACGGCGGCAAAGGCATCGCGGCGCATCGCCAGGATCACGTCGCCGATCAGCTTGCTGGTCTCGACGCGGCGCACCCAGTTTACCCCCCAGTTGAGCACGCCCAGCGCCAAGACCAGCGCTACCAGCAGGGCGATGGCTGCCGGCGTGCTGCCGCTGGGACGGGTCAATACCTCGACGCCCTGGGAAACGAGGATGGGCAGGGCCGCGCCAAAGAGCGCCATCAGCGTCACCATCGTGGCGATCAACGCCAGCCGGCCCAGCCAGGGACGGAAGTAATCGACAATGCGCCGCATGAGATCGCGCGTGCGATACTCGCGGTCGTAGGCTTCGTTGGTGAGTCCGGCGCGCAGCAGGCCCATCGGTGGCTCGGCTTTCTAGTCGCAGGTCACGCCCTGCGCATAGACGGCTTTCGGAGTACCCCAAGTCGGGAGAGCAGTGCTATTGTACCACCAGCCCGCGCAGACCTGAATGTGATGGAACAAACCATTGGGATGGCTCATGTTTGGCCCGCCGACGTTGACGAAGGGATCGTCTCAGGTTATAGTACCCCCAACGCTCGATTCATCTAGAGGCTCGCCCATCGCCGCCGCGCGGCATCGCCGATTCGCCATGCCAGAATTCTTTACCGTACGCACGCCACCCGAAGCGTGGCGGCTCTTTAGCCAACATTTTACGCCGCGCGTGCGCATGGCGCGCATCCCCACGGTCGATGCGCTGGACCGCGTCCTGGCCGAAGCGCTGACCTCTCCCCAGGACTTGCCCGAATTCCCGCGCTCCACGGTCGACGGCTACGCCGTCAACGCCGCCGATACCTACGGCGCGTCGCCCAGCCTGCCCGCCTTCTTGGACGTGATCGGCGAGATGCCCATGGGTCGCGCCGCCGACCTGCATGTGGGCGTCGGCCAGGCTGTGCTTGTCCATACCGGCGGTATGATCCCCGCCGGCGCGAGCGGCGTGGTGATGGTCGAAAACACGCAGCAGGTCGACGCCGCCGGCATCGAGGTCTTGCGGCCCGTCGCCGAGGGCGAGAACGTGATCCAGGTCGGCGAGGACATCCGCCAAGGCGACCCGATCTTGGCCCCCGGCCACACGCTGCGCCCGCAAGACATCGGCGGGCTGGTGGCGCTGGGCATCACCAGCGTCGCCGTGGCCGAAGCGCCGCGCGTCGGCATCGTCTCCACCGGCGACGAAGTGGTGCCGCCGGGCCGGCCGGTGCTGCCCGGCCAGGTGCGCGACATCAACTCGTATACCCTGGCGGCGCTGACCCGCCGCGCAGGTGGCGCACCCACGCTCTACGGCATCGTGCCCGACCAACGCCCAGCCCTGGTGGCGACACTGACCCAAGCGCACGCCGAAAATGACCTGGTAGTGCTTTCGGCGGGCAGTTCGGTCAGCTACCGCGACCTGAGCGTCGAGGTCATCGCCGAACTGGGCCGGCCGGGCGTGCTGGCCCACGGCCTCAGCGTGCGCCCCGGCAAACCGACCATCATCGCCGTCTGTGACGGCGTGCCGGTCTTTGGCCTGCCCGGCAACCCGGTCTCGGCCATGGTGATCTTCGACCTGGTGGTCGCGCCCGCCATCCGCAGCCTGCTGGGCGCGCCGCGCGTCTATGCGCCGCAGGTTAGCGCGCGGCTGGCGCGCAACCTGGCCTCGGCGCCGGGCCGCGAAGATTATATCCAGGTGCGGCTGGAGACGCGCGACGGCGAGACCTGGGCCGTGCCGGTCTTGGGTAAGTCTAACCTCATCTACACGCTGGTACATGCCGACGGCGTGGTGCAGATCCCGCTCGACGCGGGCGGGCTGCGCGAAGGCGTCTGGGTGACGGTGACGCTGCATTGACCCATAATGACATTTGCCCTGCCCGATTCCTAGCTTGCATGAAAACCGCACTGTACTCAAGAGACGATGACCGAACTACACGAACGCAATATCTATCTGCATGACGTGGCGTTGAGCGAGGCGCTGGACGCCTGGTATGGGGCGCTGGCCGAGAACGGGCTGCTGCAACCGCTGGGCAGCGAAACCGTCCCGCTGGATGCGGCGCTGCACCGCGTCACCGCCGCGCCGGTCTGGGCCAAGGTCTCCTCGCCCCACTACCACGCCGCGGCCATGGACGGCTATGCCGTGAGCAGCGAGGAGACGCGCGGGGCCGGCGAGACCAGCCCCAAGCGGCTGCGCGTGGGCGACCAGGCTATCCCTGTCGACACGGGCGACCCGCTGCCCCCCGGCATGAACACCGTCATCATGATCGAGGATACGCAACTGCTCGCGCTGGGCGATGGCGACTATATCGAAATTCTGGCGGCGTCGGCTCCGTGGACGTATGTGCGCCCGTTGGGCGAGGACATGGTGGCGACCGAACTGGTGCTGCCCGCTAACCACCGGCTGCGCCCGCAGGACTTGGGCGCGATCGCCGGCTGCGGGCATACCGAAATCCGGGTCTATCGCCGCCCGCGCGTCGCCATCCAGCCGACCGGCAGCGAACTCGTGCCCATCGGCGCGCCGCTCAAACCGGGCGACATCCTGGAATACAACTCGCTGATGCTGGGCGCACAGGCCGAGGAGGCGGGCTGCCTCGTCACCCGGCTGCCGATTGTGGCGGACGACTACGCCGCCATCCGCGGCAGCGTGGCCGCGGCGCTGGTGAACCATGACCTGGTCGCCATCAACGCCGGGTCGTCGGCAGGCTCCGAGGATTTCACCGCCTCGATCGTGCGCGAACTGGGAACGTTGTGCGTGCATGGCATCGCCATCCGCCCCGGCCATCCGGTCGTGCTGGGGGTGGCGCAGGGCAAGGCGTTGGTCGGCATCCCCGGCTATCCCGTTTCGGCGGCAACGACCTTCGAACGCATCGTGCTGCCCGTCCTCTACGGCTGGCAGGGGATGCAGCCGCCCGACCGGGAGACCGTGACGGCCACGCTGACGCGCAAGGTGCTGTCGCCTTTAGGCGAAGACCATTTTCTGCGCGTCACTTTGGGCAAGGTGGGCGAGCGCATCGTCGCCACGCCGCTTTCGGGGGGCGCGGGCGTGTTGATGTCGCTGGTCAAGGCCGACGGGGTGGTGACGATCCCACGCTTTGCCGAGGGCCATCAGCCCGGCGAAACGGTACAAGTGACCCTGTTGCAGCCGCGCAGCCGCGTCGAAAATACGATTGTCGCCATCGGCAGCCATGATCTCTCGCTCGACCTGCTGGCCGACCGGCTGCGCCGCGCCGACCCGGCGCTGACCTTTTCGTCGGCGCATGTGGGCAGCCTGGGCGGGCTGCTGGCCTTGCAGCGCGGCGAGGCGCATCTGGCCGGCTCACATCTGCTCGACGAGCAGACCGGCGACTACAACGTGGATGCCATCCGCCGCCTGCTCACGCCGCACGGCATCAAAGTGGTGCTGCTCGGCTTTGTGCAGCGCCAACAGGGGTTGATCGTGCCGCCTGGCAACCCCAAGGGCATCCACACGCTGGAGGATCTGCTGCGGCCCGACCTGGTCTTTGTCAACCGGCAGCGCGGGGCAGGCACGCGCGTGCTGCTCGACTATGCGCTCAAGCAGCGTGGGCTGGAGGCGCGGTCGATCAATGGCTATGAGCGCCAGGAGTATACACATCTGGCCGTGGCCGCCGCCGTCAAGAGCGGCGCAGCCGACTGCGGCCTGGGCATCTTGGGCGCGGCGCGCGCCTTGGAGCTAGACTTTGTGCCCTTGTTCGACGAACGCTATGACCTGGTGATCCCGGTCGAGCACTACGAGAGCGCGCTGCTCGCGCCGCTGCTGGCGTTGATCCGCGGGCGCGAGGGAGAATTTGTGGCCGCGGTCCAGGCGCTGGGTGGCTATGACATCACGCCGATGGGCCAAGTCTTGGCCGAGTTGTAGTGGGCTGAGTTGATTGAGCGCAATTGGCTGCGCCATAGGCAGGAGGAGAACGCAACCATGGACCCATTTGCCAAGTTTGGCAACGGCGATCATCAGCGCAGTTGGAGCATTCAGGGCCTAGACCCCACCCCGGAAGAAGAGTGGCGGCGCATGCTCGCCTTCTTGGGGCTGAGCGACGCCGAGCGTCGCGCCATGCTCGCCACGGTGGAGGCGCTCTTCCGCCGCGGCCATGAGTTGGTGGCGGCGACCTATGACTATCTGCTCGACCATCACGAAACCGCCGCCATCCTGGGCTGGGAGCGTGGGGCCGACGCCAAGCATCTCGCCGAGCGCCGCCGCTTTTTCACCGTCTGGCTCGCCCGCCTCTTGGGTATGGACATGAGCGACGACCTGGCGCGCTACCTCTTTTACGCCGGCAAAGTCCACGCCGCGCATGGCCCGCGGCAGGTGCATGTGCCGCCGGTCTATGTCACCGGGTCGATCAGCCTGGTGCATGCAACCTTTGCGCGCTTTCTGGCCGAGGAGATGCCGGGCGACCCCGACGTACCCCCGGCCTTGGCGGGCTGGAACAAGGTGTTGAGCGCACACCTGCACCTGATGCAGTTCGGCTATCAAACCACCCTGACGCTCGACAGCGGCGACCACGGCGTGCATGTGGCGCTCTTCGGCAAAATGCGCACGATCACCGGTCTACAAGAGTTAGACATGCGGCTGGCCCAGGGCGCGCAGACGCAGCAGGCCCTGCGCAAGCTGCTGAACTATCTGCCCGATCTGCGCGGCGAAATCTTCGACGTCGAATGGCAGGAAGGCGAAGTCGTCGACCACACCGGCACACCCTGGTTCCAGCCGGAAAAGAGCTACCGCGTCAAACCCATGTGGCGCGTCCTCCTCAACGGCAAGGACATCAGCTATCTGGAGGGCGCAGCTACCCCGGTCGGGGCCGGCGACGAGATTCACATTTTCCCGCCCGGTCGTTAGCGATGGCGCGGGTGGGAGGTTGCCGGCCATGAATGTACGCGTCTATGCCACGCTGCGCGCGATCGTCGGCGGGCCTAAAGTGGCCCTGGAGAGCGGGCCGGGCGACAGCTTTCGCACGCTGCTGCACGAACTGATCACACGCTGGCCCGACCTGCAAAAAGAACTGTTTGACCGGAACGGCGAACTGCACACCGGCATCCATGTCTTTCTGGACGGGCGCGATATTCGCTATCTGGGCGGCATGGACATGCTGATCCCGGAAGGGGCCGAAGTCCGCATCTTTCCGCCCGTCGGCGGCGGGACAGGATGCGCCACACCGTTTGCAGACGACGGCAGATGACGCGCCACGAATATCACGGGGTGCCCCCCTGGCTGATGAAGGAATATCTCGCCGACCTGGGCGGGGTGGAGGCCGAGGAGAATCTGCTGGTGGGCGACGGCTGGCGCGCCGTGGTGAGCAAGGCGGAACCGCGGCGCATCGGCTCGCTGGTGGTCGGCGGCGCGGCGGTCGAGTTCTCCGGCGACGAAGCAGCGCTGGCCGCGCTCTTTGAAAAGCTGCACTGGAAGACCCTGCGCGGCGGGGGATAGAAGTTGATCTGTGAACAATCTATCTGCACTCAGTGAAATTGTCGGTCTGTCGCTGCGCGTGTCGGGGGTGGCGCTGGTTCTGAGCACGCTGGTCGGCATCCCGATTGGGCTGCTGCTGGGGCTGGCGCGCTTTTGGGGGCGGCGCATCGCCGTGGCGCTGGTCTATACCGGCATGGCCTTCCCGCCGGTGGTGATCGGCCTTTTTGTCTACCTGATGCTCTCGCGCAACGGCCCGCTGGGACGGCTCCACTGGTCGCTGATCCCCGACCTGTTTACGCCCGAAGCCATGGTCGTGGCGCAGGTCATCATCGCCTTTCCGCTGGTGGCCGGCTTTACCATGGCCGCGGTCGCCGGGGTGGACCCGGCGCTGCGGCTGCAAGTCCAGTCGCTGGGCGCTTCGCAGTGGCAGACCACTTGGGCCACGCTGGAGGAAGCGCGCGGCGGCGTGATCGCCGCGGTCGTGGCCGGGTTTGGCGGCATCATCTCTGAGGTGGGCGCGGTCATGATGGTGGGCGGCAACATCGAGCACCGCACGCGCGTCCTCACCACGGCGATTGTCCTGGAAACCAACAAGGGCAACTTTGACCTGGCGATCTCGCTGGGCGTGGTGCTGTTGAGCCTAGCCTTTTTTGCCAACCTGGTCATTGTGCGCCTGCAAGGGCGCTCTTTTGACGAATAGCCCGCTTTTGACACATGGCTGACCTGCTTTATTCCCTGCGCGGGGTGACTAAACGCTACGGCGAGCGCCAGGTGCTTGCCATCGACAGCCTAGACGTGCGCCGCGGCGAAACGCTCGCCATCGTCGGCCCCAGCGGCGTGGGCAAGAGCACGCTTCTGCGGCTGCTCAACCTGCTGGAACCGCCGACCAGCGGCACGATCCGCTTTCAAGATTTCACCTACACCGGCGCGGAGGATGTGCCGCTGGCGCTGCGCCGCCGCGTGACGACCGTCTTCCAGCGCCCGATCCTGCTCAAACGCAGCGTGGAGGCTAACGTGGCCTATGGGCTGCACCTGCGCGGGCTGCACGTCAACGGGCAGATCCACGCCGCCCTCGACGAGGTGGGGCTGGCCGACCTGGCGCGGCAGCCGGCGCGCACGCTGTCGGGCGGTGAAGCGCAGCGCGTGGCCCTGGCCCGCGCCATGATCCTGCGCCCCGACGCGCTGTTGCTCGACGAGCCGACCGCCAACCTCGACCCCTACAACGTAGGCGTGATCGAGCGCACGGTCGCCAAACTCAGCCGCGAACACGGCACGACCATCGTGCTGGTGACGCACAATGTCTTTCAGGCCAAACGGCTGGCGCAGCGTGTGGCGCTGATCCTCGACGGGCAGATCGTCGAGACAGGCGACGCGGCCCAGTTTTTTGACGCCCCGCGCGACCCGCGCACCGCCGCCTTTGTGGCCGGCGAGATGATCTATTAAGCGGGTTGTGGTATCCTATCGATCAAACGCCAAGGCGGTATACATGCAATATATCATTTTCGACGGACCCGGCGGTCTGCGTGCCGCGGGGTTCATCTCCATCTCGCAAACGAGGAGCATGTATGCGACACAAATTGCTTGTGGCCGGCCTTGGCCTGCTCTTGACCCTTCTCCTGGCTGCCTGCCGGCCGATCCAAGCCCCGGCAGCTACCCCAGCCGATGCGCAGGAACCGGCAGCCCCCGTGCCCGGCGCGGGTCGGCTGATCCTCGCCACCACGACCAGCACGCAAGACTCTGGGCTGCTCGACGTGATCCTGCCCGACTTTGAAGCGCAGGCCGGGGTCGACGTGGACGTGATCGCGGTGGGCACAGGCCAGGCGCTCAAGCTGGGTGAGGACGGCAACGCCGATGTGCTGCTTGTCCACGCCCGCAACCTGGAAGATGCCTTTATGCAGGCGAGCCACGGCGTGCGCCGCGAGGACGTCATGTACAACGACTTTGTGATCGTCGGCCCCGCCGGCGACCCGGCAGGCATCCAGGGCAGCGCCACAGCCGCCGAAGCCTTCGCCAAGATCGCCGAAGCGGGCGCGCCCTTTGTCTCGCGCGGCGACGAGTCCGGCACGCACAACAAAGAATTGGCCGTCTGGAAAGAAGCCGGCATCGAGCCGTCGGGCGATTGGTACATCTCGGCAGGCCAGGGCATGGGCGCAGTGCTGACCATGGCCAACGAGCAGCAGGCCTACACGCTGAGCGACCGCGCCACCTATCTGGCACGCACGCTCGAAGGCTCCGACCTGGTGATCCTGATGGAAGGCGACCCGGTGCTCTTCAACCCCTATGGCGTGATCGCCGTCAACCCGGATAAAAACCCGGCCATCCAAGCCGACCTGGCAAACCAGTTCGTCGACTGGATCATCTCCCTGCCGGTGCAGAAGAAGATCGCGCAGTTTGGCGTGGACGAGTTTGGGCAGCCGCTCTTTACGCCCGACTCGGAAGCCTGGCGCAACCAGTAGAGCAGACAAAGGAGAAGAGCAAGATGCGTTTGAGCGCACGCAATCAGTTGACCGGCCGAGTCAAGTCGATCAAGGAAGGGATCGTCACCGCCGAGGTGGTGGTGGCGCTGGACGGCGGCCAAGAGGTCGTGTCGGTGATCACCATGACCTCGGTGCAGAACCTCAAGCTGGCCGTGGAATCGCCGGTCACGGTGTTGATCAAATCCACCGAAGTGATGCTGGCGACTGAAGGCTAGATACCCAAAAAAAGCGACCGGCGCTTCGAAAAGCGCCGGTCGCTTGATCGAATGCGGCAGCGTTACGCCGCTGCGCCCTGCAGGATGCCCAACTCTTGCAGCTTGCTTTCGGGCACGACGCCGTTTTCCCAACCGCGGGCGGCGTAGTATTCCTCCAGCATCAGGTCCAGCTCGCACACATGGCCCATCGAGCCGGGCATAGTGCTGGGTTCGTGCGTAAAGCGCTTGGGCAGATAGTCGGAGCCTTCGCGCAGCCCGTTTAGGTTGTTGTAATAGCGCTCCAAGTTGTAGATGCGCTCGCCGCAGCGCAGCAGTTCCTCCACGCTGTAGTTCAACCCTGTCACGGCGTTGAACTGCTGCGTATACTCGTCCATGCCTTCGGCAAAGGCCGAGAACTTACACAGGTCCAGCGAGTCGGAGACGGCGTGTACATCCTGGAAGATCTTGGTCAGTTCGCCCTTGCCCTTCCACGCCAGCGGGTCCACCTTGAGCGAGCCAAAGGGCATGACGCCCAACTCGGCGGCAGGGGTATAGGCGCGCAGATGGCAGGCGCCGCGGTTGCTGGTGGCATAGGCGATGCCCATGCCTTTTAGCCCGCGCGGGTCATAGGCCGGGATAGCCTGGCCCTTGACCGACATCGCCAGTTCGGGACAGCCGAAGGCCGCTGCCGCGCCGGCTGTGCCGAGCGCCAGTTTATCGCCTACGCCGTCACGCCGCGCGATCTTGCGCACGGTCTCCACCATTTCGGGGCGGTCGCCCCACTCCAGCTTGCCGTCGCCGTTGGTATAGCCGCGCTCGCTCGCCTCCATGTACATGCTCAGCACATTGCCCATCTCGATGGGGTCCATGCCATAGTCGTTGCACAGGTCGATGATATAGGCCACCGAGGTGATGTCGTCGTTGCCGCAGTTGGCGCCCAACGACCAGGCCGGCTCGTACTCGACGCTCTCCATGCGCACGGCATAAGGGCCTTCGGTGACCTCAACTTCCTTCTTGCAGGCCACCGGGCAGGCGTGGCAGGTCGGCTCGCTGATCAGGATGTTTTCACGCACATATTCACCGGAGATGCGCTCGGAGTTTTCCGCGCCAAAGGCGGTGAACTGTGAATTGCGCGTGGGCAGCCCGCCGATGCTCTCGGTGATGTTCATCAGCACGTTCGTGCCATAGAGGCTGAGGCCGCCCTTCTTGGGTGAGGTGATGTTTTCCTCGGCCATGATCGCGGCCAGGGCGCGCTTGCGTGCCTCGCGGTCGGCCTCCTTGTTGGCCGGGCGTGGGCGGTTGGCGCGGTCGCCCTTGATGATAATGGCCTTGAGGTTCTTGCTGCCGCCCACCGCGCCGGTGCCGTTACGCCCGGCAGCACGGTCATCGATATTAACCCAGCAGGCGAAACGCACCTTGTTCTCGCCCGCCTGGCCGATCGCCATACCGTCGCACACTTCGCCGTGGCGCTCGCGCAGCGTCGCCAACGTCTCATGAATGCCCTTACCCCAGATATCGGAGGCATCGTGCAGCGTCACCTGCCCATCTTCCACATAGGCATAGACTGGGGTATCGGCCTTGCCCTTGAAGACCAGCCCGTCGAACCCGGCCCATTTGAGCTTGGCCGCCGTCCAGCCGCCCATGTGCGAGTCGGCAATCGTGCCCGTCAGCGGCGACCTGGTGACCACGGCCAGGCGACCGCTCATGTTGACGTCGGTGCCGGTCAGCGGCCCGTTCATCACGCACAGCAGGTTGTCGGGGGAGAGCGGGTCCACCTGGGGGCCGTTGTCGAAGACGTATTTCACGCCCAGCCCGCGCGCGCCGATATACTTCTTGGCGTCCTCTTCATCAATGCCTCTATACTCAACCGCGCCCGTGGTCAGATCGATCCAAGCAACGCGATTGTTGAAACCACCGATCATTGGGACTGCTCCTTTCGACACAAAACCGACAGATTGTGAGCGACAGATTGTGATCGAGCGACTGTAGATCAACGATGAAAACAGCGGTGAACAGAGACAGCCTGTTCGACTATGCAATTGTACCGGCAGTATGGAGACTCATAACCTGGGGCGAGCGCCCAGAGAATCGATGGGGAACCACCGCGGCGTGGAGTGGCGGCGATCCCTCGATGCGTGGGCTTTACGGTAGCACAGACGCGCCGCTTTTGGCAAACACCGTTTTTGCACCGTACCCTTCTAATCGCCCGTGGGCGAGATGCGGAATTCATGCACTGAGTCGAGCCGGGCCAGGGCTACGGCCAGCTTCGCCGGGTTGCGCGGGTCGGTGGTGCGGATCACCATGCGGTATTCAAACGAGCGCCCTTCGTTGATCACCCGGTAGCTCATGTTGGCGACGGTGAACCCGTGTGCGGCCAGCAGCGCCCGCAGTTGCTCTTCGAGCATGGCATGGTCGCGCTCAAAACGAATGTGAAAGTGGGCATAGGCTTGGGCGGGCATGTGGCTTTCGATCCAGCGAAATGCCGACAGCACGCCCAACGTCAACAGCGTGGCGAAGATGGCCGGGAAGTAGAAGCCTATTCCAAACAGGATGCCGATAGCCGCGGTCATCCAGATTGACCCGGCGGTGGTCAGCCCGCGCACACTCAGCCCTTCTTTATAGATCACCCCCGCACCCAAAAAGCCGATACCCGTCATGATGCCCTGCGCCATGCGCGTGGGGTCGGTGCGCACGGTTTCCCAGGGCACATTCGGCAGCCATTGCCACTGAAAATAGGTCACCAGCATCAACACGCTGGACGCTACACAGACCAGCGTGTGTGTGCGGAAACCCGCAGGCCGGCCATGGAAGCTGCGCTCCAGCCCGATCAGCCCACCCGCCAGCGTCGCGCTCAGGATATGGAGCGTGATCACGAAATAGTCAGAATAGGCAGAGTCCATACCCAGCACCCTAGCGCCGCCGCCGCAGTTGGTCAAGCATGATCGCCACGACGATCACCAGCCCCTGCACTGCCTGCAGCCAATAGGCGGAAACGCCGGTCAACACCAGCCCATTGCGCAGCACTTGCATAATCGCCGCGCCGATCAGCACGCCGAGGATCGTGCCCTCGCCGCCGGTCAAGCTGGTGCCGCCGACCACCGCGGCGGCGATCACATCCAGTTCATAGCCTTGGGCCGCGGTCGGCGCGGCCACGCCCAGCCGGGCCGTCATCAAGATGCCGCCGATGCTGCTGAGCAAGGCGCAGAGCGTATAGACCATGATCTTGACGCGCGCCGTGTTGATCCCTGACAGCCCCGCCGCTACCTCGTTCCCGCCCAAGGCATAGATGCGATAGCCCCACACAGTGCGGTTGAGAAAGATCGCAGTAAGTACCGCCAAGACCAGCATCACCACCAGCGGCAGCGGCACGCCCATGCCGGCGACTGGGATGTCATATTGGCCGAGCAGCAGGAAGCTGGGCGGCAGACCGCGCACCGGCTGGCCCGCGGTCAGGCCGGTGGTGATGCCGCGCGCCATCAAGAGCGTGCCGAGCGTGGCAATAAACGGGGGCAGCCGCGCCTTGCTGATCATCAGCCCGTTTGCCAGTCCGACCAGCGCGCCGGTCGCCAGCCCGCCCAACACGGCCAGCGGCACGCTGACCCCCGCCACCATCAGCATCGCCGCCGCCAGCCCCGACAGCGCCATCACCGAGCCGACTGACAAGTCAATGCCGCCGGTGATGATCACCATGCACTGGCCAAAGGCGCTGATGGCGATCCAAGAGAAGGAACGCAGGATGTTAAAGATATTCGTGCTGGTGAGAAAGGTGTCCGTCCGAATCGTCAGAAAGAGGCCCATCGCCAGCAGGATCAGAAACACCCCCAATTCCTGGCTGCGCAGCGCCTCACGCCAAGAGCGACTTTCACGCGAATAGACTTTGACCGGTCCTGCGGCTGCCTCACTCATGGCGCGCCTCCTTGTTCGCTTGGGGCCTGCTGCGCCGCGCGCGGCTCATCCTGCCCGCTGGCATAGGCCATGATCCGTTCCTGTGTTGCCTCGCCGCGGTCGAGGATGGCCGCGACCCGGCCTTCGTGCATCACCACAATGCGGTCGCTCATCCCTAACACCTCCGGCAGTTCCGACGAGACCATGATGATCCCGATCCCGGCCTGGGCCAGACGGCTCATCAAGGCATGGACTTCGGCTTTGGCGCCGACGTCGATGCCGCGCGTCGGCTCGTCGAGGATCAACACTTTGGGCTGCGACGCCAGCCATTTGGCGAGCACGACCTTTTGCTGGTTGCCGCCGGAAAGAAAGATCGCCTTCTGGCGCAGGGTCGGCGTGCGGATCGAAAGCCGATCGACATACTGGCGCGCCGTGGACTCGACCTCTCGGCGCTTGACCATGCCCGTCTGGCTGTGGCGGCCCAGCGTCGCCAGCACAATGTTTTCGCGCACCGGCAGCTTCAGCACCAAGCCCTGGATGGCGCGATCCTCCGGCACCAGCCCCAGCCCGGCGCGCACCGCGTCGTGCGGCGAATGGATCGCCACCGGCTGACCGTCGACCCAAATCTCGCCGCCGTCCTTACGGTCCACGCCAAAGAGCAGCCGCATCGTCTCGGTGCGCCCCGCGCCGACCAGACCGGCAAAGCCCAAGATTTCGCCGCGGTGCAGCGTAAAGCTCACATCCTCCACCGCGCCGGCGCGGCGCAGCCCGCGCACGTCGAGCACGGGTGCGCGGATCTCCGCCGCCTCCTTGTGAAAGATATCCGCCAAGGTCCGCCCCACCATCAGTTGGATGATGCGGTCGGTGGTCGCCTCGCCGATCGCCAGTTCGCCCACGCGCCGCCCATCGCGCAGCACCACGATCCGGTCGGCCACGCGGAAGATCTCCTCCAGGCGGTGCGTGATAAAGATCGTGGCGATGCCCTTGGCCTTCAGCCCGCGCACGATCTCAAAGAGGGTTTCAACCTCCTGCTCGCCCAGCGCCGCGGTCGGTTCGTCCATGATGATCACGCGCGCGTCGACGGCCAGCGCCTTGGCGATCTCCACCATCTGCTGCTGGGCCACCGAAAGGTCGCGCACACGCGTCGCCGGCGTGATGCGCGCCCCGATCTGCGCCAGCGCCCGCGCCGCTTCCGACTGCATACGCCGGCGGTCGACAAAACCCAGCGCGCCGCCCAGCCCAGGCCGGCGCAGTTCGCGCGCCATAAAGATATTGGCCGCCACACTTTGGTTGCGCGCCAGGTTGAATTCTTGGTAGATCGTGGCGATGCCCAGCGCCTGCGCCTGCTGCGGGCTGCCGATCTCGACCTCCCGGCCCCCGATCACGATGCGCCCGGCATCTTTGCGATAGGCGCCGCTGAGGATCTTCATCAGCGTGGATTTGCCCGCGCCGTTTTCGCCCACCAGCGCCACCACTTCCCCCGCCTGAACCTCGAAATCTACCCCGTCCAGCGCCTGAACGCCCGGAAAGGCTTTCGAGATCCCCTCCATGCGCAGCACGCTCTCGCCGTTCAAGGGATGCTCCTCAGCACAAGATAACCCAATCCGTGCCCTAAAGCGGATGGGGACTCGACACGCCGCCAACGCCAGGTCGAGTCCCCATGAGTTATGTCATGTCGCGATCACACAGATAGATCCGCACCAAAGCCTACTGCGGGAAGGCAGGCGGGAGTTCCTTGGTAAAGTCCTGCGTCTCCCAGGCTTCGGCCATGGCATCGACGTTGTTCTCGGTCACGATATCCATGCCGGAGTTGGTGAAGGAGTCGAACTGCTTGCCGTTGACGATCTTGTCATAGATCATCTGCACGGTGTCATAGCCCCAGCCCCAATACTTCTGGCCGACCAGCCCGTCGAGATAGCCTTCCTTTAGATACTCTAGCTCGACCGGCAGGGTGTCAAAGGCGACGGTGCGCAGTTCGCCGTTGAGCACGGCGTCCTCCCACAGCGGCATGGAGCCTTTTTCGGCAAAGAGCGGCCACAGCCCCACAAAGAACCAGCCGTTGAGGTCGGGGTGCGCCTGCATCGTCTCCTCGACGACCTGCACGCCGAGGTTGATGTCGTCGTTACAGGCCACGGTGGTGACGATCTCGATGCCCGGATAGGCGGCGACGCCGTCCTTGAAACCGCGGATGCGTTCCTCCAGGTTAAAGGCCCCCGGCACACCCGTCAACAGGGCGACTTTGCCCTCTTCACCCATGGCGCGCACCAGCAGATCGGCGGCGGCCTTCCCGCCTTCATAGTTGTCCACGCCCAGATAGGTGAAGCGCCCGCTGTCCGGCGAGTCGGAATCCCAGGTCATGACCTCGATGCCGGCGTCCAGCGCCTTCTGGATCGGGTCGATGCAGCCGGTCGGGTCGTTGCACGAAATGCCGATGGCGTCGACGCCGCGCGCAACCGTGTCTTCAACCACACGCGCCTGCTCGGCGATGTCCGAGGCGACGGAGGCGACATAGACGATTTCGACGGGATAGGGGCCTTGCGCGGTGAGTTCTTCGGCCTTCTTCTCGGCTCCAACGCGGCCTATCTCAAAAACGGGGTTGTTGAGCGCCTTGGGAATCCAGGCGATGGTGAGTTTGCCGTCCTCCAGGGCAGGGATCTCGCCGGCAGGTGCGGCAGCTTCTTCCGCAGGGGCCTCTGTCGCCGCGGCCTCGGCAGGCGCTTCCGCCGAAGGCGCTTGAGGCGCGACCGGCATACAGGCGGCCAGCAGCAGACTGAGCACGACCACAAAGCCAATCAGCAGACTTACACGCTTGCTCATCAGACTATCTCCTTTGTGTAATGCAGAGGTAGCATAAGACAAGGCAGCATAGTGGAAATTCGCTTAGCGTCCGCGAACAACAGCAAACGGTTTGGGCGATCTGTTTGTCCTCCCCTCCTTTCGCGATCATGCCGGAGTTACGCGAGAGAAGTCGTCATGAGATGAGTCGTCATGCACGGTCGATGCGCGCGAGCCAGGCAGCCGCGCGGGCAGGCCATTCACTTACAGCCCGTACAGGCCGGGATGTAAGCAGGTCCAGATGCGGGATCGTGACAGACAAGGCCGGCTATCAGCATAACGATGTGCAGTTGCCGAGATGTTGCGGCTACACAAGAGGCGTCTACAGCGCAGTGTACACCGGCCGCCGCGCGGGTGCAAGCGGCACGTGCCGGCTTCGCCCACCTGGAGTTGCCCGGAGCTAAAGCCTCCGGACTACAGAACTACGCCCCCTGGAAGGGGGCTTCGGAGAGGGGTGTTTCTGCGTAAGTGCGTCATGATGTACGCATCGATCTGGAGGGCGATCTCGACCTCAACGCATTGCATTCTTGGGGCTGCAGTCGCCTGACCAATGCCGGCCGGGCTATACCAACGTGTGCGCCAAAGTGACGCTCGTCGCGCCCAACGCCACGCCGGAACAGATCGAAATCTTGCACCAGGCCGTGATCCGTACGTCGCCGGTCGGTTCGATCCTCGAACGCCCGATCCAGGTCGCGGTCGATCGGGCAGAGTGAGACGGTTGGGGAGAAAAAAGGATGCCCAGACCGTGTGGTCTGGGCGATGCAGCGATGTAGGCTGTGATGGAGCGGCGATGCGGTCTGGGCATCCTGTCGAGCCTTAAGTCTCCAAAGCCGAGTATAACGCTATTTGCCCGGCGGCGTACTGTCAAGCTGCTGTCAACATCCTGTCGCCATGCTGTCATAGCGCGCCCCGCTAGACGTACGGACGCATTCGATCTGGGTCCAAATCTGGTCTACAATGGGCGGACGCAGACCAAACGCGGCTGCGCCCGCCTAAACCACAGCAAAGTCAGAAGCAAAGGCAGCTATCTATGCAGACTCTGCAACTCGGCCAAAGCGACCTATACGTCACCCCGTTTGCGTTGGGCTGTTGGTCCTTCGCAGGCGGGCGCTACTGGGGCGAACAGGACCCGGCGCTCTCCATCGTCACCGTCCACGCCGCGCTCGACGCCGGCATCAACTTCTTCGACACCGCCGAAGCCTACGAGACCGGCACATCGGAGCGCGTCTTGGGCCAGGCGCTGCAGGGCCGCCGCGACCAGGCGATCATCGCCACCAAGGTCGCTGCCAACCACCTGGCCGCCGGCGACGTGATCGCGGCCTGCGAAGGCAGCCTGCGCAATTTGCAGACCGACTACATCGACCTCTATCTGATCCACTGGCCTAACTGGAGCGTGCCGCTGAGTGAGACCGTAGGCGCGCTGGAACAACTCAAAACCCAGGGCAAGATACGCGCCATCGGCGTGTGCAACTTTGGCGTGCAGGATCTGACGGACATTCTCGAGCTTCATCCCATCGTCACCGATCAACTGCCCTACAACCTGCTCTGGCGCGTGATCGAGCGCGAAATCCTGCCGGTCTGTCTGGCGCATGATGTAGGGCTGATGTGCTACAGCCCGCTGGCGCAAGGGCTGCTCACGGGGCGCTACGCCGGCGCCGGCGAAGTGCCGGATGGCCTGGCGCGCACACGCCACTATGCCGGCAGCCGCGCCGCCGCGGCCCACGGCGAAGGGGGCTGCGAGGCCGAAGTCTTTGCCGCGCTGGCGGAGATCCAAGCCATCGCCGCCGAGGTGGGACACAGCATGGCCGAAGTTTCGCTGGCCTGGCTGCGCCAACAGCCGGGTGTCGCCACGGTCTTGGTCGGGGCGCGCACGCCGCAGGAGCTGGCGCTCAACCTGCCCGCGCTCGACCTGACGCTGACGCCGGAGGTAATCGCACGGCTCAACGCCGTGACTGAGCCGGTCAAGGTCGCCTTGGGCAGCAACCCCGACATGTGGATGGTTCCCTCCCGGATGCGCTGAGAAGAGAGGGGGTAGAAAGTAGGGAGTAGGGGCAGAGCAGAGATGGAGATAAACCGCTGGCAGCGGCGCATAGAGGATTCGGCCGCGTGCGTTCTGCGGCCCCGGAATGCGCATCAGGAAGGCGATAGTCGGCGCCAAGTCCACAGCGCGGATGCCCGCCACCGGGCCTTGCTTGTGGATTTCTGCGGAACGGCAGCCCGCGCCCCGTTCCCAAACCAGCCAAAGGCAGGTACATCATGCTGACCGGTGTGTCGTATATGGGCCATCACAACCCCAGCCACATCGCCGCCGATATGCGCGCCATGGCGGCCCTGCGCCTGGACGATGTCTTGGTCTGCACCCAGGAAAATGATTTCGTCTGGTTCCCCGGTAAAATCCGCTTCACGCCGCAGATCGCCCAGGACCACGGCATCCGGCCCATCGCGCTCTTCTGGGGTGCGCTCAATCTGTTTGGCGGCGGGCGCTCCAGCCAGTTTCTGCTGGAGCACCCCGAAGGCTTTCAGGTGGGCCGCGACGGCTCGCACCGGCCCGCCGGCTGCTATGCCAATCCGCGCTGTGTGCAGCACATCCAAGAGATGATCGACACGGTGGCCGAGGCCGGCTTTGCGGGCTATTTTGTCGACGAACCGACCCCGCTGGCCGATTGCTTCTGTGCGTCGTGCCGGACGCAGTATGCGGCCTGGGGTGGGGACGACCTGGTGACCGCAGACGCCGCGCAGCAGGCCGCGTTTCGCCGCCGCTGCGTCGTGGACTATGTGCAAACCATCGCCAATTACTGCAAAGCAAACCATCCCCAGCTAGAGACGATGTGCTGCCTGATGCCGCACGACCATGACCTGTGGGAGGTGGTGAGCCGGATCGCCGGCCTCGACAACCTAGGCACGGACCTTTACTGGGTAAATCAAGATCGCGCCGTCGAAGAGGCCGCGCCGCTGATCCAGGAGATGGCCGCGCTCTGCCAAACGCAGCGCAAGGTTCACCACGAATGGCTGCAGTGTTGGGCGGTCAAAGCCGGGCGCGAGCCGCGCGTCTTTGACCAGGGCGAAATCCTGGTGCGGGCGCAGCCCGACGCGCTCTACGTCTGGGCATGGGAGGGTCAAATCGGCACTCAGGAGACATGTGACGACCCGGCCCTAGCCTGGGCCAAGGCGCGTGAGGTGTTGATGCGCGCTAAGGAGGTCTAGTCCAGCGCGGGCAGATCGACGGGCACGGCGCTGCGCCCGGGTATAGTGAAGTTGGCCTGGTGACAGGGTGCATTTCACAGTAACGTGAAATGCACCCCCTGGTGACATTTTCGATTGACGCGCGCAGGGGCCGGTAGTATACTCGACACGCCTAGGCACGTCAGGTTGGCGCCGCAGCACGCCTCTCTCCCCACGCCAACCGCCATGGCAGGTAGTCGCCCGGAGGCGGGTTATTCTTCCCGGTGATGCATGAAAAAGCCTCGCCCTTATCACAGGCTATGTCCACAAATCTGCCCGCCCCTCTAACCAGCTTTGTCGGGCGCTCGCGGGAGTTGGCCGAAATGCGGGCGCTGCTGGCAACCACACGTCTGCTGACACTCATCGGCCCTGGCGGCACGGGCAAGACTCGGCTCGCCACGCAACTGGGGTTGGAGTTATTGCCGACCTTTGTCGATGGGGTCTGGCTAGTGGAACTGGCCCCCTTGGCTGATCCGGCGCTGGCGCTTCCGGCCATTGCTGCGACCTTCTCCTTACACGAACTGCCAGGCATCACCCTACTCGATCTCGTCGCCAATTCCCTACGCGCCAAACGCCTGTTGTTGATCTTGGATAATTGCGAGCATTTCGTCGAAGTCTGCGCGCATCTGGCCTATCATCTCCTGCGCGCCTGCCCCACGCTGCAGATTCTCGCTACCAGCCGTGAAGCCCTGGGCATTGGTGGCGAAACGGTCTATCGCGTGCCTTCGCTCTCTGTGCCCGACTCGACGGAGTTGACGCCCGACGCCCTTCGCCAGTTCGAAGCCGTCCACCTCTTCGTCGAGCGCGCCGCCGCCGCCCATCCACACTTTACCCTCAGCGAGCACAATGCCTCTGCGGTCGCCCAGGTCTGTCGCCAACTGGATGGTATTCCGCTGGCGATAGAACTGGCCGCAGTGCGCGTGCAGATCCTCACCGCCGACCAGATCGCTGCACGCCTGGGCGACCGCTTTCGTCTGCTGACCGGCGGTAGCCGCACGGCCTTGCCCCGCCAGCAGACGCTACGCGCCATGATCGACTGGAGCTATGACCTGCTGTCCGAAGCGGAGCGCACCCTGTTCCGGCAGCTTTCGGTCTTTGTAGGCGGATGGGCGTTCGAGGCGGCGGAAGCAATCTGTGCGGATCAAGACGTTCTGGATCTGCTCACCCATCTTGTCAACAAATCGCTGGTGACCGTGGAAGAACGGGAACGTGCGGCACGCTATTACCTGTTGGAGACCATCTGGCAATACGCGCGTGACGAATTGGTGGGGGTGGATGAGGCGGCAGAGGTGCGAGACCGCCATCTGGACTACTATCTTCACCTTGCGGAGGCTTGGGAGCCACACTTATATGGCCCGCACCAGGTGCGCCAACTGGATCAGTTTGCCCTCGAGCACGATAACTTCCGTGCGGCCTTGCAGTGGGGGGCCAGGCGCAGCGCCGATGCTGCGCTGCGCCTGGCCGGAACGTTGGCCGAGTTCTGGGCGCGGCGTGGCTATCCAACGGAAGGCTGCGCCTGGCTACAAGCCCTCTTGGACCAGGTCAGCGCCTTGCCCGAACTCCAGGGGGAAGCAGCCGGCAGGCGGTGTATGGCTCAGGCCAAAGCTTTCCTCGGTCTGTCCAGGTTGGCATTTGTGACAGGCGATCTTGTTTCCGCGCGGGCTAGTCGAGAAGCGAGCGTACGCCTGTACCGGCGGTTGGGGGATCGGCAAGGGCTGGGCTGGGCGGTTGCGATGCTGGGATATGCCGCTATGCTGCAGGGGGATGCAGCCGAGGCCGAATGTGCCTTGTCAGAGGCCATCGCATTGGGACGAGAGACCGGCGATAAGCTTACCCTCTCCTTTGCGCTCGGTGTGCAAAGCCGCTTGCTCTTGGCCGTACATGGCGACCTGGCGGCGGCGCGCATAAGCAGCATGGAAAGCGCCCACCTGGCGCGTGCGATCGGGATGCCCTGGGCGACGGCGCAGGCTGTGTTGGTGCTGGCGCGTGTGGCCGCTTACGGCAGCCAATGGGAGGAGGCGCGGGCGCGCTTTCAGGAAGCACTGGCGCTCTATCATCAGCAAGGCGATCGCTTTCGCTTCTATGCGGCCTACAGCGATCAGGCGCACGTTGAGCGGCGCGCGGGCAACCTGGAGGAGGCCCAGCAAATGTATCAAGAGGCGATTGTGGTCTGGCAGGAGCTTGGCCAACGGGGGGCAGTCGCGCACCTACTCGAATGTTTTGCCTTCCTTGCCCGTGCGCAGGATCAACCCATCCGCGCCGCGCGGCTGTTGGGCGCAGCAGGGGCGCTGCGCGAAGTAATCGGCGCGTCCATGGACAGCATAGAACGAACCGAATATGATCGAGAAGTCACGGCACTGCACGCGCAGATGGATGCCGAGACCGCTGCCGTCCATTGGACCCAGGGACAGGCGATGGCGCTGGAGCAGGCGGTCGAGTATGCGTTAGCGGCGGACACGTCGCAGCCTGCGCCCGCCGTTGCCGAATCCCGTGCCACTCTGGCCCCATCTGTCTATCCCGCCGGCTTAACACTCCGTGAGGTCGAGGTGCTACGGCTGCTGGCTCAAGGGCTGACCTATGCCCAGATCGCCGAAACGCTTGTCATCAGCCGGCGCACGGTCAACGGCCATCTGACCTCGATCTACAGCAAGTTGGACGTCACATCGCGCATGGCGGCCGCGCGCTTTGCCCAAGACCATTCGCTCGTGTAGACCCTTTCACAACCCCAATAGCTCAACGGCAGAGACGTTACCCCAGGGGAGCGGCACTTTCTGAAGTGCCGCTCCCCTTTTTCGTCTTGGGATGGCTCATGTACATAGTACCTGCGCGCACACAAATAGGTACCTAAACAGGTACTAGTACCGATGCGGCGGCAGCCGGAATGAGAGAGACTGCTACTCATGCGCACAATGAATGAGTGAGCAAGGCGCTAAAAAAGGAGAGAACCCACGATGACCGCCGCCACGCAGATCATCACAGAATGTACCATCCATGACCCACAACAGCCTTTCCACCCATCAGATACGCTGTTCACGCTGGATCAACTCGCCAGTTTCTACTGTGAGCCGGGCGAGTACGGTCA
>JADLFO010000031.1 GCA_020845455.1 Caldilineaceae bacterium
ATCGACTTTGGCGAGCACCTGCCGACCTTCAAACCCCGGCTCGACCCACGCCGGACGGGCGACATCGTCAAGAGCCTGGTGGACGACAAGGCGCTGGTGCTCAACTACATCACGCCGCACGGCAAGTGGAACATCCACTCGACGTACAAGGACAACCACCGGATGCTCACCCTCTCGCGCGGCATGGATCCGATCTGGATCAACGACAAGGACGCCGAGAGGATCGGGCTAAACGACAACGACTGGGTGGAGGTCTACAACGACAACGGCGTGGTGGTCACCCGCGCCAACGTCAGCGCCCGCGTCCAATCGGGCATGTGCCTGTACTACCACGCCGTCGAGCGCACGATCTATATCCCCAAGTCGCAGATCCGCGGCGGCAAACGGGCCGGCGGCCACAACAGCCTCACCCGTACCCGCATCAACCCGCTGCAGCTCGCCGGCGGCTACGCCCAGTTCACGTACGCCTTCAATTACTGGGGTCCCATCGGCATCTTCACCCGCGACACCTACTGTGTCGTGCGCAAGCTTGAAAAGCTGGAGTGGTAGCCGAGGGAACAATCGCCATGCTCTCCGAGCACTTCACACAGATCTTGCGCGATGCGCAGCGCCAGGCGCGGCATAGCTTGCTCGAAACGAATCCGTCATCACTCCTGAGCCTGCCATTCGTGGTTTCTTGTGGTTCGTCGGATCAGGCCGGGTGGCCAGCTCGCGCAATCTTATCGACATAGGAGTGATCACGTGAACATACGCGCGCAAGTCTCAATGGTCTTCCATCTCGACAAGTGCATCGGCTGCCACACGTGCAGCATCGCCTGCAAGAACATCTGGACCGACCGCAAGGGCACCGAGTACATGTGGTGGAACAACGTCGAGACCAAGCCGGGCACCGGCTACCCGACGCTGTGGGAGGACCAGGCCAAGTACAAGGGCGGCTGGGAGAAAGAGAACGGCGACATCCACCTGCGGCTGCACGGCCGCCTGGGCGGGCTGGCCAACATCTTCTATAACCCCTACCTCCCGACGGTGGACGACTACTACGAACCGTGGACGTACGACTACGAGAACCTGTTCAATGCGCCCGAAGGCGACGACCAGCCGACCGCGCGCGCCATCTCGATGATCACCGGCAAGCCCATGGAGATCGAGGCCGGCCCGAACTGGGACGATGACTATGGCGGTTCGCCAGTCTACGCCCGCAACGACCCGAACCTCGACAGCCTGACGGACGAGGAACGCGAGCAGTTGACCGAGATGGAGCGCGTCGTGTTCTTCTACCTGCCGCGCATCTGCAACCACTGCCTTAACCCTGGCTGCGTGGCAGCGTGTCCGGCGGGCGCGATCTACAAACGCGGCGAGGACGGCATCGTGCTGCTCAGCCAGGAGAAATGCCGCGCCTGGCGCATGTGCATTTCCGGCTGCCCCTACAAGAAGACTTACTTCAACTGGTCGACGGGCAAGTCCGAGAAGTGCATCCTGTGCTACCCGCGTCTGGAGAGCGGCCAGCCGCCCGCCTGCTTCCACTCATGCGTGGGCCGCATCCGCTACCTGGGTGTGCTGCTCTACGACGCCGACAAGATCAAAGCGTCGGCTTCGGTCGCCGACGCCGACCTGGTTGAGGCCCATCGCGCCATTGTTCAAGACCCCTTCGATCCGCAGATCATCGCCGCCGCCAAGGCCAACGGCGCCTCGGATGCGATGATCGACTCGGCGCAGAAATCGCCGGTGTACAAGTTCGTGAAGAAATGGCAGATCGCCCTGCCGCTCCACTCCGAGTTCCGCACCCTGCCGATGCTGTTCTACGTGCCGCCCATGCTGCCGGTGCTGGCGAAGGTGAAGGACGGCAAATACGACAACGCCGACGCCGCCAGCACGCGTCTCGCGCCGCTGATCAGCTCGCTAGAGCGGGCGCGCATGCCCCTGCGGTATATGGCGAGCCTGTTCTCGGCCGGCAACGAGGCGATCGTGGCGGCCGCGTACCGCAAGCTGATCGCCGTGCGCATCTACATGCGCGCCAAGACGGTGCACGACATCCCCGCCGAGGAGGTGCAGGAGGCGTTGACGGTGGGCGGCACGACCGCCGAGGAAGCCGAGGCCATCTTCCAGTTGACGGCCAAGCCCACGTTCGAGGAGCGCTTCGTCATCCCGCCGCTGGCGCGCGAGGGCGCGATCGAGCAGACGCTCGACCCGTTCAATCAAAAGCGCGAAGGCGGTTTTGGCTTCCGCAAAGCCCCGGTCCGAGGAGCGTAACGATGATGGGCCAAGCCAATGATCGCCAGATGTTTCAGCTGTTCGCCGCGCTGCTTGACTACCCCGTTTCGAACCCGGCCGCAGCCGCCGAGGCTTGCGCGGCCGGGGCCGCTGGACACAGCCAGGAAGCGGCGGCGCTGCTAAGCGATTTCGCGGCCTTCGCCGCCAGCGCCTCCCTGGGGCGCCTGGAAGAAATCTACACCGCCGTCTTCGAGCTTGACGCGACCCGCCATCCGTACGTTGGCTTTCACCTGTTTGGCGAGTCGTATAAGCGCAGCGCCTTCTTGCTGGCATTGAAGGAGCACTATCGCCGCTACGACATTCAATGCGGAACCGAGCTGCCCGATCACCTGGCGCTGATGCTGCGCTTCTTGGCCGCGACTGAGCACCCCGCCGAGGCCGAGGAATTGATCCGCGCGGCGTTGCATCCAGCCCTGAGGCGAATGCTGAAGACCACGGACGACGAGCCGCCCGATCCCGACCTTCCCCGGCTGCCGGCGCGCGGCGACCAGTACCGGTGGGTGCTGCAGGCGCTGCAAGGGGTGCTGCTGGCGATCGTGCCGGATGACGCGGTGGTAAAGGATGAGGCGCTGGTGGAGGACTTCCTACCTATGACAAGCGACTGACACTTGCAAGTCCGCGCCCATTGAACGGTCAGACGTTCGGGGAGGGGAGAATGATCATGCCTAACCGATCTCAAGTCGCATTCGCGCTGTTTTGGCTGCTCGTGCTCACATTGGCAGCCTGTGGGCGCGCGCCGACGGCGGCGCCGACCGCCGCGCCAACCCAAAACCCGCCCACGGCAGCGCCGACCGCCGCGCCAACCGAAAACCCGCTCACGGAAGAGGCGGTGGGTGGCAAGTGCCAGGTCTATGCCGTCGAGTTGGTCGGCGCTTGGGTAGAGGCTGGGGCGCCAGAGAGCGACGCATTTGAGTTCACCCCCCTCAGCGGGCCGGCTTGTGTCGGCGCCTTTGAGCAGGATATCCTCCCGCTCTTTACCCGCGCCGGGGCGTGGTTTGAGGGAGCGTTGCCCTGCACGTCTTGCCACTTCGCCAACAGCGAAGAGTCGGCCCACGAAATGGACTTGAGCAACTACGCCGGGATCCTGGCGGGGGCGGATGTGGTGTCGGAGCCGCCGGGCGAGCCGATCATCACGCCGGGCGATTGGGAGGGCAGCGCCCTGCGCGCCCGCCTGCGCAACAACCGCATGCCGCCCGGCTGGACCTTCATCATGGACGAGTCCAACCGCACTGGCCCGTGCCTGAGAGTGTCGGAGGCCGGCGTGGCTATTGAGAAGGATGCTCACGGGAGAATTGCATACCGTGATTGCGAGTCGAATGCTGTGGGGCTGATCGCTGCCTGGGTTGATGCCGGCGCGCCGGAGAAGGCCCCCTTTAGCTACGGCGGGGCGCAACTCTCTTTTGAACGCGATGTGCTGCCTTTCTTCACTCAGCCGAACATGTGGTTTGAAGGCTCGCCGCCCTGCATCGAATGCCACTTCGCCAACAACGCAGAGTCGGCCCACGAGATGAACCTGGACAACTACGCCGGGATCCTGGCGGGGGCGGACGTGGTGTCGTCGCCGCCGGGCGAGCCGATCATCACGCCGGGTGATTGGGAGGGCAGCGCCCTGCGCGCCCGCCTGCGCAACAACCGCATGCCGCCCGGCTGGACCTTCATGCGAGACGAGTCCAACCGTGATGGCCCAATTGTGGAAGCGGGCCAGCGCAAGTGACCAGGTGATCAATATATGCGAGTAGCAGTAGTCGGACCGACGGGGGTCCTGGGTCGCGCGCTCGTGCCCGCGCTCTTGCAGCAGGGCTATGCCGTGCGCGCTCTGGCCCGGACAAGCGCCAAAGCGCGCCGGCTATTTCCGCAGGTTACTGAAATCGTTGAATGTGATCTGCTTGCAAGCGTCGCCGAAGAGTTGCCGGCCATGCTGGACGGCTGCGATACGGTCATGCATATCGCCACGGCTATTCCTCGCGACTTCATGGCCCCCCATGCCTGGGACGCCAATACGCGCTTGCGCACGGACGGCGTCAAAATGCTGCTGGCCGCGTCGCTTAAGGCTGGCGTCAGGCGCTATATTCAACAGAGCATTACCATGGCCTATCCTGACCACGGGGACAGTTGGATCACTGAAG
Source organism: Caldilineaceae bacterium (assembly GCA_020845455.1). Taxonomy (GTDB): domain Bacteria; phylum Chloroflexota; class Anaerolineae; order Caldilineales; family Caldilineaceae; genus QEUY01. Next base: position 4,398 of record JADLFO010000031.1, read on the forward strand.
AGATGCCTCTTGATGCGTCGCCCGAGCGCGCGCGGGTCTGTGCCCCTGTGATGACCATGGAGCAAATGATCCGGGATACCCCGGTTGAAGAGCTGGAGTGGTGCATTTTGCGCGGTGGTTCTTTTGTGGGCCAGGACACCTTTCAGGATGACACGCTGGAAAGATTGCGCCTTGGCCAGGAAATTGTCCCCTGTGATGGCAGGAACTTTACTTCTCTCATCCATGTCTCGGACGTTGCGACTGCCTTTGTTGCAGCGGTCGAGCACGCTCCCGCCGGATCCGTCTTCAACGTTGTCGCTGAACCCCTGCGCCAGGGTGACTATCTCGACCGGCTCGCTGATTCAAGCGGAGCGCCCAGACCCAGGCGCGATCAGTCAGCCCACTGCCCGCCATCCTGGCGCTGCAGCAATCAGGCTGCCAAAGCAAGGCTGAAGTGGCAGCCGCTGCACGGCGTTACGCCTTGAACGGCACAGCCCCACCGTTCGCCGCCCAGGGGAGATCTTCCGGTCAGGCAGCCTTACTTCCGAATGCCGGCCCAGGCCTGAGCCGGCGACGTATGTTCCGCGAGGCCGCCCAAAACCGTGTTGCAGCGAAGACGAGGAGATAACCACGATGCTCGACACTGTACTATTCGTTGCCTTCCCATACGTGGCAGTCACCATCGCCATCCTCATGGGGATCTTCCGCTACTTCAGCGACCGCTTCTCCTACTCCAGCCTCTCGTCGCAGTTTCTGGAGAACCGGAAACTGTTCTGGGGGTCGGTGCCCTGGCACTACGGCGTAATCCTCGTGCTGGGCGCTCACCTGGCGGCGCTGGTCTTTCCCACGTGGTGGGGTGACCTGATCGCCGATCAGATCCGCCTGTATGTGCTGGAGGTGACCGGACTGGCCCTGGCGCTGATGGCCGTCGTCGGGTTGGCGCTCTTGGTGCTCCGACGGGTCACGAGCCCGCGCGCCTTCGCCGTGACCTCGCCGATGGACTGGCTGCTGCTGACCGCCCTGCTGGCTCAGGTTGGGCTGGGCTTTTGGATCGCCCTGGTCTACCGTTGGGGATCCGATTGGTACCTGCACACGGCGGTGCCCTGGATGTATTCGCTGGCCATCTTCGAGCCGCAGATCCACTACGTGACCGCCCTTCCGTGGGTGGTCAAGCTGCACATGCTGGGCGGCTTCGTGATCGTGTTGCTCTTCCCGTTCACGCGCCTGGTGCACCTGGTCACCTTCCCCATCACCTACCTGTGGCGGCCGCTGCAGGTGGTGATCTGGAATCGCCGCCCGGCGCGCTGAGGGGCGCCGGCGCGCCGCGGCAAGGCACGCTGCTCTACAGCACCCACTGCTCGGAACACAAGCCTGCGGTGGCCCTAAAGGCATTCTTGGAGAAGCGCTCGGAGGTCACGGAACAACTCTGCCTGCCCGGTGACGGCCTATGACACTCCTGGATGACCTTCTCCGTAGGAGCGCTGCCGCACATGCTCGCCTGTGCCCGCGGCAAGTTCTCGGCGTGCGGATGGGGATGCTCGCCGGCTGCCTCCTCGACCTCGACCTGCCCCAAACCGACAAACGCCTGCTGACGATTGCCGAGACGGACGGCTGTTTGCTGGACGGGATCTCGGCAGCGACCGGCTGCCAGGTGGGCCGCCGCACACTGCGCATCGAAGACTACGGCAAGGTCGCTGCCACGTTTGTCCATATCCACCAGGAGCAGGCCGTCCGCATCTGGCCCAGCCGAGCCTGCCGGGAGCTGGCCCAGCACTATGCCGGCGGCGCGCCAAGCCAGTGGGAGGCACAGCTCATCGGCTACCAACGCCTGCCGGCGGAATTGCTCCTGTGCTGGAGTCCCGTCTCGTTGGTCACGCCTTTGGCGGCGCTCATCGGGCAAGCCGGATCGCGCGCGCGCTGCGCGCGCTGCCATGAGGAGATCCTCAACCAGCGAGAGGTAGTTCAGCCTGACGCTGTCCTGTGTCGCGCCTGCGCCGGCCAGGCCTACTATACCCGGCTGACGGCTGATGACCCACGGCCGCCCGAGCCCGAGGTGGCCGCCTGTCCCGAGTTAGTGGCGCTGTGGGAAGGCTTTGGCCTTGCGTCGCGTTCAGGCCAGGATTGAGCAGGCCTCCGCCGGCTTGTACCCGGGGTCTTTCGCCCTGGTGATGGCGACCGGGATCGTCTCGATCGCCGCCGATCAGCAGGGGCAAGCCCTGCTGGCCCGGATTCTTTTTGGCGCCAACTTGCTGTTCTACCCGGCGCTCACCGCGCTGCTGGTGCTGCGCCTGATCCGGCATTGGCCGCGTGTCCTCGACGATTTCACCAGCCACAGCCGCGGACCGGGTTTCTTAACGGTGGTGGCGGCGACGTGCGTGTTGGCGCGGCAGTTTCAGATCATTGTGCACCAACCGGCGACGGCCGCTGTCTTGTGGTTGGCCGGCCTCGGGCTGTGGGCCCTGTTGATCTATGCCTTCCTGGCGGCAACGACGGTGCGCGAGCCGAAGCCGGGGCTGGAAACAGGACTGAACGGGAGTTGGCTGCTGCTTGTAGTCTCCGCGCAGTCGCTGTCGGTCACGGGCGGCCGGGTGGCGGCCAGCGTTGGGGCGTGGCGCGACGCAGCGCTCGGCCTGACGCTCGCGCTCTTTCTTCTGGGCGGCATGTTCTACGGCTTGATCATATCGCTGATCTTCTATCGCTTTACGTTTTTCCGCCTGATGCCGCGCAAGCTTGCGCCCCCTTACTGGATCAACATGGGCGCGATGGCGATCACGACCCTGGCTGGCGCAACCCTTGTAGTGGAGGCGCGCGCCTGGCCGCTGGTGCAGGAGCTGTATCCCTTCCTTATGGGCCTGACCCTCGTTGCTTGGGTCACTGCCACCTGGTGGATTCCGCTCCTGCTTGTCCTTGGGTTGTGGCGCCATGGCCGAAGGGGCTTTCCGCTCAGCTACCATCCGTCCTATTGGAGCATGGTCTTTCCACTCGGGATGTATAGCGCGGCCTCGTTCCAGTTGGGCGCGGCCACGGGCCTGAGTTTCCTGGAGTTGATAGCGGCCATTAGCCTGATTGTCGCCCTGGCGGCCTGGATCGTCGTTCTGGTCGGCCTGGGACGCGGCCTGGCACGAGGGCCCACCCTGCCCACGCCTGGTGCGCTGGAGCAGCCGTTTGAGCCAGGCGAAGAAAGCGTGCACCCGGGGACCGGCCAGCGGCATGGTTTTGCGCGCACTGCGCCCTTGGGGATGCTGCCCCAGGCGCCGGAGGCCTGCCGAGTTTTTGGCGGCGCACCGTTTCCGGACTATGTGACCTGCCCTCAATGCGGCGAGCCGGAAGTCGAGGTGTGGTGCTATCAGAGCGTCAGCTACTGCCACAACTGTGGGAGGGTCTTCCATCATCGTCGGCCTTCCCAATGTGAACAGTCGTGTCAGCTCGCCATCCAGGCGCGGAAAAGCTGAACCGCCTTCTAGGGGCCGTCCAAGGGCCAGCCCTGGTCGTCGATCAGGGCTGTAAGGGCATCGCCCCTCACCGGCCGCGCCCCGCTCGAGTGCGTGGCGCTCAGCGTAAACCCCGGGCCCGCATGATGCGCCGCGCCGCTTTGACCTCGTTCCCGCCCGGCAGGTTGATGTCCGTTCCACCGCGCGTCTGAGTTGGTTAGGCAGCCGCTGCAAGAGCGCTGCGATAGAGCCGGCAGTGAGCAGCGCAACGATCAGGTTGTCCAGCGCCCACTCCAGCACGCCCAACGCGGTAACGATCAAGGCGTAGAGCGTCACGGCGCAGAACGCCAGCGCACCCCGGGCCAGCGCGCGGTAAGCGCTCTGACCAAGGTGGTGGAAGCGAAATATTATCGGCACTTGACCTAGATCAAGGACAGCGGCGGCTGCGGCCGGTAGGCTAGAATGGATCAAAGGTGACATCGCCATGAGCCTGCTGCCGACCAACTCGCTGACAGAAGAACGCAACGCCCACCCCCTGACCGAAGAACAAGTCCTGGCCGCGCTGCGCCAGGTCATGGACCCCGAGCTCGGCCTAAACGTTGTCGACCTGGGTTTGATCTACAGCGTGGCCCTGACGCCGGCCGGCCGCGTCAGTGTGACCATGACGCTGACGACCATGGCCTGCCCGCTGCAGGCCGGCTTCCGGCAGGCGGTGGAGGCTACGCTCTGGCAGGCGCTGCCAGCTGTCACGGGGGTTCAGGTCGACATCGTGTGGGACCCGCCCTGGAACCCTTCTATGATCTCGGCCGCCGGCCGTGCCCAACTGGGGATGCGCTGATGGACGCGGTCAAAGACGCCGTCTTCCGCGCGCTGCGGGCTGTCAAGTATCCGGGCTATTCGCGCGACATCGTTTCCTTTGGGTTGGTGCACGGCGTTCTCGTCGAAGGCACGACGGCGCGCATCGGCCTGGTGATCGGGCACCTGCCGCCCGCCGTGCAGCAGGCCATTGGCCAGGCGGTTACCAGTGCCGCGCTGGCGGTGCCGGGCGTGGAGCAGGTCTCACTACAGGTTGGAAAACCCGCCCAGCCGCCGGCCCAAGCGGGGGGCGCGCCGCAGCGCGAGCCGGTCGCCGGCCTGCGCCACATCGTCGCGGTGGCCTCCGGCAAAGGGGGAGTCGGCAAGAGCACCGTGGCCGTCAACCTGGCCGTAGCGCTGGCTCAGCAGGGGCTGCGGGTCGGGTTGGTGGACGCCGACATTCACGGGCCCAACCTGCCGCGCATGCTGGGCCTCCAATCGCTGCCCGAGCTGGAGGGCGGCCGGCTGCAGCCCGCGGTGGCCTACGGCGTCAAGGTGATGTCGATGGCCTTTCTGGCGCGGGACGGGTCGCCCGTCATCTGGCGCGGGCCGATGATCGACAAGGCTATCCGCCAGTTCTTCCACGACGTGGACTGGGGCGAGTTGGACATGATGATCGTCGACCTGCCGCCGGGCACGGGGGACGCTCAACTCTCCCTCGTTCAGCGCATCCCGCTCGACGGCGCCGTGATCGTCTCGACGCCGCAGGGCGTGGCCTGGGATGACGCGCTCAAGGGATTGAAGATGTTCCAGCAAATGAGAGTGCCTGTGCTGGGCCTCATCGAGAACATGAGCTACTTCGACTGCCCCAACTGCGGGCAGCACCACGATATCTTTGGCAGCGGCGGGGCGCAGGCAGAAGCCGAGAAGCTCGGCCTGCCGGTGCTGGCCGCGCTGCCACTTGATCCGGCCGTGCGGGTCGGAGGCGACGAGGGCCGGCCGGCCGTGCTGGACCCGGCCTCCCGCGTCGGTCAGGCCATGCGCCAGGCCGCGCGGGGCCTCTCCGCCGCTCTGGCGGTGGTTGCGCCCGGCCTGGCGCCGGCCTGAGCGGGCGCATCC
>JADLFO010000032.1 GCA_020845455.1 Caldilineaceae bacterium
CATAGACACGGTGCATAGACACGATGCATGGGCACGGCGCAGCAACGCCTTATCTTCAACCTGATCGATACGCACTTTTGCGCTTACCTATACGCACCTCGGCAGGAGAACAGGCGATGATCAACGAAGTGATGGCAGATGCGGTAGACCGCATGGAAAAAGCGATCGAGTCGCTGCGCGCCGATTTGCGCTCCATCCGCACCGGGCGCGCCTCGCCCGCGCTGCTCGAACGGATCACGGTAGACTATTACAACATGCCCACCCCGCTCCAGCAGTTGGCGACGATCTCTGTGCCGGAGGCGCAAACGCTGATGATCCGGCCCTACAGCCCGTCGGATTTGGGCGCCATCGAAAAGGCGATTGCCAAGTCGGATCTGGGCTTGACGCCCAACAACGACGGCCAGCAGATCCGGCTGATGATCCCGGCGTTGACCGAGGAGCGCCGCCGCGAGCTGACCAAGACGGTGTCGCGCCGGGCCGAAGAGGCGCGCGTTGCCGTGCGCAATATCCGGCGCGATGCAATTCATGACTTGCGTGAGTTAGAGAAGGAAAGTATGATTTCCGAGGACGAGCTGCACCGCAGCCAAGAGCGTATCCAGCAAAAGACCGACGACTATGTCAAGCACGTCGACGAGATCGCGCAGGAAAAGGACCAGGAAATCATGACGCTCTAGGCGCTTGGTTCGACACCGCAGCGGCGCTCCCAGGCAAGAGGGGAATGCAGCCGGTGACCGGCGCAGCAGCCGCGTGGCGCGTGCGTTCACACGCCGGGCTGTCCGCAGCCAATCGCATCGAAGTGTATCGCATTGACGTTTGCGAATGCCGGGGGTGGGTGGTTGCTCACCCCTTCTTTTTCGCCCCCGGCAGGGCCATTTTCGTCCTGGGTTTGCGGACGCGGCCCAGACGAGGAGGCAGCAGAAAGTACCCGCCATGACCAACGAAATCAACCACGCCAACCCGGCAGCGCTACAGAGTGTGCCCTATCATGTGGGCATCATTATGGACGGCAATGGGCGCTGGGCGCAGGCGCGCGGGCGGCCTCGCTTGGTCGGCCATCAAGCCGGGGTAGACAACATCCGCCGCATCTTGGAAGCCAGCGTGCGCTATGGGATCAAGGTGTTGACCATCTATGCCTTTTCCACCGAGAATTGGCAGCGCCCTATGGACGAGGTGATGGGGCTGATGCAGCTCCTGAGCCTGACGATCAAGCGCCAACTCAACGAACTGCACAAAAACGGCGTGCAGATCCGCCACAGCGGGCGCATGGCCGGGATCAACCCTGACCTGCAGGCGCAGATCCGCCATGCGTTGGAGGTCACCCAGCACAACGACCGCATCATCTTGAATGTGGCCTTTAACTACGGCGGCCGCGCCGAAATCCTAGATGCCGTACGCCAGGTTATCGCCGACGGCATCCCTCCCGACAGCCTGACCGAAGAGCTGTTCAGCCGCTATCTCTATACCTGCGACCTGCCCGACGCAGACTTGATCATCCGCACAGGCGGCGAATGGCGCTTGAGCAATTTTCTGATCTGGCAGGCGGCCTATGCCGAATATTACACGACGCCGACCTATTGGCCCGATTTCGATGAGGAAGAGCTGTACAAGGCGCTGGTTGAATACAACGCACGCGAGCGCCGCTTTGGCCGCGTGCTGCAACAAACCTAACCCTCCCGCACCCTAGACGAACGCATCGTAGACGAGCCGCGCGCCATGAAGCAGCGCATCATCGTGGGGCTGGTTGCCCTTCCCGTGGTCTTAATTCCCGTGTGGCTGGGCGGGGTGTGGACTGCGATCCTCCTGCTGGTCTTTGCGATCCTGGGTGCGCTCGAATTTTACCGGCTGATCGAGATCGGCGGCTATCAGCCGAACCGCCTGCTGGGGGTGATCTGGGCCGTGGCGCTGGTGGGCGCGGCCATCCAGCCCCAGTGGCTGCCCCTCTCGTTTGTCCTCATGGCCGGGCTGATCCTCACGTTGGTCGAATCGCTGCGCAAACACGACCAGCCCATCAACCACTGGTTTGCCACGGCGATGGGCGCGCTCTATATCGGGGTGCTGGTGGGCCAGGCGGCAGCCCTGCGCTATGTCCCCGACGGGCTGTGGTGGATTCTTTTGGGCTTTCTGGTCACCTGGGGCAACGACACCGCGGCCTATTTTGTGGGCGTCACTGTGGGACGGCACAAGCTTTGGCCGCGCATCAGCCCCAGGAAAACTTGGGAGGGCACGCTCGGCGGCTGGGCGGGCGCGGCGCTGGTGGGTATGGGTACGGTCATGCTCTCCCCCTTGGCCGCGACCTACAGCCCTTGGTTTGGGCTGGCGCTGGGCGCGTTCTGCGGCGTGCTGGCGCTGTTGGGCGATCTCTCGGTGAGCATTCTCAAACGCCAAGTCGGCGTCAAGGACAGCGGGCATCTCTTCCCCGGCCACGGGGGCATGTTGGACCGGATGGACAGCCCGCTGTTTGTGCTGCCCTTTATCTACCAGATGGTGCTGCTGTGGCAGCGCTGGCCGGGCTAGAGCCAACTCATTTGTGCAGTTGGAAAACCGCAAACCGCAGCTAACCTGCCGGCTAGATTTCGCGCCACAGAGCGCCGCGGGCGGCCTTACGCAGCGCGGCGATGTTCTCCGCCACGGGCGCACGGCTGTTAAAGACGGCGCTCCCCACCACGATCACATTGGCCCCGCTGCGCACGACATCGTCAATATTGTGCGTGTCGATGCCGCCGTCCACTTCCACGTCGCACAACGGGTTCAACTCCTCGACCATGCGCCGCACCCGGCGCAGCTTGTGGGTGGCCGTTTCGATAAACCGCTGCGCGCCAAAGCCGGGGTTGACGCTCATCACCAAGACCATATCGACAAAAGGAATGATCTCGCGCAGCGCCTCGACCGGAGTGGCGGGGTTGAGCGTAACGCCGGCGCGGCAGCCCAGTTCGGCGATGCGCTGCACCGTGCGGTGCAGGTGGATACAGGCCTCGACATGCACGGTCAGGAAGGTCGCGCCCGCCTCGGCAAAGTCGGCCAGATAGCGGTCGGGGTCCTCGATCATCAGATGGACGTCGAGCGGAAGCTGGGTCGCGGTGCGCACCGCGGCCACGATGCTGGGGCCAAAGCTGAGATTGGGCACAAAACGGCCGTCCATCACGTCGAGATGGATGTAGTCAGCGCCGCCTGCCTCGGCGGCCTGCACTTCATCGGCCAGCCGGCCAAAGTCGGCAGTGAGGATCGAAGGAGAAATTTTGATCGGGCGTTTGGTGGACATAGCGCTTCTGATAGGGAATCCGATTGATGGTATAGTTTGGAACCGGTACAGGCCATGAAGGCCGCGCGGGGGACGGCAAACCGGGTGACGATCGGCTAGGGTGCTGCTCGGCTAGAATGCTGTTCGACTAGACGGCCGCGGCCACAGGGTGTCTGGCCAAAAAATCCTGCAAGATGGCGCTGACCTTCCACGGCCGGCGAAAGATCAGGGCATGGCCCTGGCCGGGGACCAGGTGCAGTTCGCTGTTGGGCAGCCCTGCCGCCAACTGCCGCGCCAGCGCGGCCGGGAAGATCTCGTCCTCGTCGCCGTGGATCACGCAGGCGGGCGGCGTGATGGCGGCCAGCGCGGCGCGGTTTAGGTCGATGGTCGTTTCGGGGGTCAGTTGGCGAAAGCCGGGCAGCAGGGTTTCGTCAAAATAGCCCTCGCCCTGATGCGTGTCGTGCAGCCGTGCCGTCGCCTCCAGCCAAGAGCGCCCAGCGCGAAAAGTCTCTGGGGTAAGCGAGGCGGTGATGCCGGAGGTGGCCGGGTTGACGGTGTAGGTTGTGCTGACCAGCGTCAACGTGGTGGGGGCCAGCCGCGCGTCATGCACCATCCAGAGCGCGATCATGCCCCCGGCGCTACACCCCGCAAGATGGGGCCGGTCGAACGCCACGGCGTCGATCAGGTCGGCAAGCTGGTGGGCCATGGCGCGGTGGCTGAAATCGGGCGGGTAGCCGGTCGACATCCCATGGCCGGGCAGGTCGGGCAGCAGCACCCGATAGCCTTGGGAAGCGAGGTCCCCGGCGATGCTTCCCCAGGCGCTGCGCGCCGTGCTCATAAAATTGTGGATCAGGGCCGCATCGCCGCGCGGTGCGGTGGATGGGTCCGGCTCGACGATCTCATAGACGATCACACCGCTGTCGGTGTAAAACTCCGCTCCCGGCTCAGACATCGGCTCAGACATCGGCGGCGTGCCCCGGCGCAGGCTGTTCCTCACCGGGCTGCGGTTTCTCGCCCGGCGGCGTGGGGCGATCGCCCCCGGCCAAGGCCGCGCCCAACACATTAAAGACCTCGCTCAAGTCGTCCAGGGTGATGATGCCCAAGAACTGGGTCTGCTGTTTGACGGCGACCACGCGGCTGGCGCTGGTAGCCATCTTCTCCCACACCTGGTCGAGTGTTGTCGCGGGCGTGACCACCGGAACAGCCTCGGCGCGCAGCATGGCGTCGACCACGCGCGCGTCCGAGCCTTGGCTCTTGAGCGCGGCAACCAGGCGCGGCCGCGTCAACACGCCGATGAAGTTCCCGCTCAAGTCCAAGACGGCATAGTCGGTCTGATAGCTGTTCATGATCAGGTCGACGGCGCGGCTGAGGCGTTCGCTGGCATAGAGGCTGATGGCGTTGTGGCTCAGGGCCTGCCCGGCGGTGGCATGGCGCAGCACGGCACGGCTTTCCACTGCCTCGCGCTCGGCCCCGCCGCCGACATAGATAAAGAAGGCGATCAGCATCAAGATAATGCCGCCGCCCATGATGCCCCAGATCGCCATCAACACGGCGAAGACACGCCCCACCAACACGGCGGTGCGCGTGGCCTGCACATAGGGCATGGTCATGGCGAGCAGGGCGCGCAGGATGCGCCCGCCGTCCATCGGGAAGGCGGGGAGCAGGTTAAACAGCCCCAACAGCACGTTGGTCGCTAGGAGATAGACCAGCAGATTGCTCACGCCCGGCTGCACGGCCCCGGCCAGCGTGCCGCGCAAGACCTGCCAGAGACCGCCTTGGACCGTGCCGGCGCTCACCTGCATGCCCACGACCAAGATGATCAATGGCAGCAGCAGCGCGGCCAGCGCAAAGTTGACCAGCGGGCCGGCAAGGGCGATCAGAAACTCCTGCATGGGCTTGTCGGGCATGCGCTCCAGGTTGGCCACGCCGCCGATGGGCAGCAGGGTGATGCTGCCGACGCGCACTTTGTAATATTTGGCGACCAAGGCGTGGCCGAACTCATGCAGCGTGACACAGACAAAGAGCAAGATGATGACCAGCACGCCATAGGCTGCGCCTACCAACGGCCCCGCCGGGCCGGCGCCGTACATAAACGCGCCATAGACCAAGATCAGCACAAACGACCAATGAACGCGCACCTCGATATCAAACACGCGGAAGAGAACAATTGAAGTACCCACGGCGGCTCCTTTTTATTGACGGCGCTCAATGCTCTATACGCAAATGGGCAATGAGCAAGTGGGCAGTGAGCGGGCGATGGCGGGTGAGATCGCTGCCTCCCGCAGCCGTTTGGTTCTAGCCTAGCGCCGCGCGGCGCGCCCTGTCTGTGAGAAAAGTCGGTATTGTCCAAGTTCGCGCGGCAGCCGCGCAAGCCGATACACAGCCGCTCTAACCGCTGCTCCCCGGCGCTAGTCGTCCGGCAGCAGCGGGGGCGGGCCGGATGGGTTACACTCGGCGCAGGGGCAGCTTTGGCGCAGCGCCGCAAAGACATAGATACCGCCGTCGTGGCCGTCGGCCCAGCCAAAGCGCACGGCGTAATTGCCTACCAGCTCGGCGCCGACGATCTCAGCGCTGGGCGGCGACCCTGCCGTCAGCTTGAGCAGATCAGTCTGCAAGGCGGCGGCGCGGCGCTCTTCACGACAAGAGGCGCAGGGGCAGTTGGCGCGCAGCCAATGCAGGGCATAGACGCTGGCATGGCCGTCTTGCCACACCACGCGCAGCGTCCCCGCGGCGCGGTCGACGGTCAATTCTTGCGGGCGATGGTTGTGCATAGCAGCGTAGCTCATTCCAGGGTGGGCTAGGGCGCGCCACCGTTGGGCGAACTGGTGCGCCCGCCGCGCTCTTGGCCGCTCGCCAAAGCCCCGATCATCCCTTGAAACAACTCAATCGGCAGCGGGAAGATGATGGTGCTGTTGTGCTCGGCGGCGATCTCGTTGAGCGTCTGCAGATAGCGCAGTTGCAGCGCGCCCGCCTCCGACGTCATGACGCGCGCCGCTTGGGCCAGTTGCTCCGAAGCTTGCAACTCGCCTTCGGCGTGGATGATCTTGGCACGCTTTTCACGCTCGGCCTCGGCTTGGCGGGCCATGGCGCGCTGCATCGTCTGCGGCAGTTCCAGATCCTTGACCTCGACGATGCTAACCTTGATGCCCCATGGCTCGGTCTGCTCGTCGATGATCTGCTGAAGCTGGCGGTTGATCTGGTCGCGCTGCGAGAGCAGTTCGTCCAGTTCGCTCTGGCCCAACACCGAGCGCAGCGTGGTCTGGGCGATCTGCGCCGTGGCGAGCAGATAGTTGCTGACGTTGACCACCGCCGCCACCGGGTCGATGACGCGGAAATAGCAGACGGCGTTGACCTTGACGGTCACATTGTCGCGCGTGATCGCTTCCTGGGTCGGCACATCCATGGTGACAACGCGCATATCGACGCGCATCATCTGATCCACAATGGGGATGATAAAAAAGATCCCCGGCCCCTTAGCCTCCTGCACACGGCCCAGCCGGAAGACCACGCCGCGCTCATATTCGGGGACGATCTGGACAGCGGCGCGCACCACCCAGAGGATTAAGCCGACGACGACGATGATGGTCAATACATTGGTCAGGTCAACTGGCTCCATGGCTTTTGTTTGTTCTCCACTCTAAGGCGCAAACCGCGCGTAACCACAGAAGCACGCGACAGCGCATAGCCCGCACCGGCCGCGGCATGTTTGAAGCTGTTTCAGTCTGCCCGGCGCAGCTTATTATACCCGCAGAGAGCGGGGGTGGGCAACCACCTGCCGTTCGACGAAGATAGCCAGACATGATGGTTGGCGCAAAGC
>JADLFO010000033.1 GCA_020845455.1 Caldilineaceae bacterium
CACCAAACCCTCTGCCGCCATCTCTACATCGAAACGTGGCGGCACAGTCGCCCCGTCCACCGGCGTCACAAACCGCACCCCCTCAGGGTTCAGCGGCCTGTCAAACACCACGCGCAGACCGGTCTGAGAGTTAACCGTATCCGGCTCGACGGCCAGCCGAACCGTGCAGACGAGTTGATAGTGGGTGTAGTAATAGGAGCCGCCACGCACCACGCGGCGACCTGCCGCCGCGGCGTCTTCCCGCCCGTCGTCGGTGCGGTAGGGGTACTCTTTGAAGAGGCTGCTGGTCCACTCCCATACGTTGCCGCTCATGTCAACCGCACCATAAGGGCTGGCTCCGCTGGGATAGCTGCCCGCCGGCGTCGTATCGCCAAGCACATTGTCATAGTTGGCGAAATCATAGGTCGGTTCAGCATCACCCCAAGGATAGGGACGGCCATCGGCGCCGCGGCAAGCTTTCTCCCATTCCGCCTCGGTCGGCAGCCTGCCGCCCGCCCACGCCGCAAAGGTGTTCGCCTGCTCCCAGTCGACGCCTGTCACGGGGTGGTCAGCATAGGCCGGGTCGCGCCAGCGCCCGCCGTCGCCCGGTTCCGTGCAGGCCCCTGCCTTGATGCACTGGGCATACTGCCGGTTGGTCACCTCGGTCTGCATGATCCAAAAATCGCCCACCGGCACCGTGTGTGCCGGGCTTTCATCCGCGCTGTCGGCGTCCGAACCCATCAGGAAATCGCCGGCGGGCACATGCACGGTTTGGATATTGGGCGGCGCGTCGATCTCGATCTGCGTCTGCACCGCCCGGCGCGTCTCATCAGACGTGCTGACGAGGGCGCGCAGCAGATAGACCCCATTCTCGATCGGCTCACCGTTGGGCCATGTATAGCCATGCGCCGAGAAGGCCCAGGGGGTGCAGTCTTCTGAAAACGCACAGTAGGCAACCCTCATCTCCGGCGACGTAGGGGTCGAGCGTTCGATGGCGTAGACCACTGCGCCGCTCGCCGGGTCGACGATCTGCATCTCGACGCGGCCAATGCCATCGCCATTATTGGTCCCCATCTGGGGATCATACGCCCGCACCTCAAAGACCAGCGCGTCGGTGACGACGCGCGTTGTGTTCTGCGGCCCGATCTGCGCGATGTCCGCCACCAGCCAGGGATTGATCGTACAATCTTCAATGTTCAACAGAGTCTCGCAGAAACCGCTCCCCGCGCCGCTGTAGCAGGTGGTCAACGGCGCTGCCGGCACCATCTCATCCCACAGCAGCGTATAGAAACCGGCATAGGGGAAGGTAATCCCGTTGCGCACCAGCGGAACATCGGCCTTGCCAAGCCAGAGCGGGTACTCCTTGATCAACAGGTTGCCATCGTCTTTGGCAAAGCTGATGTCCCATTGGCGTGGCCCATCTTCGTGCAGGGCCAGCGCATCCACGGCATGAAAGCCAAACGCAAACCCGTTCCGGCATGCCAGCACCGGCTCCACGGCCCCCTGGCGCGGGTCGGTGACCGGGATATCGATAAACTCCAGGATATCGGCGGCAAATGCCCACCGTGCAGACAGGACAAACACTGTCGCCGTGAGCAGAAGGACGCCAAGACTCTTGACCTGCGAACGGATCATCTCCATCGCCTCCACCTGTATCAACGCCTGAATCGATGCCGGGGCAAGATGCCTCACGCCGCTAACCGAATAAACGCACCGGGGGGCTAATTTTCGGCAGCGAGGAGCCGTCTGCTTGTCGCCGTGCAGCCCGCCCCACCTATGGCTGCCCCGCAGACAGTGTCGAAAGATGCGCGAGGTCGGCCAGCTCAAACTTTGCATCCAGGGCGGTGAACGTAGCTCGCGCCTCTGCGATGAGTGCCGCGCCGCGCCCAGCGTCGCCAGTCTTGCATAGCGTCTGCCCCAGCACCGCCTGGCTCTTGGCGGCCTCATAGCGATGCCGGCCTTGTAGCAGCGGCAAACTCTGCTCAAGCAGCGTTCTCGCCTGCATAGTTTCGCCGCGCGCCATCAACACCTGCCCCTGAATCCGCTGGCATACCGCCAAGTCTACCTGTTTATCCTGTGCTATCGCCAGCGCGACCGATCGTGCGGCAATGGCCGCCGCCTCCTCGATATTCCCCGTAAGCAGCCGTAACTCGGCGCGGGCGCTCAGGATCAACGGCAGGTGAAACTGCGCCTCACCCGAAGCAGTCTTCCCAACCAGTTCCTCGGCTGCGTTCAGATGGTTCTCGGCGTCGGCCCAGCGCCCCAACCGCATATACAGCTTAGATACGGCGAGTTGGGCCTTGAGTTCACAACTGCGCAGCCGGCTCTGCCGGCTGAGGTCCAGCCCGCTGGTCAGATGCGCCAGTGCAGCATCCATGTTGCCCAGGTTGGTGTGCGCAATGCCCAGATTGGTTTCCATAGCCGCATGCACGCTGCGGTCGCCGATCTGCACAGCCAAGCCGAGAGCAGCTTCATAGTCCGTGACAGCGCCCTTCCAATCACAGCCCAAATGCTTGATGTTGCCCGACATCGCCAACACAGTCTGCTCATGCCACACATTGCCCAGATGCCGGCTGTTCTCAACCGCCATCTGGGCATAGCGCTGCGCATTCTCCAAGTCAAACTGCGCCACATGCAAGGCGACGAGCCGTGTCAGCGCATCGCCGCGCAACTGGCTCGGCCCGCGCGGCAGACGCGCCAAGCCATGCTGAAAAGCATCCATCGCTTCGGCCAGATTGTGCAGCCGTCGGTGCGCCCAGCCGATGTCCAGATAGAGAGCCGCTTCGAGCTGCGAGTCTGCCTCCCCGCCCGCGCTCGCCAGTGCGTCAAAGGCCTGCTGTAGCCACACGAGCGCCTCTTGCGGTTCCTCGTTATAGACAAGCTGGCCCATCCCGCGCAAGGCCCTGGCGCGCAGCGCATACGCGGTCTGGCTGCCATCGATCCGCTCCAAACGGTCGAGCGCTTCCTGATAGTGGCCGCGCGCCTGTTCGTCCTCGCCCACCAAGGCGCAGAGCTGGCCCAGCGCCAAGTTCACGTTGATCCAATCCACCGGCTCCAAATGGGCCGCCGTGAACTGCTGCAGCAGATGGCGCAAACTGCGCGTCTGCCCTTGGCTGATCAGCGCCGGCAGCCCCTGCGTAGCCAACTGGGCGGAACGCGCAGTGCTGCCCCCCCGCTCATAGTGAATGGCCGCGCGCAGCAGGTCGGGGTCATCCATCTCATAGAATGCGGCGGCGCGCAAGTGCATGCTGCGCCGCTTGGTCCGGCCCAGAAGTTCATAGTAGAACGCCTGCACCATCGCATGTTGTTGATATTCCTTGCCCCGCGCTCCATCGCGCACGATCAACAGGTGGCGGTCGACGAGCTGGCGCAGGCTGCGGCGCATGCTCTCCCCATCCAGCATCGCTTCGATCACATCCTGGCTGCCCGGATAGCCCAGCAGCACGGCCACCGCGCCCATCGCCATTTGCTCCTGCTCGTTCAGGCGCTCCTCGACCTCGACGAGCAGATAACGCTCAATGTTGTCACTCTCCGCCAGCCGCTCCAGCGCGCCCGCCACATCCGCCTCTTGTTGCAGCACATTCATCGCCAGGGTCAGGAACTGGGTATTGCCGCCGGTGTGGGCGTAGAGCCGCTCAAACAGCGGGCCGGGCAGTTGCAGCCGCCACCGCTCAAGCAGCAGGCGCGCGTCCTCTGCGCTCAGCCCAGCCAGGCTGTCCGCCTCCTGCATCTGCATAAACGAGAGCACGCGGCGCGTGGTGATCACAAGCGCAAGCCCGCCCAATCCCAACGCCGCGCGCAGCCGCCCCACCAGCCGGATCAACAGCGGGTCTTTTTCCACCAAGTGCAGGTCATCGAAGCAGAGCAGATATCCGCGCCCTTCGACCATCTGCAGCACATAGTCAAAGAGCGTCTCCGGCGGCGGCAGTTGGCTGCCGGTCTGCCGGGCGCTCTGCACCATGTGCCAGAGTTCCTCTTGGCCATGCCAGGCCAGAAAGCCGGCCAGCTTCCAGATGATCACCTCAATGCCCTCGCGCTCGCGGAAGCTGTGCCAGAAGATCGCATCGGGCGGGCGGAACTGGCGGGCCAAGCGCGCCGCCAATGCCGTCTTGCCCACGCCCGCCATGCCGCTGATCACCGCCACATGCCGCGTCGCCAGCGCTTCGGCATAGACAGCCAGCTCGCGCATTCGCCCCACAAACTCGTCAAGCTCCGGCGGACGATCCGGGCGGGGGGGCGCTGGGATCTCCAGCGTGTGCGTGACGTTGAGCGTGAGCGATTGGATGTTGATAATGCCGCCGATATTGACAAGCGCCGCCTTGATCTGGTTGACCACCTCCGGCGGCATCGTGCCCAGGCGAGCGACCAGGAGATTGGCCGCGTCAAAATGGGACACGACGGCGGCCAGGCCCGCGGCCAGGTCCGGGTTGGCTTGGGCAGCGGCGGCGAGGGCGTGCGCCGCCGCCAGCGGATCATCATCCCAGGCCTGCACGGCGCGCAAAATATGTTTGCTCTGCGCGCCCGCAATGGCACGGATGGCGTCGATGGCGTCACCGTCAAACTCCTGCACCCGCTCGCGCACCGGCCAGAGCACCGCCGTCGCCAGCAGGCCGGAGGCAAAGTCGACCTCCGGCGCTTGCGGCGCCAGCCGGGCCACCCGCACCAGCGATTCAGTCAATTGGCCGCGCCAACGCTCTACAAACTCATCGCTCACAACTCACTCCGGCTGTACCATCAGCTCCGCCCAACTCGTAATACGCGTGACCAGCGTGGGCAGTTCAGGGTCAACTTCGGACAGGGGCTTCACGGCGCGCTCAAGACTCGTCCCCATGATCTCGATCAGGTCGGGGTCCGGCTTGGCCTCGGTCATCTCCATCAATAAGGCTTGCACGCGCTTAACGACCTGCCCGCGGTCAGGCGCGCGCTCGGCGGGCAACGCCGCCAACTGGGTGTGAAACTGCGTCACCAGCCGCACAAAGCGGTCGGCGCGCGCCGAGCCTGCAAACGCGCGGCGCAGCGCCTCCAGCAGGGCGGCGAGTTCCACGTCGCCGCGCCCCAGGACGGCGGCCTGGCGCGCGGCTTCAGGTTGGGGCGGGGCGGCTTTGATCTCGCCAAAATCAAGGTTGAATGTCAGATCGCCGCTAAAGGTCTGCTCCCCACCCTGGTTGACGATCCCAGCCTGGATGCCGCCCACATTGAAGGTCGGGACCGGCGTAGGCGGCACAGGTGAAGACACGGAGGGCAGCCGCCTCTCGTCATCCGGCTGGCCCTGGTCCACTGCGGGAAGAGACGCCCCTTCGGGCGGAGCCGGCGGCCGGCCCGCTTGGGGCGGCCCGCCCCGTGCGCCGGGCACGGGTGCAGGCGGCACGGGTGCAGGCGGCACGGCTTCGGCTCGGTCTAGCCGGACCGTCGCGTCCTCGCCGCGCAAAGCGCCTGCGTCGCTGAGGAGCGTGGGCGCGTAGTCCTCCGCTGGGGCAACGACCGCGCTGCGGACTCGCCCCTCCACCGCCTGGCGAAACGCCTGGGCGAATTCGCCGGCAGAGCCAAAACGATCGTCGGGGCGCTTGGCCAGCACCTTGAGCAGGACGGACTCGACGGCGACCGGCAGCGCGGCGTTCACGCCGCGCGGCGCAGGCGGTGCATTGTGCAGATGTTGCGTCATGACCGCTACCGCCGAACTCCCCTGAAACGGCAGCCGCCCGGTCACCATCTCATAGAGAACCACCCCCAGCGCGTACTGGTCGCTGCGCGCAGCGACCGCCGCGCCGGTCGCCTGTTCGGGCGGCATATAAAAGGGGCTTCCCACCACGCCGCCGGTTGCCGTGAGGCGGGCCGCATCTTCCAACAGCTTGGCAATGCCAAAATCGGTCAGCACCGGCTCTTGCTCAGCCGTAAACAGAATATTAGCCGGTTTGATGTCACGATGGATAGCGCCTCGGCTGTGGGCATAGTCCAGCGCGCCGGCCAGCGCATCCAGCAGGCGGGCAGCCTCCGGCAGCGCCATCTGCGCTTTCTGCTGATGCAGGCCGCGCAGCCGATCCTTCAACGTTCCTCCGGGTAGATACTCCATGACCATAAAGTGACGTCCGTCCACTACGTCGAAATCATAGAGCTGGACAATGTGGGCGTGGCGCAGCGACGCCACCAGCCGCGCCTCGCGGCGGAAGCGCTCCTCAAAGTTGCTCTCGGTCGCGAACTGGGGCAGGATCACCTTGATCGCCACCTTGCGCCCTAAGTCAGGGTGGATGCCGGCATAGACCTCGGCCATCCCACCCCTGCCCAAGACCTCGGTGACCACATATTTGCCAAACGTCGCAGGAGCCATCATTCCCCTCGCCTGCCGTGTGAACCGCGGCGGAACTGTCCCTTGAGGGATACTTCACAGATCCCTTCGGAGGCATCCATATTCGCTCACTTCATCAGTTCCAGCTTGAGCCGCATCTTCACATCGTTGTCCACATACAGAGCGCCGTGGTGCTGCTGCACCGGATGAATTTCGCTGCCCGGCAGAATGGCGCTGTGCTCGGGCACAGTGTCATCCCCCGATTCCTTGACCATCCTCAGTTGGGACCAATGGCCACCGTGGTCGCGCTGCACATGCACCTGTGTCAAGGTGTCAATCCCATAGCCAAAGATCGAGACCGTAGAGACACTGGAACGAGCGCCCAATTCGCGGCGAAACTCACGCGCATTGCGCAGCAGCGGCACAAGATGCTCCGGCAGCCAGGTCTCATCCTCTAGAATGCCAAACGACTTGCCATATTGGTCGACCACCACCATATCGGCGGGCAGCAAACAGTAGGCCGAGTAGAAGCTAGCGACGAGGTCGCGCAGCCGCTCGCCCAGCAGGCCAAAGGGCAAGAACGCCACCTTGGTCGCCAGTTGCGCCAACATGCTGGGCGCACCCGCGTGCGGGCCGCCGATCATGATCAGCCGGCCAATCTTGTGGCGTCCGCCCAAGTGCTCGATATAGTAGCGGCTGACTAAGCTGCCCATGCTGTGGGCGATGACCGTGATCGGCGGTTTCACCCCCGAACGCTCAATCCAGGCATCAATCGCTTCGGCCATGCGCCGCGCCGAGCCGCGCAGGTCACGCCGCCAGTCATAGGCGAATTCCAGCAGATCCTCACCGCGCCGGTAGCCCAAAGACTCCTGGAGGTAATCGCTCAGACGGCTGTAGCACTCCAGCTTGATGAAATTCGGAACGACGACCACGTCGCCCACCACCCCGCGCGCTTCGAGCGGCGAATCGTCGGTCAACTTGAGCAGATCCGGGTTAGTAAAGAGCGCGCGCACGTTGGGCCAGATCCGCTCCTGGCCCAACCAGAGTTCCGACCCCATGACGCCGGGCACGATGACCACAGGCCGGCGCGTGCCGCCTGCATTTGGGGAAAACCCATCCACAATGGTCAGGTCGTCGGGCGAGGCAGGCTCTTTCAGGATCAGTTGGGCCGGGCCGATCTGAAAGGTATCGCCGCCTTGCAGTGCTACTTCGTCGACGCGCCCCGGCCCCAGCCAGGTGCCATTGCTGCTGTTGTTATCCTGGAGGACAAAACGGTCCCCACGCCGCACCAAACGCGCATGGAGCCGCGACACCTGGGGTAGATCGACCACTACGTCATTGCTGCCGGCGCGGCCAATCGTGAATTCATCGCCATCCAGAGCAAGTTCCCAGGTGGCGCGGCCTGGCATGCGGACGGCCAGCCGGGGCATCTCCACTTGGCTCAGCTTGATCGCTACGGTGGCATCGGCCAGCGTCCGTTCGAGGTCGCTCTCGCTCTCCAATAAAACCGTCTCATCCGCCTCACCCGACGCCACCGCGCCCAACTCATAGCGCAGCACGCAATCGCCGAGCTGGACTGTGTCCCCCGGCCCGATCTGCCGGCGTTCGATCCGTTCGCCGTTGACAAAAGTACCGTTGCTGGACGACAGGTCCACGACCTCCCAACCGCCATCCCCCCATTCAAGCCTTGCATGCCGGCGCGAAACCTTTGGCTCGGAAAGCACAATGCTGTTCTCAGCGGCGCGCCCCAGGTTGATCGAGGGCTGCCCAAGTTCGAAGCTCTCATTGGCGCCGCCCTGGGCGATGCGTACCAGTTTTCCAGTCGGCTGCATGCAACCTCCCTGATCCCGGCTCTGGGCTGAAAATCGCAGGTGCGGTTCTCCGCTTGGCCCAGGTGTGGGCGCCACGATCGTTACGTTCGTCTACAAACTGAACAGAACAGCGCAGGTCAACCGGGATATCTATAGAGAATGTCGTCTTCGGAAGAAACGTACGAGGGATCCGCACGACGGCGACAAAGTCGCTTGGAGGAACGAATATATCACCGAAACCGGCGAGGTGCAAACAAGATTTTTGGCGTCGACCGGCTAACGACGCAGCCGGTATGGGTCGCGCCGCGCTCACGCCGCGACCGCGCCATACCTCTCCACTCGCAGGCAAAGATGTGATAGAGTAAGCACAGGGCGTTTGGTCGGTTCTGTCTATGCGCTGCTTGCGCCGGTCACCTGCAGGCATCTTCCGACATCTTCCGACATGGTGGGTCAAGCCATTTGGGGATGAGAAAAGCGAGGGCCAATGCGTCGCAAAAAAGGCTTCGGGGTCGCTCTGTTTGTCCTAGCAGCAGCCCTGGCCGTGGTCGGCGTCTGGAGCGACTTGACCTTCCACTGGACGGGCTACAGCCGCTTCACCACCCCGCTCACCGCCGAGCAGTTGCTCGAGCGCCAAAAGACGATCTGGGATTGGCTGGAGCTGCTCTTGATCCCGCTGGTCCTGGCGGCAGGCGGCCTCTGGTTCAGCCAGGCCGAGCGCAGAAGCGAACAAGCGGCGGCGGAGCAGAGCGCGCGCAAAGAACGTGCGCTCGCCGACGCCCAGGCCCAGGAAGCCGCGCTGCAAGCCTATCTGGAGCAGATGTCCGGCCTGCTGATCGACAAGGGTCTGCGCAACTCAACCCCAGACGACGAAGTGCGCGTGGTCGCCCGCGCTTGGACGCTCACCGTGCTGCGTAGGGTGAAACAAGAGCGCAAAGGCACAGTGCTGCGCTTTCTCTACGAGTCGGGGCTGATCAGCACGGAACACACCATCGTCTCTCTGGCCAAAGCCAACCTGCGCGGGGCCAACCTGCGCGGGGCCAATCTTTACAAAGCCAACTTGTTCGAAGCCGACCTGCGCCGAGCCGACCTGCGCGAAGCCGATTTGGGCGAAGCCGACCTGCGCCATCTGCGCCACCTGCGCCAAACCGCGTCGTTTGGCGTCATCCTGGGCGAGGCCAACCTGTCCGAAGCCGACCTGCGCGGCAGCACCTATAACAGCCAGACGCTGTGGCCCGCCGGTTTCGATCCCCAAGCCGCCGGGGCCATTCTGGTTGAGGAGTAAAAGCGGTACTCGCTCATGGCTTTGTGGAAGCCGCCTGGCACGAAAACAGCATGACACGAAGGCAGTTCATCCTTTTGGGGCTTCTCTTGGCCTGGATCGGCACGCGCGGGGTCGTGGCCTGCACCTCCCCCAAGCCCCAGGTCAGCCGCCCCAAGCTGAAATCGCTCGAACCGGTTGGAGACATCCCCATGCTACCCACGCCCGCCTATCGGAGTGAAACGTCGCTTGAACAAGCCCTGCTGCAGAGGCGATCCGTGCGCGCCTATCAAGACGCGCCCTTGCGCTTGGCCGAGATTGCCCAGCTACTCTGGGCCGCCCAGGGCGTCACCCACCCGGAGGGCTACAGGACTGCACCCTCCGCCGGCGCGCTCTATCCTATCGAGGTCTACCTGGTCGCCGGAGAGGTGGATGGCTGCGCCCCCGGCCTTTATCACTATCAGCCCCAACAGCATCGATTGGCGGCGGTCGCCCTCGGCGAGTGGCGGGCAGCGTTGAGCAGCGCCGCGCTCGACCAGGAATCCGTGAGAGACGCCCCCGCCGCCGTCGTGCTGACCGCCGTGGCGGGCAGAACCACCCCCCGCTACGCCGAACGCGGCATTCAGTATATCCACATGGAGGTGGGCAGCGTCGCCCAAAACATCTATCTTCAAGCCGCCGCGCTCGGGCTAGGTACGGTGTTCGTCGGCGCGTTTGACGACGAGGCGGTGCGCCAGGTTCTCAACCTGCCCGAAACAGAAACGCCATTGGCGGTGCTGCCGATCGGGCGACCTGCCGCAGACTACCCTAGCCGATAGGCCTGTTTCGCCAGCGCATAGGCCGCGGCGTGCGCCATCTCATGCGCGCCTTCCAGGTCGACCACGCTGCGCACGACCAGGCTTGCCAGCCAGTTGGCGTCGACGCGACGCGCCAGATCGTGCCGCGCCGGGATCGACGGATAGGCGCGCGTGTCGTCGTTGAACCCCACCGTGTTGTACAGCCCCGCCGTCTCGCTCACCGTCTCGCGGAAGCGCGTCATCCCGTTCCAACTGTCGAAGAACCACCAAGGCGGGCCAAGTTTGACCGCCGGATAGTGCCCCGCCAGGGGCGCCAGCTCTCGGCTGAAGGTCGTCTCATCCAGCGTAAACAGGATCAACCTGAAGCCCGCGGCGTTGCCATACTTCGCCAGCAGCGGGTGCAGGTTGCGGGTATACTCGGTAGCGGTGGGGATATCCGCGCCCATGTCGCTGCCAAAGCGCGCAAACAAGGCGGGGTTGTGATTGCGGAAGGAGCCTGGATGCACCTGCATCACCAGCCCGTCCTCCACGCTCATACGCGCCATCTCCATCAGCATGTGGCCCACAAACCGCCGCGCATCGTCGGCGCTCGCCGCGCCGCGCCGTGCCCGTGCAAAGATCGCCTCCGCCTCGGCGTCCGTCAACTCTTGCGTATAGGGGCTGGCGACGCCGTGGTCGGCGGCCGCCGCGCCCATCTGTTTGAAGAAGGCGCGGCGCTGCTCCAGCGCCTGGATATAGCTGCGGTAATCGCCCGCCTCGATGCCTGAGACCTCGCTCAAACGGTCAAGCTCCTGCTGCCAGCCGGGCGCGTCCACATTGACCAAGGCATCAGGCCGGAAGGTCGGCAGGATGCGCCCACCCCAGCCGGAGTCACGGATGGCCTGATGATACGCCAAGGTCGAAGTCGCCGCGTCGGTGGTACACAACACCTCGATATTGAACCGCGCATAGAGCGCGCGCGGGCGGAACTCCGGCGTCGCCAGCTTGGCCGCAACCTGGTCATAGATGCGCTGCGCCGACGCAGAAGTCAGCTTCTCTTGCACCTCAAAGACATCGGCCAGTTCGTGCGTCAGCCACATCCCGGTCGGCGTGCCGCGGAAGAGATAATAGTGATCGGCAAAGGTCTGCCAGATCTTGCGGTGGTCTTGCTCGACCGGCGCGCCGTCACGCGCCGGCAGCCCCAACTGCTCCAGCCCGATCCCCTGCGAATAAAGCATCCGAAAGACATAGTGGTCGGGGATGATCAACAGGTCGGCCGGCGTGCCGAAGTCATAGTCCGGGTCGGCAAAAAGGCGCGGGTCCACATGCCCATGTGGGCAGATCAACGGCAGACCGGCGACGCGCTCATACAGTTCAAGCGCGATGCGCTTCTGCGCTGGGTCGGGGTCGAAATAGCGGTCATACGGCAAATGCAGGGTCGTTTGCGCGGCCATGGGAGACTCCTCACATCGCTGGAAGAACGCTGAAAGTGAACAGGTCCCCCTGAGTATAGCAGGCGAGCATCCCTCCGGCAATCGGACGGCAGCCTGCGCCCACACTGGGTGATCACGCATTCGAGTTGTCTCCTGGCGCACTTTGATCTATCATAAAGCCAACAACGCGCGCGACTACCGGAGGAGGAACGTACCTATGCAGCCCCATGTATTTCGCTATCTATTTCGCCATCTTAGGCCCTCTTTATTAGTGCCCTTGGCACTCGCCTTCGTCGTGGCAGGTCTGCCTGCCGCACAGGTGCAGGCACGCGTCACCCTCCCGGGAATCCGGGTCGTGCCTGCGTCTGCGGCGACGGCCACGCCGGCAGCGACCACCGCGTCCACCCAAACCGCGGTGGCTCCGGCGGCTCTCCCGGCTGAGGATACGGCGGCGGCCCCCCACGCCGACTATCACCCATCGGTGGTCGTACTCTGGAATGAGGTGATGCTGGCTGCCGTCCGCAACGGTGCGCCCCGCCCCACGGTCACTGCCCGCAGCCTCTTTATGGTGCATCAGGCGATGTACGATGCCTGGAGCCTCTATGACCCGATAGCCATGCCGTCGGTCCTGCCCGCCAATCTCCGCCGCCCCATCGCCGAACACACCGAGGCCAATAAGGCGGCTGCCGTTGCGCAGGCAGCCTACCAGACCCTGATGGGCCTCTATGGTCCCTACGAGACGCAAACCCAGGCGTTCAGCCGCCTGCTGCAGACGTTGGGCTACGCACCCGCCGCGCAGCCCGACACTTCGCCCGCCGGCCTGGGGCTGCTGGCCGCGCGTGCGGTCCTCCAAGACCGCGCCAACGATGGCTCTAATTTCGCCAACAACTATGTCGACGTCGTCTCCGAGACCTTTCCCGAACCCTACACTGCCGTCAATAGCGACGACCCCGACGCCCCCAATGGGCTGTTTGGCGCCGGCTTTGACGCCAACCGCTGGGAACCGCTGCGTGTGCCCACCGGCATCATGCTCGACGACCTGGGCATCCCGACGTTCGACGCAGCCCAGGCCGATACATTCAGCGTCCAGAGCTTCCTCACCCCGCATTGGGGCGCGGTGCGTCCCTTCGCCCTCACCAGCGGCGGCCAGTTCCGCCCGTCCGCGCCGCCCCAGCGCAACTCCGGCACCCCCTACACCGATGCCTTAGGCCAACAGATGACCAACGACGCCGCCTATCAAATGCAGGTCGACGAAATCCTGCGCTTGAGTGCGACGATGGGTGACCGCGAAAAGGTCATCGCCGAATACTGGGCCGATGGGCCGCGTTCCGAAACCCCGCCGGGACACTGGAACGCCATTGCTCACGGCGTCGCCTACCGCGACCGCCACACGATCGACGAGGATGTAAAGCTTTTCTTTGCGCTCAACGGCGCGCTCTTCGACGCCAGCATCGCCTGCTGGGATTCCAAACGCGCCTATGACTTCGTGCGCCCCGTCACGGCCATCCGCTATAAATATCGCGGCCAGATGGTGCAGGCGTGGGCTGGCCCCAATCAAGGAGTCCAGTGGATCCTCGGCGAAACCTGGCGGCCCTACCAAGACACCACCTTTGTCACGCCCGCCTTTCCCGAATACACCTCCGGCCACAGCAACTTCAGCGCCGCCGCCGCTGCCGTGCTCACCGAATTCACCGGCTCGCCGCGCTTCTATGACGGCACGACGGTTCTCTATAATGAGGACTTTAATAACGACGGGCTGCCCGACCTCCTCGGCCAACATGTCGTCGCGGTCGGCGGCAACATGTTCGAAGACAGCCCGTCCACCATCGTCGTGCTGCAGTGGGACACCTTCCAAGACGCCGCCGATGAAGCCGGTATGTCGCGACGCTACGGCGGCATCCACTTCCAGGACGGCGACCTGCGCGGGCGTGAGATGGGCCGGCAGATCGGCATGCAAGCCTTTGCGCATGCCCAACAGTTGTGGGACGGTACGCTTCCCTAAGAAGCGGGAGTCATATACTCTCTCAGCCGTTCGTACCAAAACGATAGGAGGATCACGATGATACGCATGTTGGGGACGACCTGGTGGGTACTTTTGATCCGCGGTATCGCAGCCGTTCTGTTTGGGGTCTTGGCCTTTATCTGGCCGGGGATCACCATTGCCACGCTGGTCCTGCTCTTTGGCGCCTATGCGCTGATCGATGGCATCTTCGGCCTTTTTGCCGCCTTTGGCGCGCGCAGCTATGAAAGTAACTGGTGGGTGCTGGCTCTTGGCGCAGCGGCCAGCATCATCTTCGGCATCCTGGTGTTTATCTGGCCGGGGCTGACTGCCCTGGTGCTGCTCTACATGATCGCATCGTGGGCGATCATCACCGGCATCTTTGAGATCGTCGCCGCCATCCAACTGCGCAAAGAGATCACGGGCGAATTCTGGCTGATCTTGGCCGGAATCCTCTCCGTGATCTTTGGCATCTACGTCTTTATCTTTCCAGGCGCGGGCGCGCTGGGGTTAATCTGGGTGATCGGGGCCTATGCCATTGTGCTGGGCATCGCCTTGATCATGCTCTCCTTCCGTGTGCGCGGTATGGACCAGAAACTCACGCGCGCCTGATTGCCCTCCGCGCAAACCACACCGTAGACGCGCAGGGGCCTGGCATCGTCTGCCAGGCCCCCTCATTTTCAGCCTATCCATTCACGGCGCAGCGTTCGGGCTGCCGCCCCGCCGCTCCGCTCTGCCGGCCTAGACGTTCAGCAGCCGGTCATAGAGCGCCACCTGGCGCGCCAGCGCCTCCTGCTGCACGGCATGGCGTTCTGCATCGGGCAGATAGGTCTTGCCCAAGGCCGTGGGCATCTGCCCGGCCCGTTCGACGATACCCAGATGTTCCAGCGCCAGCAGTGCCAGCCCGCGGCTGGCGCCCTCGCGCTCGGCCAGCGTATGCAGCGGCGCGCCCAACACATCCGCCATGATCTGCAGCCAGGCCGGCGAACTGAGCAGCCCGCCCCCGCTGGCGATCAAACTGTGATCCTCCGGCAGATGCGGCTTGATACGCTGGTAGATCAGCGCAAAACGATAGGCGATGGCCTCCAGCCCCGCCTGTACCACGTCGAGCGGCTGGGTGTGCAGGCTCAGCCCGGTGATGGCGGCACGCGCGTCCTCGCGCCAGCCCGGCGCGCGCTCGCCTGCCACAAAGGGCAAAAATGTCAAGCCATGCGCCGCCGGTGGCCTTCCGGCCAACTCCGCCTCCAGCGCCGCGGCCTCAGGCAGCCGCAGCATCTCGCGCAGCCAGGCATAGAGGTTGCCGCCCTCGGTGGTCGCCCCGCCCAGCAGCCCGCGCCCGGCGTCCACGCGATAGAGCCACAGCCCCGCGGGCACCTGCGCCAAGTTCGGATCGATCACTGCGCGCATCGCGCCCGTCGTGCCCATCGTCAGCGCGATGCGCTCCGGCGAGGCGCAGCCGCTGCCGATATTGGCGGCCGCGCCGTCGCCCACCGGCAGCAGCCAGGGAATTTGGGCCAGCGGCGGCCAGCGGCGCGCCCACGGTGCTTGCAGCCCGCAGCAGGGCGCATCGAGGTCGCCCAGCGGCGAAAGCTGACCCGCCTGCACCGGCAGCCGCGCCAGCCAGGTCGCGTCCCAAGTAAGGTCGTGGCGGTTGAGCAGACCGCTCCACGCCGCCACGCTGTAGCTCACACGCCATACGCCGAACAGGCGAAAATAGAGATACTCGCCCAAGCTCACCCAGCGCGCCACCTTGCCAAAGGTCTCCGGCTCGCAGCGCGCCAGCCAGCGAAAGCGCGCCGGCAGATAGGAGGTATGGATCAGACAGCCGGTGCGGTCATGCGCCGCGGCTGCGCCATCCGGCCCTAGCTCATGGCGCAGCGTCTGGGCATCCAGCGCGTTGCGTGTATCGGCATAGGTATAGACCGGCGTGAGCGGCGTGCCATCCGCAGCCACACCCAACACATTACCCACCAGCGTGTCACACGCCACCGCCGCGATAGCCTGCGCCCGCGTTCCGGCGCGGCCCAGCAGCGCGTCCAGCATCTCGCCCACCCCCTCGACTACCGCATCAGCGTCAAGCACCACACCGCCGTCAGGCGTCGTCGTCATGTGCATGGGGCGCTGCTCGGCCAAGCCCTCGAGCGCGTGCGCCTCGGCGTCAAACAACAGGGCGCGCGTCGAAGAACTGCCGATATCGATGGTCAGAACCAAGGACGATGTGGACACAGCAAGCGCCTTCCAGACGGATAGGTAGTCGGACGGGGGTAGTTCAGGCGTCGGACATATCGACAAACTGGCGGGCGACCAGGCGCGCATAGAGGCCCTCTTGCGCCATCAGGTCGGCGTGGCGGCCGCGCTCCACGATCTCCCCTTGCTCGACCACACAGATCAGGTCGGCGTTGCGGATCGTGCTCAGCCAGTGTGCGATCACCACCGACGTGCGCCCTTCCAACAGCCGGTCGAGCGCATCCTGGATCAACGCCTCGGTCACTGTGTCGACGCTGGCCGTCGCTTCGTCCAGGATCAAAATGCGCGGGTCGGCCAGCACCGCGCGCGCAATACAGAGCAGTTGGCGCTGGCCCACCGACAGGTTAGAGCCGCCCTCCTGCACCGCGGTCGCATAGCCGTCGGGCAGCGCCAGGATGAACTCATGCGCGTTGGCAAAGCGCGCCGCCGTCTCCACCGCCTCGTCGCTCGCCTCCGGCACGCCAAAGCGGATATTGTCGCGCACCGTGCCCGTAAAGAGAAAGGGGTCTTGCGGCACCAGTCCCATCTGCTGGTGCAGCGACTGCTGGGTTACACTGCGCACGTCAATGCCGTCGATCAGCACCGCGCCTTCGGTCACATCATAAAAGCGTGCGATCAGATTGGCGATCGACGTCTTGCCCGCGCCGGTTGGCCCCACCAAGGCCACCGTCTGCCCCGGCTCGATCACCAGGTTGATCTGGCGCAGCACCGGCTCATCCCGCTTATAGGCAAAGCCCACCTCGCGCAGTTCGACGCGGCCTACAATCGGCGGCATCTGGCGACCGTCGGGCGGGTCCGCCACCGCCGGCGGCGTGTCCAACAGGTCCAACACCCGTTCGCCGCCGGCCATGGCCGACTGCATCGTCGTGTAGAGCTGGCTCAACTCCTGGATGGGGCCAAAGAAGCGCGAGACATAGGCCAAGAAGGCCACCACCACGCCCAGCGTCAACTCATCGCGCGCCACGGCCAGCCCACCGAACCACAGCACCACCGCCGTAGCCAGCATCCCCAAAAACTCCACCGTGGGCAAAAAGACAAACGAGAGCGACATGGCGTTGATGTTGGCGTTGCGGTTCGCCAGGTTGACCTCGGCAAAGCGGCCCTGGCTGGCGTCCTCCTGGGCAAACGCCTGGATCACGCGCATCCCGGCGATGTTCTCCGCCAGGTTCCCCACCACCGCCGCCACCTTTTCACGCGTCTCGCGGAAGGCCGACTGCGCGTGCCGCGCAAACAGATAGGTTGCCAGCGCCATCAGCGGCAGCACGGTGAAGGTCAGCAGCGCCAGCTTAGGACTCATGGTCAGCATCACCACCACGATCCCGACCAGCAGCAGCGTGTCGCCGACCAACGTCACCAACCCCTGTGAGAGCAGGTCGTTGATCACCCCCACGTCGTTGATCACGCGCGAGACGGTGACGCCAATGATATGCGTATCATGATAGCCGATCGGCAGCCGCTGCAGGTGGCGGAACAACTGCGAGCGCAAGTCCGCCAATACCTTTTGCCCCACCCAAGAGAGCAGATAGGTCTGCCCCGCGCCCGCGCCGTAGATGCCCAGATAGGCCGCCGCCGTCGCCGCAGCCACCCAAGTCAGCCCGCGCAGATCGCCCCCCGCAATGTAGCGGTCGATCGCAATCTTGACCAGATAGGGCGTGAGCAGCGTCAGCCCGGTCGTCGCCAACATCAGCAACAGGGCCAAGACCATCGCATGACGATGAGGGCGCAGATAGGTAAGCAGCCGTGCCACGATCTGGCGGTCGAAGGCGCGGCCGCGCTGTCCTTGTCCAAAACTTTGGATCATCCCGCGCGGGCCGCCAAAGCCCGGCCCGCCGCCCATCCCAAATCCCATAG
>JADLFO010000034.1 GCA_020845455.1 Caldilineaceae bacterium
CGACAAGCAAGCGGGCGAGCTGTGGGGCGAGTTGTTCCACAACAGCGAATACAGCCGCGTGCGCAACGAAGTCGCCGCCCTGCTGCGCCAGGTGCAGGAGAGACGGGCAATAGACAGTGGGCAATAGGCAGAGGGGCGGAGGTCTGCTTCTATCCCCTGCTCCCTACACCGCCGGCAGGTCCGGGCCGCGCACGGTGGCGGCGGCCGCCAGTTCGCCGCTTCGGATCACCTCGGCGAAGGTGGCGAAACGCCCGCCCCGCTCGGCCACCGCCTCGACCACGGCGTCGATCAGGCGGAAGGCGTGCGTATAGTCGTCGGCGATGCCGTGCGTGTGCATCAGCAGCACGGCGATGGGGCTTTCGGCGGCGATGCGTGCCACATCCTGCCGCGCCAGGTCGATAAACTCGGCGCTGCGCGCACCCGCCCCGCGCCAGGTGTACTCGTTGAGGATCGGCGCTTCGATCACCCCCTCATACCAGACAAAGGGGCGGTGCGGGATGGCGTCGACCCAGACCTGCGCCAGGCTGCCGCTGTTGTGCGGCAGGTGCTGGTAGCCGCTGCCGCTGATGTACATCACGCTGTGATAGCGCAGCCCCAGGTTGTGTAGGGCCGTAAACAGCGGTTTGGAGATCGCTCCGCAGGGGGCGCGAAAGGCCGTGGGCGTTACGCCCAACTCCTCTTGGAAGATCGCCATGCCCTCGGCGATGCGCGCCTGCAGCTTCTCCACCGTGTAGCGCGGCATCAGCTCGGCGCGGCGTTCGTCAAAGGTTGGCTGCATGGCGGGCTGGATGGCGGTGGCCGGCCAGGCCGGGGGGCCAAACTCGTAGCAGTCGGCGTGGGTCAGCCCGTGCAGTTGGAGATCGTGCCCGGCCTCGATCTGGCGCGCCAGTTCGTCGCGCCAGGCCGGCGAGAGCGGCGACCCCTGCGGCTTGGGGATCGTGAACCAGGTCGAGGCGAGGCCGTGCGTGTCGAAGTGGGCGCAGGTGCGGCGCATCGACTCGACCAGAGGCTCGCCGGAACCGGCGTCGTCAATGCTCCAGATAAAGGTTGTCATCGGGTTATCCTCGGTGGGTTATCCTCGGTGGGTTATCCTCGGTCTAGGCTGGATGCTAGGGTAGGTGGAATGGCGGGCGGCGGTCAGCCCTTGACGGCGCCGACCGTCAGCCCGGCTAAAAAGTAACGCTGCAAAAACAAGAAGACGATCATCAGCGGCAGGGTGCTGATCAGCGCGGCGGCGGAGGTGATTCCGTAGTTGACCTGAAACTCGCTGCGCAGCAGCGCCAGCCCCAGCGGCAGCGTGTAGAGCGCCTTGTTGTTGATCACGACCAGCGGCCAGACCAGGTTGTTCCACTGCGCCGTAAAAACGACGATCGAGAGCGTGGCCAGCGCCGGCGCCGAAAGCGGCAGGATGATGCGCCAAAACAGCCCCAACTCGGAACAGCCGTCGATGCGCGCCGCGTGTTCCAGCTCTTCGGGCAGGGTCTGCATAAACTGGCGCAGCAGAAAGACGCCCAAGACGTTGCCCAAGGCCGGGATGATCAGCCCGCCGTAGCTGTTAAACAGCCCCAGGCGAAAGGTGATCAGAAAGGTGGGGATCAGCAGCAGCGCGCCGGGGATCATGATCGTGGTGAGCATCAGGCCAAACAGCACGTCCCGCCCCCAAAACTGCTTTTTGGCAAAGGCATAGGCCGCCAGCGCATCGATCAGCACCGTGCCCACGGTCACCACCACCGCCACCAAGAGCGTGTTGATAAACCAGGTGACAAAGGGCAGGTCGCGCAGGATATAGAGATAGTTGTCCCAGACGATCGTCTTGGGGAACAGCTCAGGCGGGATCGAGATCAGGCTGTAGGTCTCCTTAAACGACGAGGAGAAGATGTAGAGAAACGGGCCGAGCATCACCACCACCAGCAGCGCCAGCAGCGCATAGACCAGCACGCCGCGCAGGACGGCGCCGGGCCGGATCGGGCGGCGGCGCGGCAGGCTGCGGGAGGTGGGGAAGGATGGGGTCGAGGCCATGCCAGGTTCCTTATCTATCGCCCAAGACGCGCATCTGGATAAACGAGATCGGCATGATGATCAAGAGCAGCACAATGCCCATGGCCGCGGCCATGCCCACCTGCCCATAGCGAAAGGCGTAGTTGTAGATATACCAGACGATCGTGGCGGTGGACTGCACCGGCCCGCCGTTGGTGAGGACAAAGACGGTGTCAAAGAGCTGGAAGGCCCAGATCGTGCCCATGACCACCGAAAAGAGGATCACCGGGCGCAGCAGCGGGATCGTGATGCGCGTGGCCACCTGCCAGCCGTTGGCCCCGTCGATGCGCGCCGCCTCGTGCAGCTCTTCGGGGATGCCCAGCATGGCGGCTAGAAATAAGATGATGTGAAAGCCGATGCCGCGCCACCACTCCACCATCAAGATGCCGTAGAGCGCCACCTTGGGGTCCGACAGCCAAAAGATCTCCGGCAGCCCCACCAGCCCAAAGAGATAGTTGAGGATGCCGTATTTGGGGGCCAGGATATAGCTCCAGATCTGGGCCGTGGCCGCGGCCGAGGCCAGCAGCGGGAAAAAGACGACGCCGCGGAAAAAGCCCTTGAAGCGCACCAGTTTGTCGGCGATCAGAAAGGCGAGGGCCAGCGCCGAGACCACCACGATCGGCACGACCGAGACCACATACTGCGCCGAGTTGCGGATCACCTTGAGCGTGATCGTGTCGGCGGTGAGGTCGGCGTAGTTTTGCAGCCCGACAAAGGGTTTGACCGGGGCCACCAGGTCGCCGCTGAGCAGCGACAGCCACAGCGCCCAGAAAAAGGGGATGATGTGAAAGACGGCGAACAAGAGCATAAAGGGCAGGATAAAGGCATAGGCGCTCAGGTTGCGGCGCACGGCGGCACGCTCCCAAAAGCGGCTGCGATAGGCTTTGGTGCGCGGCTCAATGGTGGCGGATGTCATGCGCTCTCCTCCTGTTGCTCTAGCTCCTGCCCTGGTCCCTGCCCGGGCGTCTGGTCATGCAGGGCGCGCAGCAGGCGCAGGTTCTCTTCGACCAGCACGTCGTCGATGTTCTCCGCCAGGATGTAGGCGCCAAAGGCGCGCGCCACCCAGACCTCGTAGCCGCCGCGGTGGAGCGATTCGCGCGTCACAAAGTAGCCCAGCGACCCGTTGGTCGTGCTGGCGCACAGGGTATGCTCAAATGGGCTGGCCGTGCGCAGACGCAGCACGATCTCGGCAAACGGCTCGCCGGGGAAGGGGACGATCGCCACCGGGCCGAGCCGGGTGATGGTCTGCGTAAAGCGTGCGCCGCCGGCGGGTTCGCCCCGGTGGGCGGCCAGGACGCTCTGCCAGTGGCGGTAATCGCACATCGGCTGGCCCCAGCGCTGCCGGTTGGGTTCGGCGGCGGCCAGCGCCGCCGCCGCGGTCTCGGCGTCGGGCAGCGGGCGATAGGGGAGGGTCAGCGTGCGCGTCCGCGTGTCCAGGTCGAGGGGACGCAGCTCCTTGATCGAACGGTAGGCGGCCAGCGCATCGCCGGCGGCGCGCGCGCCCACCTCGAGCAGCGCGCTTTCGCCGTCGCCCACCGCGGCCAGGTTGTTGACGCGCGGGGCCACATCGCCCACGGCCCCGTTGATAAAGAGCGCCGGCGCGCCGGTCAACTGCTCCAGCCGGTCGACCATGA
>JADLFO010000035.1 GCA_020845455.1 Caldilineaceae bacterium
AATCCCCTGGCGGCCAACCCATATCCATGGCCCTTGACCAACTGCTGACCGACCTGCGCGGCGACGCGCACTTTATGGCGAATCTGACGGCGTGGCGCACCCTGCCTGCCCAGCCGCCACGCATCGCGCCCATCCCGCCCGAATTGCATCCGGCCTTGCACGATGTGCTGGCAGGCCGCGGCATCCCCGCCCTCTACCAACACCAGGCGGACGCGGTCGCCGCGGCGCTGGCAGGCGAGCATCTGGCCGTGGTTACGCCCACCGCCAGTGGCAAAACATTGTGCTACAATCTGCCGATCCTGCATTCACTCTTGCGTGACCCCACGGGGCGCGCCCTCTATCTCTTTCCGACCAAGGCGCTCGGCCATGACCAGTTGGACGAGCTAGACGCCTGGGTGCGCGAACTGCGCGGCCAGGGCGCGCCCGCGGCTGCGCTCCACGCCGCCGCCTATGACGGTGACACCCCGTCCAACGCCCGCGCCCGGCTGCGCCGCGAGACGCGCCTGCTCATCACCAACCCCGACATGCTGCACATGGGCATCTTGCCCTATCACACCAACTGGGAGCCGTTCTTCGCCGGGCTGCGCTTTGTCGTGCTGGACGAGATGCACACCTATCGCGGCGTCTTTGGCAGCCATGTCGCCAATGTGCTGCGCCGTCTGCGTCGCATCTGCGCCTTCTATGGCAGCGCGCCGCAGTTTATCTGCGCCAGCGCCACCATTGCCAACCCCGGCGAACTGGCCGAACGGCTGGTGGAAGCGCCGGTCATCGTGATCGACGAGAGCGGCGCGCCGCGCGGGGCCAAGCATGTCCTGCTCTACAACCCGCCGCTCTATGACGCCGAGCGCGGGCTGCGCCGCAGCAGCACACTGGAGACCCAGGAGATCGCAGGCCGCGCCGTGCTGGCCGGTGTGCAGACCATCGTCTTTGGCCGCTCGCGGCTGACCACCGAACTGCTGCTCACCTACCTGCGCGAGCGAGTGGGCCGCGTCTGGCATACGTCCACGGTCAGCAATCGGCGGCAGGCAACGGCGGGCCTGCCCGCGGCAGAGCAGACAGGGGCCGATGCGCCCATCTACACGCGCATTCGCGGCTATCGCGGCGGCTATCTGCCCAGCGAACGCCGTGCCATCGAGGCCGGACTGCGCGGCGGTGAGGTGGCTGCCGTAGTGGCGACCAACGCTCTAGAGTTGGGCATCGACATCGGCCGGCTGCAGGCCGCCATCCTCTGCGGCTATCCCGGCACGATTGCGGCCACTTGGCAGCAGATGGGCCGCGCCGGGCGCACCACCGAGGCGGCGCTTGCAATCCTGGTTGCCACGGGCGGCGCGCTCGACCAGTATGTGATCCGCCACCCGGAATTCCTGTTTGAACGGTCGCCCGAACACGCCCTGATCAACCCGGACAATCTGCTGCTGCTGGTTGACCATATGCGCTGCGCCGCCTTTGAACTGCCTTTCACCGCGGGCGAAGGCTTTGGCAGCAGCCCCTTTGCCGCCGACGTGCTGGCGCTGCTGGCCGAGCAGGGCGATCTGCACGCCGCCCAGGGCGAAACCTTCTGGGCAGGCGAAGCCTATCCAGCCCGCGCCATCAGCCTGCGCTCCAGCGGCAGCGACACGGTGACGATCCAGAGCGGCGAGGGCAACACCGCCACGGTCATCGGCGGCCTCGAACACGCGGCCGCGCCCCTGCTGCTGCACGACGGCGCGGTCTATCTGCATGAAGGGCAGAGCTATCATGTGGATGCGCTCGACCTGGAACGCAGCCTGGCGCAGGTGACGCCCGTCGAGGTAGACTATTACACAGAGGCCCTGGCCGAAACCGAGGTGACGGTGCTGGCCGAGCATGAGCAGCGCGCCCAGCATGGCGGCCAGGCCGCGCATGGCGATCTGCGCGTGAGCATGCAGGTAGCGGGCTACCGCCGTATCAAACGCTTCACCCATGAGACATTGGGCGTCTATCCGCTAAGTTATCCGCCTCAAATCGTAGAGACCAGCGGCTATTGGGTGCGCGTGCTGCCCGAAGCCCAGGCTGCCTTAGAGCAGGCGGGCCAGTGGCGCGATTCGGTCAACGACTATGGGCCGAACTGGGAGGAACAGCGCCGGCGTGTGCGCGTCCGGGACGGCTACCGCTGCACGCAGTGCGGTCTGCCGGAGTCGCCGGGCCGCCAACATGACGTGCATCACCTGACGCCCTTTCGCACCTTTGGCTATGTGCCTGGGCTGAACGAGCGCTATCTCCAGGCCAACCAACTGAGCAATCTGATCTTGGTCTGCCGCGCCTGCCATCACCGGCTGGAAGCAGGCGTGCGCACGCGCAGCGGGCTGGACGGCGCGGCCTATGCCCTCACCAACCTAGCCCCGCTCTATCTGATGTGCGACCCGCAGGACATCGGCGTGCATGTGTTGCGCGGCCAGGTGCAGGGCGCGCACCGGCAGCCGGAGGCAAACGCCCCGATCAGCCATTTGCCCACGGTCTATCTCTATGAGCGGGTTGCGGCGGGGCTGGGGTTCAGCGCGCGGCTCTTTGAACTGCACAGCACGCTCTTGGCCGCGGCCTATGACCTGATCGGCCAGTGTCCTTGTCCCAATGGCTGTCCCGCCTGTGTGGGGCCGGTGCTGGAGACGGAAGGGGCCGGCCTCGACACCAAGCAGTTGGCGTTGGCGCTGCTCGGCCAGTTGACCGGCCAGGGTGCGAGCCGGTTGGCAAGCGCCCGCGGCGCGCCCCGGCCGGGGCTGGATACTATCGACGAGATCGCCTTTTAACCCATCCATTATCTATCCTCAGGAGCCGCTATGGCATCCACCACAACACTTCCTGCTCGCCCTGGACGGCGCATCCTGCGCTGGATCGGCTTAGGTCTGCTGC
Source organism: Caldilineaceae bacterium (assembly GCA_020845455.1). GTDB lineage: Bacteria > Chloroflexota > Anaerolineae > Caldilineales > Caldilineaceae > QEUY01. The sequence goes on from JADLFO010000035.1 coordinate 2,869, forward strand.
TCTTGCTCGCACTCATCCTGGCGGCGTTGGCCCTGGGTGCAGGCTATCAAGCCTGGGCTACCCTGCGCGACCGGCGCGCCTATCCGCCGCCGGGCCGCCTGGTGGATGTGGGCGGTCACAAGCTGCATATCTTCTGTCAGGGGACGGGCACGCCCACCGTGGTGCTGGACGCGCTGGGCGACGGGACATCGGTCTACTGGGCGCGCGTGCAACCGTTGCTGGCCGAGCAGACGCGCGTCTGCGCCTATGACCGCGCCGGTCGCGGCTGGAGCGAACCTGGCCCCGCACCGCGTGATGGCGCAACCCTCGCCGCCGAACTCCATGCGCTGCTGCAAGCCGGCGAACCCGGCCCCTATGTCTTGGCCGGCCACTCGTATGGCGCGATGATTGCGCGCCTTTACACCGACGCTTACCTCGACGAGGTGGTGGGCGTGGTGTTGGTGGACGGCGGCACGACAGCCATTCGCAGCGAGCGTTTCCCGGCGGAGGCACGCGCCCTAGTCGCATCGGAGATGCAGTTTATGCGCATGGCCCCGTGGCTGGCGCGTTTCAGCCTGTTTCGTTGGGCAGGCAATCCACCGCCGCCGCTGCCGCCCGAGCAGCAGGCCATCGCCGCCGCTCATTACGGCGCGACCGCGCTTTGGAGCAGTCTCCTAGCCGAGGCGCTTGACGCGCCCCAAACCGACGCGCAGGTGAATGCCACCGGCGGTCTGGGCGACCGGCCCTTAGGCATTGTGTTGGGGACAGGAGCCTGGTTGACACCCGGCGCGCCCATGGACGAGGCACGCCGGGTCTTCAACGAACTGCACGGCGAGTTGCAGACGCTCTCCACCAACAGCGCCCTCTGGGTGATCGACGGCGCGGGCCATGTGTCGCTGGTCGCCGACCCTATCTATGCCGAACAGACCGCCGCCGCCATCCGCGCCGTGGTGGAGGCGGCGCGTACCGGCGCAGCGATGGAAGAAGAATAACCGCAATGTACGCGAAGAACGCTAAGAAGAAGGGAGTAGGCAGTGGGCAGTGCGGCTGTGTCGCCACTTCGTGAGATGGGAGTGGGGGAAGAGCAGGAGAGAGGCGCGAGTGCTGGTTCTGCACCCCACTGCCCACACCCTATTCCCTACTCCCCGCCTTTCTGGCCTTTGCGTTCTTTGCGACCTTTGCGGTGAATACTCTCAAAAATGGAGGCACAAACATGCGTGTAGTAGTGATCGGCGGCAGGGGGCATATCGGCACCTACTTGGTACCGAGGTTGGTGGGAGCCGGGCATGAGGTGGTCTGTATC
>JADLFO010000036.1 GCA_020845455.1 Caldilineaceae bacterium
CAGCTTTGGCGCGGCGCTGCTCGATTTGGATCAGCCGTGGAAAGTGATCGCGCGCGGCCGGCCCTATCTGCTCTCGCCGCAGCGCATCTATGAGCAGGTGGGCGATGTGCCCAACGTGGCCTTCCCCTGCGCGGCCTTGGTGGATGCGCCCAGCGGGCGCATGGCGATCTACTATGGCGGCGCGGACACGGTGACCTGTCTCGCCTTCGCCTATGTGCATGAGGTCGTGGAGTTTGTCAAGGCCAACGCGTTGGCGTAGATGTGCGGTTGGAAAACCGCCCCTACGATCCTTTCTGCTCTGGCCTTTGCGATCTTTGCGGCTTTGCGGTGAAACCGATCACATAGCTGCCCACTACCTGATCGTATAGCGCCTGATGCTTCTGATTCAAGTGGATGGTCAAGAGATAGACTCCGACCAGCAGCCACACCAAGGTGAAGCCTCCCAAGATCAGGGGCGAGGAGGCATCCGGCGCAAACTGGATCTGCCAGATACAGGTATGCGCCAACTCCCAGGGGAGGAACTTGACCCCGGTGCGGGCCAGCGAGCGCAGGACGCTCAGGCGCGCGCCGTTTCCATCCACGACGCGCAGCCCCAGCCTGCGCTTGCCCCAGGTCGCCTGCCACGCCGAGGACTCGCACAGGGCAAAATAAAGGCTGACAGGCAAAGTCACCAGCAAGAAACCCGTTAGCTGGCCCAAGATCGGGTTGGAGAAAAGCCCCGGCAGGTAGGCGGGTTGAACGCGCCGGGCCGCCATCCCAATCAGCGCCACCAGCGCAAGATAGCCCGCAATGAGCAGATAGTCCAGTGCAAACGCCTTGACCCGTATCCACAGGCCGGCATAACGAGCGTCCATAGGCCCCTTCCTTCCTGGTTCCTGGGTGGCTTGGTTCCCGACCAGAGTCTATCACGGCTGGTTCTGAACATGACAAAGCCTCTGACGGCCTGTATAATGGCGTCACCGATTTTGCCCGGCGCACTCATTGCGTTTGACGCCACCCCGGTTATCGTGAGAATCGCCTCTTGATGCGGTCAAAATGTAAGCAAAGGAGTCCGGTCTATGACCATGCGCGCTGACTTTATTTGGATGAACGGCGAGATCATCCCGTGGGAAAAAGCCACGGTGCATGTCTTTGCCCACGCGTTGCACTATGGCAGCAGCGTCTTTGAGGGCATCCGCGTCTATGAGACGGTCAACGGCCCGGCCATTTTCCGCGGGCGCGAGCATTATGAACGGCTGCTCTTTAGCTGCAAGGTGGCGCGCATTCCCTCTCCGCTTAACGTGGACGAATGGATGCAGGTGACCGCCAACGTGCTGCGCGCCAACAAACAGACCAACGCCTATGTGCGCCCGCTCGTCTTCCGCGGCTATGAAGCGCTGGGGGTGGACGGCCGCGGCTGCCCGGTCGACGCCATCCTGGCGACCGTGCCTTGGGGCGCATATCTGGGCGCGGAGGCGCTGGAAAAAGGCGTGGATGTTCAGGTGAGCAGCTGGCGGCGCATGGCCCCCGACACGCTCAACGCCCTGGCAAAGATCGGCGGGCAATATGTCAACAGCCAAAACATCGTCATGGAAGCCAAGGACAACGGCTTCAACGAAGGCATCGCCCTCGACATCAACGGCTATGTCTCCGAAGGCAGCGGCGAAAACATCTTTGTGATCCACAAAGGCGAGATCTATACGCCGCCGCTGGCCAACAGCATCTTGGGCGGCATCACACGCAACTGCGCCGTCACCATCGCCCAAGACCTGGGCTACACCGTCAAAGAGATGACCCTGCCGCGCGAGATGCTCTATCTGGCCGACGAGATCTTCTTCACCGGCACGGCTGCCGAGATCACCCCGGTGCGCTCGGTCGACCGCATGCCCGTGGGCAGCGGCAGCCGCGGCCCCATCACCAAGGCCATCCAGGAGATCTTCTTCGGCATCATCCGCGGGGAGAAAGAGGACAAATGGGGCTGGCTCACGCCGGTCGCGATGGGCGAAAAGATCGGCGCATAGCGGCGCCGGTCAAAGCCAAGTCTCAAGCACAAAATCTCCAGCAGATTAGTATAGCATAGGCGCTCACGGTCTGTGGCCGGCGTGCCGAGAGGCTTTTCCTATGTAAGTTTGCTTACTTGTTCATCCAGCCTCATTCAGGTATACTGATTGGCTATGATGGCCGCCAAGCGCCGGGTAACCTGGCAGACAACTTCCTTACCCAATCATTCCGCTTCAACGGTCGGTTCTACCGTCGGTGGAATGATCGCGCTTAGTTAGCCCGCGGCCACATCCGTGCCACGCGGGCCAAAATTCAACGTGAAGTGTGAGCGCAGCACGCCAAGGCGTGCCTTGCGTTTGCGTTTCACGTTTTTTGTTGATCATTTATCTGCCCGCCACAGGGCAATCATGCGCGTATAACCGACAGGAGTAAACCATGTCGAACCGATATCAACCACAGGCCATCGAAGCCAAATGGCAGGCCGCCTGGGAAGCGCAAGGGCTGTATGACACCGTCGAAGACGCCACGCGGCCCAAGTGGTATGCCCTGACCATGCTGCCCTATCCATCGGGCGACCTGCACACCGGCCACTGGTATGCCTTCACCCCCAGCGATGCCGCGGCGCGCTGGCGGCGCATGAACGGCTATAATGTCTTTTTCCCCATCGGCTTTGACGCCTTTGGGCTGCCCGCCGAAAACGCCGCCATCAAACACGGCATCCATCCCAAAACGTGGACCTATGCCAACATCGAACGCATGCGCGGCCAACTGCGCCAGATGGGGGCCATGTGGGCTTGGGATCATGAGGCCATCTCCTGCGACCCGGAGTATTACAAGTGGAGCCAATGGTTCTTCCGCAAGTTCTATGACGCCGGGCTGGCCTATCGCGAATTCTCGCCGGTGGACTGGTGTCCGAACTGCCAGACCACGCTGGCGCGCGAGCAGGTCTGGGGGGAAGATCGCCGCTGCGAGCGCTGCGGCACGCCGGTGATCAAAAAGGAACTGAACCAATGGAAGTTCCGCATCACCAACTATGCCGACGAACTGATCGACGGGCTGGAGACCATCGACTGGCCCGAACGGGTCAAGGTCATGCAGACCAACTGGATTGGGCGCAGCGAAGGCGCTGAAGTCACCTTCCACACAGAAGCGGGCGACCCGCTGGTCGTCTTTACTACGCGGCCCGATACGCTGTGGGGCGCGACCTTTATGGTGCTGGCCCCCGAACACCCGCTGGTGGATCAGGTGACCTCCGCCGGGATGCGCCACCAGGTCGAGGTCTATCAAGCCCAGGCCGCGCGCATGGACGAGGTGACGCGCGCCGCCGCCGACAAGGAGAAAACCGGCGTCTTTACTGGCGGCTACGCCGTCAACCCGGTCAACGACGAGCGCATCCCGATCTGGATCGCCGACTATGTGATGATGGGCTACGGCACGGGCGCGATCATGGCCGTGCCCGCCCACGACGAGCGCGACTTCGAATTCGCCGCCAAGTACGGCATCGAGATCCGACGCGTGATCAGCGACCCCGACGGCAGCGCCGGCCCGCTGAACGAAGCCTATACCTCCAAGACCGAGGGAGTCATGGTCAACAGCGGAGCGTTCGACGGCACGCCCATGGGTGAGGCCATCGGCAAGGTGATCGGCTGGCTGGAGGCCACCGGCCGCGGCAAGCGCGCCGTCAACTACCGGCTGCGCGACTGGCTGATCAGCCGCCAACGCATGTGGGGCGCGCCGATCCCGATCATCTACTGCGAGCGCTGCGGCACCGTGCCGGTCCCCTATGAGGACCTGCCCGTCCTGCTGCCCGACGACGCCGAATTCAAGCCGACCGGTGAAAGCCCGCTGAAGTATCATGAGGGCTTTCGCTATGTCCAATGCCCGCAGTGCGGCGGCGACGCCGAACGCGAGACCGACACCCTGGACACCTTCATGTGCTCCAGTTGGTATCACTATGCCTATGTCTCGCCCTACTGGAAGGCCGGGCAGCCGATCCATGCCGACGATATGCCCTGGGACGCGGAGAAGGGCGACTATTGGCTGCCGGTGGATCAGTACACAGGCGGCATCGAACATGCCACCATGCACCTGCTGTACACGCGCTTCTTCACCAAGGCGCTGCGAGACCTGGGCATCGTCGACTTTGACGAGCCGATGCTGCGGCTGTTCAACCAGGGCATGGTGCTGGGGCCGGACGGCGAGAAGATGTCCAAGAGCCGGGGCAATGTGGTCAACCCCGACGACTATGTAGCGCGCTATGGCGCAGACACGGTGCGCGGCTATCTGATGTTTATCGGGCCGTGGGATCTGGGCGGGCCGTGGGACCCCAGCGCCATCGAAGGCGTGTATCGCTTCCTGGCGCGCGTCTGGAACGTGGTGGTCGACCCGCCGCGCCCGGCCAAGGGGGATCCTGCCAAGAGCGGGGACCCGGGCGACATGGCGCGCAGCCTGGAGCGCAAGCTGCACCAGACCTTGATCAAGGTCGGCGACGACATGGCGAGTTTCCGCTTCAACACGGCCATCGCCGCCCTGATGGAACTGAACAACCTGATGATCCGCACCAAGGAGACGCCGGTGGTGGGGACCCCGATCTGGGAGGAGGCCGTCGACGCGCTGCTGCGCATGATGGCCCCGCTCTTCCCCCACATCAGCGAGGAGCTGTGGCATCGCCGCGGCCACACAGAGAGCGTCCACCTGCAGCGCTGGCCGCAGGGCGACCCGGCCAAGGCCAGCGAGGACGAGATCGCCATCGTCGTCCAGGTCAACGGCAAGGTGCGCGACAAGCTGGTCGTCGCACCCGGCGCCGACCGCCAGACCATTGAGGCCCAGGCGCTGGCGCTGGAGAATGTGCGTCGCTGGCTGGACGGCAAAAGCGTGCGCAAGGTGGTGGTTGTGCCCGACAAACTGGTGAACATTGTCGCCGGGTGAGCGACCTGGCGCATGAGCGCGCATTTGACCCAAAAACAGCGGTGAGGGAAACGCCCTCGCCGCTGTTCTTTTGTGCGAAGCGCACAAAAGAACAGGTTTGAAAATAGGGACAATTGTCCCTTCCGCCCCACCTTTCGATCAGTTAAACTAAGGCAACCCTATCAGCCTATGGTTCGCGTTGGCGGCGTTCATCATACGCTTAAACTGCGTTAACTCAGCGCCGGACAATGTTAATCCTCGCTTAAGGAAGATCTGCTATACTGTGGGTCTCCCTGATATAGACAGCAGACGCCCCCCCACGCGAGGCGGAGGAGGCCGCAGGCCTTTCATTGACAGTTTCGATGTGACAGTTTCGGTTTGGTGCTGATTCGGCTGTTTCCGGCAGAAGGAGGTATGGCGATGATCCGCAAGGCGAGATCGGTCTATCCAGGCCATGTACGTGTGACCTTTGAGTTGCCGTCCTGTGTCTGGGCAGACCGTATCTATCTGACGGGCGACTTCAACAACTGGAGCAAAAGCGACCTTCCGCTCCGCCAGGACCGTAATGGGGTCTGGCAGGCCACGCTCGATCTGCCGATGGGCAGACGGTATGAATTTCGCTATCTGATCGACGGGCAGTGGCGCACCGATTCTCATGCCGACGGGTACGCCACCAACACCTACGGTTCGCAGAACAGCGTCGTCGTTGCCGAACTGCCGGAGGAGCAGTTGCCAGTCGAAAGCACGCCGCTGATCCGGGAAAGCCAACCGGTGCGCCCCTTCACCAGCCAAGTGGCGCCGCGCAAGGTGGCCGCCCAACCGATTGTGCATGCTGCGGCCTGAGCGAGACCGCAGCGGATATGAGATGTCAGTGCTCTCAGGTGCGCCCGGCTAGGCGCACCTTTTCTTTGCCCGCCCCTTCAGCGCTCCCTTCTTCGCCCACGCTCTACAGTCAACCCCACACCATTCACCTGCATATTTGATCGCCCCCCAACCCTCTGCTATAGTGGGTCACCTTAGCTAGAAAACCAGACCATGGCCGGGGCGCGCCCGGCCATTTCATGTAACACCCGTGTGTAGCATCCGTACCGCAGATAGGACCCACCATGTCCGGAGAACTCTCGCCAGCCGAAGCTGTATTGGAGCCGCCCCTAGCCGGAGCGCCGAGCGCAGGATCGGCCCCGGCTGTCGACCAGCCGGCGCTGCGCCGCCGCGTGATCGACCTGGCCTGGCCGGTGATCGGCGAAAACTTTATGCAGACGCTGCTGGGCATCGCCGATACGGTCATGGTGGCCCGGTTGGGGCCGGAAGCATTGGCCGGCGTGGGCGCGGCCATCCAACTGATGTTCTTTGTCATCTCAGCGCTCAGCGCTACCTCGGTCGGCAGTTCTGTGCTGGTGGCACAGGCCTATGGCGCGCACAACTTGCAGCGCGCCTCGCAGCTTGCCAAACAGTCGTTGGTGTGGAGCCTGTTTATCTCGATCCCGCTGGTGCTGATCGGTCTCTTCGCCGCCGAACCGTTGATCGGCATCTTCGGCATGGAGCCGGAGGTCACCGCCATTGGCATTGACTATCTGCGCGTCACCATGGGCACCGTGTTTGTACTCACGCTGTCGCTCTTGGGCGGCGGGGTGTTGCGCGGGGTGGGTGACTCGCGCACGCCCATGGTCATCAGCCTACTTGCCAACGTCATCAATGTGGTCGTCGGCTATGCGCTAATCTTCGGCGCGCTGGGGATGCCGGAACTGGGCGCTGTGGGCAGCGCCTGGGGCACCTTTGTGGCGCGCGCCATCGGCTTTGGCATCCTCTTTGCCGTCATGTGGCGCGGCGTCAACGGCGTCAGCATCCGCGGGGCGGGCGGCTGGCTGCCCGACTTTACGCTGGCGCGCCAAATCCTCAAGATCGGCATCCCCGCCGCCGCCGAGCAGATGCTCAACTCCGTGGCCTTTCTGAGCATGTCGATCATCGTGGCGCATCTGGGCACGCTGGCGCTGGCCGCACACCGCATCGCCATGAACGCCATGTCCATCTCCTTTTTGCCCGGCCTGGGCTTCGCGATCGCGGCCACCGCGCTGGTAGGCCAGAGCGTCGGCGCGCGACACTATCACGAAGGGCAGGCCGTGGCGCGCATCGCCACCACTTGGGCCGCGATCTGGATGGGCGCGCTCGGCGTCGTCTTCTTCGCCGTTCCCGAACTGGTGCTGCGCATCTTCACCGATGACCCGGAGGTGATGGCTCAAGGCGCGGCCGGTCTGCGCGCCATCGCGCTCACGCAGCCGTTTATGGCGATCAACATGGTGCAGGCCGGCGCGCTGCGCGGCACCGGCGACTCGCAGTACCCGCTGCGCGTGGGGACGACCAGCATCTGGGTGGCGGTAATCTTGGGTGGGCTGCTCAATACCTGGCTGGGAGGCGGGTTGGCGACGATCTGGGGCGCGTTCCTGGTTACATCGCCGGTCAATGCCCTCCTGCTCTGGCGGCGCTTCCGCAGCAGCATCACGCGGCTGCCGGCCGAGCCGGTGACCGTACGGGTCTCGGAGGTCCCGGAGCTAAAGTCTCCAGGCTAAAAAACAACGCCCCCTTGCAGGGGGCTTGTGGGCAGGTGATCTACGCTTGCAGCTTGGGGTCGAGCACATCGCGCAGCCCGTCGCCCAGCAGGTTAAAGGCCAACACCGTAAACAGCACCGCCAGACCCGGATAGATCGAGAACCAAGGCGATGTGGAAAGGTGCATCGTCCCGTCGCGGATCATCTGCCCCCAGGTAGGCGTGGGCGGCGCAACCCCCAACCCGATAAAGCTCAGGTTGGCCTCGATGCGGATCGCCGAAGCCGTCCACAGACTGCTCATCACCAACAGTTCACCCAGAATGTTGGGCAGAATGTGCAGCCGCAGCATACGCAGGTCGCTCACGCCGACGCAGCGTGCGGCGTTGACAAAGTCCTTCTCGCGCAGCGCCAGCGTCGGCGCGTGGGCCAGCCGCGCAAAGCTCGGCGAGATCACCAGCCCAATCGCGATGATCATCTTGTCCAGCCCCGCGCCCAAGACCGCCAGCACCAGCAGCCCGGTGATCAGGTCGGGGAAGGCTAACATCGTATCCACCACGCGCATGATCACATTTTCCACCGCGCCGCCGCGATAGGCCGCCACCAACCCCATCAACGTACCGAGCGTGCCGCCCAACAACACCGAAAGCACGCCCACCAGCAGCGAGACACGCGCTGCGTAGATCAGCCGCGACAGAATGTCACGGCCATAGTCGTCCTGCCCCAGCGGATGCAGGTCGCTGGGCGGGGAGAGCCGCTCGCGCGCCTCCTGCTTGATCGGGTCATGCGGCGAGAGCAGCGGCGCGGCCAGCGCCGCCGCCGCCACGATCAGCACCATCACCAGGCCGAGCACGGCGGCGCGGTTGCGCGTAAAGGTGCGCCACATGCGCCGGCGTGGGCTTACGCTGCGCGCCTGCGGTTGGGCGAGGTTCAACGTCTGTGCGCTCTGCATACTCTCTTCCTAACCAACCAGCCGCGCCCTAGCTCAGCCGCACGCGCGGGTCGACCCAGCCGTAGATCAGGTCGACCACCAGATTGATCACGACGATCATCAGCGCATAGACCACCATGATCGACTGGAGCATGGTGTAATCGCGCTGTTTCATCGCGCCCACCATCAGCTTGCCCAACCCTGGCCGCGAAAAGACAATCTCGGTCATCACTGAACTGCCGATCAGGCTCACGGCGAAGATGCCGACGATCGAGACGATCGGGATCAGCGCCGAGCGCAGCGCATGGCGCACCAGCACCACCCGTTCATCCAGCCCCTTGGCGCGCGCCGTACGCACATAGTCCTCGCTCAAGATGTTGAGCATAGCCGAGCGCGTCATGCGTGTCACATAGGCGGTCATGATCAGCCCCAGCGAGAAGGCGGGCAGCACCAGATGATAGAGCAGACTCCCCGGCCGGCTGGGGTCGCCCGCACCCACCACCGGAAACCAGCCTAGCTCCACGGCAAAGACCAGCATGAGCAAGATGCCAAGATAGAAGGCGGGCACCGACAGCCCGGCCAACGAAAAGACTCGCCCCAGATAGTCCACCCAGCCGTTGCGCTGCAGCGCCGTCACAATCCCCAGCGGCACACCCAAGACGATGCCCAGCAGGATCGAGGCCAGCGTCAACTGCAGCGTATAGGGCAGCACAAAGGCGATCTGTTCGGCCACCGGCTTGCCCGTGATCAACGAGCGGCCCAGGTCGCCGCGCACCAGATCGCCCAAGAAACGGCTATATTGCACGACCAGCGGCGCATTCAACCCCATGCGCGCGCGCAGCGCCTCCACCGCCTCCTGTGAGGCATAGTCGCCCAGCGCGGCCTGAGCCGGGTCGCCGGGCAGCACGCGCACGATCACAAAGACCAACGTCAACACCGCCAGCAGCGTCGGCGCCGAGAGGAGTAGCCGGCGCACGATATAGACCAGCAAAACGACCTCCTCTCCACCGAAACTCTTTACCGCAAAGCCGCAAAGTCGTAGCGGCGGTTTTCCAACCGCCAGTCTGGGGCTGGACGCATCGGCGGTACAATACCGCCGCTACGATGCTGCATATATCGATCCCTCTCCGAGCGCCGCTACCGTTTGATATCGGTCAACTCGGTGATCTGCGGGTTCAGGTTCAACACTGCCACCAGCGGATGCCCATAGTCCACCGCCTCATTGCGCGCATAGACCTGGTTCTGATACATCAACGTGTGCGACACCATATCTTGCAGAATCTTGATCTGCGCCTGCTTCCACAGTTCTACCTGCGCCGCCGGGTCGGTCTCGGCCCGCGCCTGCTCGATCAGGTCGTCGATCTGGTCGTAGTGCGAGAAGTTGGTATCCGGCTTGGCCCCGGTCACGACGATCGAATCCGAGTGATAGAAGCGGGTCAGATAGGCGTCGGCATTGGGCCGGTAGGCGGCATAGACCACAATCGGGTTCACATCCTCACGGATCTGGGCGTGCATGGTGGCGTGATCCACAATGTTGACGGTGAGGTTGATCCCCACCTCGGACAACTGCGCCTGCATGCTCTCATACGGTTTGCGATACTGCCCCGACTCCGAACTGACCACCGTCAGGTCAAAGCCGTCGGCCAGCCCTGCGTCGGCCAGCAGTTGCTTGGCCTTGTCCGGGTCATAGCTGTAGTCAAGCCCCAGTTCCTCGACCTCGGCCTGCGTCAGCCCGCCCGCCATAAACATCTCCGGCACAGGCGAATAGACGTTGGCCGCCACACCCGGCCCATAGAGCGCCAGGAACTCGTCACGGTCCAGCGCATAGGCGATGGCCTTGCGCACGTCGGGGTTGTCGAGCGGCGGCACGGTCATATTGAGATGGATCGTCACCACCTCGCCCACGCCAAAGACATCCACCAGCAGCCCATCTTTGCCGTTGGTCGCCTCGATCCACTGCGCCTCGTCCAGCCCGGAGATCACGTCCAGTTCCCCGGCGCGCAGCCCCAGTTCGCGGCTGCTGATGTCGGGCATATAGCGCACTTCGACCGAGTCGAGCTTGGGCCGGCCCCGGAAATAATCCTCATTGGCGACCAGCCGCACACGGTCTTGCGGCGTGTAGCTCTCAAACACAAACGGCCCTGTGCCCACGGGGTGAGTCTTGATCGCCTCGTCGCCCATCGCCTCCGCCGCCTGGCTGCAGACGATAAAGCCGCCCGCATAGTCGGCAAACTTGGGCAGGAAAAGACTGGGCGAAAGCGGCGTTTCTACCGTCACCTTGACGGTCAGGTCGTCGACCTTCTCAAAGGTCATCCCCGAATATTCGCCCGCAAAGGCCGAGCGTTCGGGGTTGGCCGCCTTGGTGAGCGAATAGACCACGTCGGCGGCGGTCAGCGGGTAGGCTTCGCTCTGCGGCCCCGCCTGGCACATAGCGTCGTCGCGCAGCGTAAAGGTCCAGACCTGTTTGCCGTCCACGATCTCCGGCTCTGGGATGGCGGTCGCCAGGTCCGGCTCCAGTTGGGGCGCTTCGCCGGGCTTGTAGCGGATCAGCCCGTTGAAAACCATGCTGACCACGGTGCGGTCATTGGTGGACGACGCGTAGTGAGGGTCCAACGACCCCAGGTCTGCCGCGTTGATGCCAAAGCGCAGCATCTTCTCGCCTGCGGGCGCGGCAGCCTCGCCGCCGCCTTCTGCCGCCGGTTCGGCGGGTGCGGCCGCAGGGACACAGGCGGCCAACACCCAAAGAACAGAGGCCACAGCCATCAACACCCATCTGCGCATCGCGTAGCTCCTTTCGATGAATGGTTCCGGTGGACGTAGATTGCACGCTGCGGACAAGCCGCGGCTTCACGCGTTGGCTCTGTGTGCAAAAACGCGGCCGGGGATGGCGTGTCTAGCAGGCCGCGCAGAA
>JADLFO010000037.1 GCA_020845455.1 Caldilineaceae bacterium
CAGGGCACGGTCTTCTACCGTCAACTCGGCATAGATGCCCCACAGCGTGATCTGCGAAAAGCGGTCGGCGATCACCTGCAACAAGCGACCATCGCCGTCGTTGTTGCCAAAGACGATATGGATCGGCCCGGCGAAGCGGCGGCCCAACAGGTCGACGATAAACGGCGCGCATAAGTCGCCGCAGTGGATCAGCATACCGGCTCCGGCGGCATTGGCCGCGCTCAGGGCGGCTTCGGCATGGGCGATCTGGTCGTGGCTGTCGGAGAAGACTGCAATCTTCATGGCGGTTCTCCCTTGGCTCTGTGATATACTTGCAGTCTATATGAATTCAGAGCAAATGCAAGCAAGTGCGCCGCGGCGCTGGGCCATTGCCGTTGGGACCGGACTCCTGGCGATCCTGGCAGGCTGCGGGCAGGTCATCACCGTGACGCCCACGCCCACCCCGCAGCCGACTCCCACCATCGGCATCGCCGTGGTGAGCGCCACCGACGAGCCGACCACGACCCCTGCGCCCTATACTCCTGCGCCGACGCCGACGCCGACCGTCACGCCGACGCCGGTCATCTATACCATTCAGCCGGGTGAGAGCCTGCTGACTATCGCCGACCGCTTTAACATCAGCGTCTCGACGTTGCAGGAAGCCAACGGTATTCTCGACCCGCGCACGCTGCAGATCGGCCAGCAGTTGATCATCCCGCGTGAGGAGGAAGACGAGGTCGCCGTCGACGCCACCCCCACGCCGACGCCGCTGCCCGTGACCGTGGAACATCTGCACTTCACCGAAAACGCCATCGGCGGGCTGTGGGTGATGGGCGAGGTCTATAACAACAGCGGCACGGCGCTGGAGCAGGTGCGCGTCGGCGTCACCCTGCTGGACGCCCAGGGGGGGAGCGTGGCTCAGGGCCAAGGGCTGGTGGCGCTCGACTTAGTAGATGTCGAGGAGCGCGCCCCGTTTGCCATCCTCTTTGGCGAGGAGCCGGGCGAGTTTGAGCAGTTCCAGGCCTATCCGGTAAGCGCAGTGCCTGCCTATGTGGGCAGCTACTATCGCGACTTGGCCGTCGAGGAAGTGCAGACCGAGAGTGAACGCTACGCCTCCTACACCGTGACCGGCGTTGTGCGCAATACAGGGCCGGAGGAAGCGGTGAGCGTGCAGGTGGTGCTGACCGCCTATGACCCGCTCGACCGGGTGATCGCCATGCGCCAGGTAGAGCCGGAGCATAACGTGGTGCCGCGCGGCGGGACCACGACCTTTACGGCGGTGCTGGCGCCGGTGGGCGGCCCGATTGCGCGCATCAGCGCCGAGGCGCAGGGGCGTCGTCTGCCCGCACCGTAACCTTCACCTGAGTTGAAAAACGCCGGCGTACACACCATAATGGAACCATAACGGAACCAAAATGATGCCGTTGTGTGAAAGTATGCGGAGGATGTATGGCAACAATTACCGTCAAGAATATTCCAGATGATCTGTACTTGGCGCTAAAACAGGCTGCCGAGGCCAATCACCGTAGCGTGAATCGGGAGATCATTGTGCGCATCGAACAGCCGCTGCGCTAGGAATGTCCGGATGCGGGCACACGCATCTACAGGTGCGGTTGCGCTATACTGGTAAAAGCGATCTGTTGTCGTTTAGCAAGTGAGCACTTATGCGCCGTCGATTCTCTGCCTCATCCTACCGGCTGACACGCCGCCGTCTGCTGGTCGTCTTGGTCGCCGGTCCGCTGCTGGCGGCCTGCGGCACGTCCGAACCTGAACCGGCCCCGCCCATCGGCGCGCACGCGCCCGCGGGCGTACAGGACGCCGTGCCCCATCCCTATCGGCTGGAACTGCCCGCCATCGACGTCGATATCCCTGTGGTCGAGTTGGGCTGGCATCCGGCGACCGATGTCGAAGGGCAGATTTTCTCTGAATGGGATGTGGCCGAGTATGCCGCAGGCTGGCACAAAAACAGCGCGCTGCCCGGCACAGGCGGCAATGTGGTCATGAGCGGCCACAACAACATCTTGGGCGCGGTCTTTCGCGAACTGGACCAACTCAGGCAGGGCGATAAGGCGGTGGTCTGGTCGGGCGGCAAACGCTATACCTATACGGTGGAGCGTGTGATGGTCGTGCCGGAGACCCACGCCAAACCGGAGCAGCGCATCGCCAACGCCCGCTGGATCGGCCCGTTTGATGACGACCGCTTGACCCTGGTCAGTTGCTGGCCGCGCAACGACAACACGCACCGCATCATCGTGGTGGCGTATCTGGCCCGCGAGTCGCAGGCCCAGGCCGCAAACTGACCGGTTGGGCCGAGGACGCGAGAAAGGAGTCTTGCGCATGATTGAATTGTTCCGCCGTGCAGACAGCGCCCAGGGCGCAGCCATCCAAGCGAAGCTGGCCGAACTGGTGGTGGCGCACCGCGTGGTCACGGTAGACGCAGACCATCCTTCGCCGCTCAACGGCACGCCGCTGCCCGCGATTGTGGACGACGGCCGCGTGATCAGCGGCCAGGCCGAACTCGAAGCCTATTTGGGCGACCTGGGCCAAGAGGTCGAACGCTGGCGGCGCTTCCAAATGGACGCCTGCTACATCGACGACGACGGCACGATCTGTTAGCGTCTCTGTGCCCTGGCGCGCGCTGCCGCCCATCCTCTGCCCCAACCACTACACCGCAGCACCGATTGGGAGGTCTCCCTGTGAACCCTGTACGCATTGGTTTTGCCGGGGTGGGCTATATGGGCCAGGTGGCCCATCTGCGCAACTATGCGGGCCGCTCTGACTGCCAGGTGGTGGCGCTGGCCGAGCCGCGGCCCGAACTGGCGCGCCGCGTGGCCGCCGCCTTTGCTGTCCCCAAAGTCTATCGCGACCACCATGAACTGGCCGCCGACCCGGAGGTGCAGGCCGTGGTCGCCAGCCAGCCCCATCTGCGCAACGGCCATGTGGCGATCCCGCTGTTAGCTGCGGGCAAGCATGTCTTTGTCGAAAAGCCGATGGCCGGGTCGCTGGAGGAAGCCGAGGCGATGCAGGCCGCGGCGGACGCCGCCGGCGTGATCCTGATGGTGGGGCTGATGAAACGCTATGACCCCAGCGTTCTGGCGGCGCGTGAACGGCTGCACGCCTATGCGGCCGGCGGGGAGTTGGGCAGCCTGCGCCGCATCCATACCCACTGCTATGGCGGCGACTGGGTGCAGGAGGCGCTGCCGCCCATCACAACGCAGGAGAGCGTGCCCGACGACCCCGGCTTTGCGCCTGTCTATCCAGCGGGCATGGACGCCGAGCAGGGCCGCCAGTTCCAGAATTATCTCAACATTGTGGCGCACAATATCAACCTGGTGCGTTTTCTCTATCCAGGCCGCTTGACCGTGCAGGCCGCGCTGGGCCGCCGTGACCAACGCTTGATGCATACGGCGCTGCTCAGCGGCGAGGACGGGGTGATCGTGGAGCTATCCGCCGGTTCGATGCGTTCGCACCAGTGGGAAGAGGAGACCAGCTTCTATTTTGAGCAGGGCGCGGTCAAACTCTTTACGCCGTCGCCGCTCAACCGCCAGGGCCGCGGGCGTGTCGAGGTCTATATCAGCCCCACCGGCAAAGAGGCGCGCCGTGAAGAGATCCTCCCGCCCATCGGCTGGGCCTTCCAGCGCCAGGCCGAGCAGTTTATCGCCTGTGTGCGTGACGGCGTGACGCCGCTCTCCAGCGGGCGGGACACGCTGGAGGACATGCGCCTGATGGACTGCATCTTCCGCGCTATGATCCTGGTCTAGCGCATTCAGCGGGCGCGCTGCGCTCTAGTATAGATTCTGTGATCATCCTCGTCCCTGCCGGGCGAACCCACACAAGACAGGAGCGCCGCTATGCCCCACCCTACGCCCGATGCCCAGCCGCGGCTGCGCGGCGTTGTGCCGATCATCCCGACCCCGTTTCGCGCCGGCAGTGAAGAGGTTGATCCCGGCGCGCTGGCCGGGCTGGTCAACTTCGCCGTCGATGCAGGCGCGGCCGCCATCTGTCTGCCCGCCTATGCCAGCGAATTCTATAAGCTGACCGAGGCCGAACGGCTGCTGGCGGTACAGGAAGCGGTGCGCCACGCCAGGGGCCGCGTGCCCGTGATCGCGCAGTCCAACCACCCTTCGGCCAAAGCCGCCGCCGGCCTGGCGCGGCGGCACGTAGACCTGGGCGCGGACCTGATCTCGTTTGCGATCCCGCGCCTCTTTGCCTTGGGGCCGGACGACCTGCTCGCCTACTGCGCCACGATCTGCAAGGCGGTGAGTGTGCCTATTTTGATCCAAGACTTCAACCCCAACGGGCCGACCGTGGGCGCGGAGTTCTGCGCGCGCTTGGTGGAGATGTGCCCCAATTTCGCCTATATCAAGCTCGAAGAGCCGCTGATGGGCGACAAGGTGGCCGCGATCCGCGCCGCAACCGGCGATGCCGTGGGCGTGCTGGAAGGCTGGGGCGGGCTGTATATGCTGGAGCTTGCCTCCCAGGGCATCTGCGGCATCATGCCCGGTCTGGGTCTGGCCGACGTGTTGGCGCATATCTGGCAGCAGGCGCAGGCGGGGCAGATGGGCGCGGCGATGGATCTGTTTGAGCAGGTCGCGCCGCAGTTGATGTTCAGCCTGCAGAATATGGAGTTGTTTCACCACGTCGAAAAACGGCTGCTGGCGCGGCGCGGGGTCCTGGCCGACGCCACCGTGCGCCAGGCGACTTTTACGCCCAACGCACACCTGCTGGCCTATGGCGATTTCTTGAATGAACGCGCCGCCCGCGCCGCCGAGACGCTCAAAGCTGCGGCGGCGTGATGCCGCCGATCGGCCCTTTGCCGTTCGGTTGACAGGCCAGGGGCTTCATGTTACCTTGGTATGGACTCTCCGGCGGGACGGGGGTTGTCTACCTTGCCACTTCGCCTAGACAGACGAGGACCGATGGGTAAGCGCCCTGCGACCGCTTACCCCCAGTTTAGGCTACCCGTTTGTCGCCCGCGCACCTGTCCCTTGTGCGCCGCCTCCGGCCCATCTCATCCTCTCTGTACGCATCTTTAGGAGGGATCATGTTTGTCGACGCCGATGTCCGCCAGGCCATTGAGTTTGAGACTGACAGCCAGACGCCGGTGTTAAGCCTCTATCTCAACGTGGACCCCAGCCGCCGCTCGGTGGAAAAATATAAGCTGGCGCTGCGCAACCTGCTCAACCAGGCCCAAGGCGCTGCGCCCGAAGACCAGAAGCGCATGCAGAACTATCTGGAGATGGGCTATAACCGCCAGGGGCGCAGCTTGGTCATGTTTAGCTGCGCCGCCAAGGATTTCTGGTGGGCCAAGAGCTATATGGTGCCGGTGGACGATGCCGTCTTTGTGGGGCGGCGCGCCTATGTGCGCCAGCTTGCCACCTTGATGGACACCTACGAGCGCTGCGGCGTGATCCATGTCGACCAGGAGGGCGCGCGCCTTTATGTCTTCAATATGGGGGTGCTGGAAAACGCCGAGGGCCATCTGGGCGAGGAGGTCAAGCTGCACAAGGCCGGCGGCTGGTCTGCCTCGCGCTATCAGCGCCATGAGGCCAACGTGGCCCAGCAGAACCTGCAGGAAGCCGCCGAACTGGCCGAAGATTTCTATCGCGCCAACCGGACGCGCCGGCTGCTATTGGCAGGTACCGAGAAGAACACTGCCCGCTTCCAGGAGTTACTCAGCCACCGGCTGCGCTCGATGGTCGTGGGACGTTTGGCGGCCAGCGCCAATGCCACCCCCACCGAGATCAGCGACAAGGCGCTCAAGCGCGCGCGCCAGGCCGCCGACGAAGAGGCCCAGGCCGTGACCGACCAGGTCGTCACCGCCGTGCATAAGGGCGGCAACGCCGTCGCCGGGCTGGCCGAGACGTTGACCGCCGTCCAAGATGGCCGCGCCCAGCATGTGGTCGTGTTGGAAGGCTTCGCCCAGCCCGCCTATCGCTTTGTCGACAGCGGCTATATCCTGCTCGACCTGGGCGACGACAAAGAGCTGGGCAGCGGCCGTGTGCAAGAACTGCCCGACGCCGTCGAAAGCGTGCTGCGCCGCGCCATGGGCCAGGGCATCGGCGTAACGATCCTTGACCACCATGACGGTCTGGCCAAGCTGGGCAAGATCGCCGCCCTCACCCGCTATTAGCCGGCTGCGATTACCTGGCTGTTGATGATTGGATGCTGATGGAGATACCGCCGCGCGGCTTTACGCCGCCCGAATCGTTTGACCCGGCACAGCAGATGCAGGCCCTGCAGTCGGGCTGCCGCACGCTCGGCATCCCGCTGACGCCGCTGCAAGTGGCCCAGTTCGAGGTCTATTGTCAGGAACTGGTCGAAGCCAACGCCAAGTTCAACCTGACAGCCATCACCGGCTATGAGGAGGTGCAGGTCAAGCATTTTCTCGACTCGCTGGCGGCCCTGCCTTTGATCGCCGAGGAAGTAGGCGACACGCTGCCGCCCGCCACCCCGCGCCATCTGGTCGACGTGGGGACGGGCGCAGGCTTTCCCGGCATCCCGCTCAAGATCGTCGCGCCCCAACTCAAATTGACCTTGATGGATGGGACCGGCAAGAAGATCAGCTTCTTACGGCAGGTCGTGGCGCGGCTGGGGCTGCGCGGGGTGGAGGTGGTGCAGGGCCGCGCCGAGGAGTTGGGGCGCAGCCCCAGCCACCGCGGCCAATATGACTTGGTGACGGCGCGCGCCGTGGCCCCGCTCAACACGCTGGCCGAATATCTGCTGCCCATGGCGCGGCGCAGCGGGCTGGTGGTGGTCTATAAGGGGGCGGGCGCGCCGCAGGAGTTTGTCGAGGCGCGCAAGGCCATCGAGACTTTGGGCGGTGAGACGGTGCGGCTGGCGCCGGTGCAGGTGCCGCTGCTGGGCGAGCAGCGTTTTGTGCTGTTGATCAAGAAGGTCGCACCCACGCCCGACCGCTACCCGCGCGGGCAAGGGCTGCCGCGCAAGAAGCCCTTGAGCTAGGCCCGCAGCGAGATCTCTTCGAGATCTATTCGAGGCAGCCCTTGTCCAGATAGAAGGTCATGTGCTGGATCTGGACGACCGGGTCGATATACTCGACGCGGATTTCTTTGGGCACGTTCAAGGTGATCGGCGCATAGCAGAGGATGCTCTTGATGCCCGCCTCGATCAGCATGTCCGCTACCCCTTGCGCGACCTCCGCCGGCACGGCCATGATGGCAATCTGGCATTTATGCTGGGCGACGTTGGCCGCAATGTTGGAGTCCGGCTCGATCTCGATCGAATCGGCCAACCGCAGCCCGATCTTCTTGGGGTCGTTGTCAAAGGCGGCGACAATGCGAAAGCCGCGGTTCTCGAACCCGTTATAGGCGGCCAGGGCATGGCCCAGGTAGCCGGCGCCCACCAGCACGACCGGCCAGATGCAATCGACCTTGAGGATCTTCTCCAACTGCTTGCAAAGATAGGCGACGTTGTAGCCTGTGCCCTGTTTGCCAAATTCGCCAAAGTGGCTCAAGTCCTTGCGAATTTGGGCCGAACTGATCCCCAGGCGTTCGCCTAATTCCTGGCTGGAGGCCACTTCGTGCCCCTCCGCCGCCAAGAGCTTCAAAGTGCGTAGGTAGACAGGCAGCCGCCCGATCACAATGTCGGGAATCGCGTCTCTGGCTACCGCTGCTAGCGCTGGGGTGGTTTCTTCGAGTGTGCTTGAGTCCATACGTCCTGGGATTGGTGGCTGCGCTCGGATACGATATCGGCGTGTTTTGCCGATCCGGCTGTGGATTCGCCGCGACTGTGTAGGCATGTGGATCACCGTAGAGAGTTGAACGCTACTGCGATCGGCACGGGCGCACAACGAACCGGGTCTGAGGTGATGAGCTTATAGGATTTGCATTGGCATCGCAACCGGCTGGAACTGGCATCGACGCGGTTGGCGTAACAGGCGGCGAAACATCGAGACAGCCTATTTTAACATAGTATAGATTGTAACGCCAGTCACAAATGGCTGCATATGCACGCTGTATCGGGTGTGCTGTGTAGGGTATGCTGCGTAGTCTATACTTGGAAGATCCCCCCATCTGTAGTATATCTCTCACGATTTATGCATACAGGATTCAAGCATGTAGCCGATACCGGCGCATTGACCGTTCTGGCTATGGGTCTATCGGCTTATCTGTCGCCGTGCAGGATAGACGCCGGTTCCCTGTGCCGCCACGCGTGCGCTATACTGTCTACTCTATCATCCTTTTGCCGGCGTTGCATGAGGAGAGAGTAAAAACGTTCACCAGGGTTGAACTGCCATGAGAGCATCGTTTGCCAAGCGAATCGCCGGCGGTCTGACGATCGCGCTGTTGATGTCCGCAGCCTTTGTGGCGGGCAATATCACCGGGTTCCAGGGCCGCCAGGTCTATGCTCAGGTCAAGGCCCAGGGCGAGACGCCCGCCGAGTTCGCCGTCTTTTGGGAAGTGTGGGACTTGGTGCGCGAATACTTTGTCGACCAGGACCGCATCGACTATCAGGCTATGACTTACGGCGCGATTCAGGGCATGTTGGACACACTGGGCGACGAAAACCATACGGTCTTTTTTGCCCCGGATGTCGCGCGCCAGCAGGAAAGCGCGCTCGAAGGCTCGTTTGAGGGCATCGGCGCCTATGTCTCGTCGGAAGAGGGCCAATTTACCATCGTCGCGCCCATCCACGGTTCGCCGGCAGAGGCCGCCGGCATCCTGGCCGGAGACACGGTATTGGCCGTTGACGGCGCCGACATCACCGGTATGGAGGAGTGGGAGGTGATCGGGCTGATCCGCGGCCCGGCAGGCAGCAGCGTGGTCTTGACGATCCTGCACGCCGACGCCACGGAACCGGTCGAGGTTGCGATCCGCCGTGGGAAGATTGACATCGAGAGCGTAGTGTGGACACGCATCCCCGGCACCGACTTGGTGCATCTGCAGATCACCCAGTTTGCGGGCGACACCAGCCGCGAACTGCGTACCGCCCTGCGCGCTTTGCAGCTAGAGGAAGAGCAAGGCCGGCCCGTCGCCGGCATCCTCTTGGACCTGCGCAACAACCCCGGCGGCTATCTGCAGGAGGCGGTGCGCGTCGCCAGCCAGTTCTTGCCCGAAGGCGAGGTCGTGCTGCACGAACAGGATGCCAAGGACAACCTGACGACCTATCGCGCACAGGGCGAAGGGCTGGCGCGTGAGATCCCCATGGTGGTCTTGATCAACCAGGGGTCGGCCAGCGCCGCCGAGATCGTGGCCGGCGCGCTGCAGGAAAACGGCCGCGCCAAACTGGTGGGGATGACGACCGTGGGCACAGGCACGGTGCTGCGCCCCTTTAGCCTGAGCGATGGGTCGGTGCTGCGCCTGGGCGTCACCAACTGGCTCACCCCCGAACGCCACCTGATCAAAGGACAGGGTGTCCAGCCGGATACGCTGGTGGAGCAGGAGGCGTCTGTCGAGATGATCAGCCAACTGCTGTTGGAGGAGTTGAGCGCACGCGAAGTCCGGCTTCACGAAGACCGGCAGTTTCAAACCGCTCTGCAGATCTTGAGCCTGACCAGCCACCCGGAACACCAGGCAGCCGCGCCGCAAGCGGCCAACCCCTAGGCGAGATTGCGGCGATGACCGTCTACGCCAGTTGGCAGGGCCGCGCCTACGAAGACTTTCACCCCGGCGACCTCTATCAGCACGCCGTCGGGCGCACGGTGACCCAGACCGACAACATCTGGTTTACGCTGTTGACCGTCAACAACAACCCCATCCACTTCGACAGCCACTACGCCGCCCAGACCGAGTTTGGCCGGCCCCTAGTGGATTCGACCTTTACGCTGGCGCTGATCACCGGGCTATCGGTGGGGGATCTGTCGCGCAGCGCGGTCAACCTGGGTTGGGATGAGGTGCGCCTGCCCCACCCTGTCTTTGAGGGCGACACGCTCTACGCCCAGAGCGAAATCCTGTCGGCGCGCGAGTCGAAATCGCGCCCGCATATGGGCATTGTACAGGTGCGGACGACGGGGTATAACCAAGACGGCACAGTGGTGATCGAGTTCAAACGCACGCTGATGATCCCCAAGCGCGGCCATGTGCCCATCCCGCCCCAGCCGCGACGTTGAGCCGCTTCTCCGCCCTCACATCTTTTGTGCGACCCTATCACTTTGCGCGAGCCGGTCACCGGGCGCGGACCCGTCACGATAGAGGTCATGGGCGTAGATATACGCTTCAACGGCTTTGGGCACTTGATGGCGGATCGGCTCGCCCCGGCGCACACGCGCGCGCAGGACATGGCTGGCGATCTCCAGTTCGGGCATGTCGAGGATGATCACATGGCGGTGGACGCCGGGCAGCGCGGCCTCCAGCTCCTCCCAATCCAGCGTGACGTCGTGGCGGCTGAGCGCCACTAGGATGCAGTTCTCCACCAGCCAGGCGGCTTCGTGCCAGGTCGGCAGGTCGCGCAGGCTGTCCATCCCCATCAGGAAATAGATCTCGGCTTTCGGCCCCACCTGCTTGCGCAGCAGACGCACCATGTCCGAGGTATAGTGGGGGCCGGGGCGGTCAGCATCCAGCCGGCTGACCTGGATATAGTCGATATCGGCGGTCGCCAGTTCGCACATGCGCAGCCGGTCTTCCACCGGCGACAGGTCGACCCCCTGCTTGTGCGGCGGGTCGCCTGCGGGCACGATGTAGATACAGTCCAGCTTTAGTTGAAACCAGGCTTCCTCGGCCAAGATCAGATGGCCGATGTGGATGGGGTCAAACGTGCCGCCAAAGACGCCGATCCGCGCACAGCCGGGATCGCGCAGGGGGGCCGCCGGTTCGCTCACAGCCGCTTCCTTTTCTAGTAGTCAGTTCTCATGGTCCAACTGCCGAAGGCCCAGGAGT
Source organism: Caldilineaceae bacterium (assembly GCA_020845455.1). Taxonomy (GTDB): domain Bacteria; phylum Chloroflexota; class Anaerolineae; order Caldilineales; family Caldilineaceae; genus QEUY01. Next base: position 10,815 of record JADLFO010000037.1, read on the forward strand.
GGAGGCCCAATGTCAAAAGCCGGTCAGCTGTTGAACGCATTGTCAAACCCCCAGACCAACTCCACATCGCCGATCTGGACGGTATCCCCCTCGGCCACGCCTGCGGCGCGCAGTGCGTCGGTGATGCCCATGGCGCGCAAGATGCGCTGGAAACGCATGGCCGCCTCATAATAGTCCCAGTTGGTCATCTGTGCGGCGCGCTCGATGGCAATGCCCTCGATCTGCCATGCGCCCTCGTCCACCTTGTGGATGGCGAATGCCTTTTCGTCGGCAGGCATCTCGAACTGCGCCGCCTCGTCCGGCTCCTCCAGCGCTTCCTCCACAGCCGGCAGTTCGTCCAGCATCGCCTGCACACGATAGAGCAGTTCCTGCACATGCTCGCCCGTGGCAGCGCTGATCGCCATATGCGGCAGGCCGCGCGCTTCCATGACGCTTTGCACCGCCGGCCACTGTTCACGCGCCTGGGGCAAGTCGAGTTTGTTGAGGACCACGATCTGGGGACGGTCGGCCAGCGCCGGGTTAAAGAGCGCCAGTTCCTGGTTGATCGCCTCGAAGTCGCCCAGCGGGTCGGGGCTGTCGCCGTTGAGCAGGTGGATCAAAAGGCGCGTGCGTTCGATATGGCGCAGGAAATCCAGCCCCAGCCCCACGCCCTCATGCGCGCCTTCGAGCAGCCCAGGGATGTCTACCAGCACGATCTGGCGGTGGTCGACCTCCGCCACCCCCAGGCTTGGCTCCACAGTGGTGAAGGGATAGTCGGCGATTTTAGGTTTGGCCGCGCTCACCACGCTGAGCAGGGTGGACTTGCCGGCGTTGGGTACGCCGATGATGCCCACATCCGCCACCAATTTTAGCTCCAGGGTCAGCCAGCGTTCTGTGCCCGCCTCGCCTTTTTCGGCCAGCCGCGGGGCCTTGTTGCGGGCGCTCTTAAAGGCGGCGTTGCCGCGCCCCAGTCGCCCGCCGCGTGCGACCAGCAGCGTTTGGCCGGGCCGGGTGAGGTCGCCCAGATACTCGCCGGTTTCGGCATCGCGCACCAGCGTGCCGCGCGGCACAGGCAGCAGCAGGTCGGTGCCGTTGGCCCCGGTCTTGTTGGACCCGCCGCCATGTTCGCCGCGCGCCGCGCGATAATGGATCTGCTGCTGGTAGGAGGAAAGCGTGTTGAGCGCCGGGTCCACCACCAAGAGGACATTGCCGCCGCGCCCGCCGTTGCCGCCGGATGGCCCACCGCGCGGGACGAATTTTTCGCGGCGAAAGGCCACCACGCCGTTGCCCCCGTCGCCTGCCTTAACATAGATGCGTGCTTGGTCGAAGAACATTGGCCTATTGTAGTGCCTGCGGCGCTGGGGATCAAACCGCGGCCTGGCTGCACTTCATGTGAACGGTTGACACGTCGTCAGGCGCGGGTATAATGAGCGCACGAAATTGGACAGAAACGGTCGTGGTATGCAGGGAAATAGCCGCTGGGACGGCAATCCGGACGGCACGGTCTCCGTGACGGGAGCCGGACGCTGGGGTCTGGCCTTGGCGCTCATCGCGCTGGTCGCCGTCTTTGTCTTCTTCGGCCCTCAACTGTGGGCGCTGGCCCAAGACCCTGAACAACTCACCGTCTGGGTCGCCAAGCTGGGATGGCTCGGCCCGCTGGCGCTGATCGCACTCAACGCGCTTCAGATCGTGATCGCGCCCATCCCCGGCTATGTTGTCCAACTCGCCGCCGGTTTTCTGTTTGGGGCCTTGTGGGGCGGCATTTGGGGCGCAGCCGGGCTGGTCGCGGGGGGGTCCCTGGCCTTCTGGCTGGCGCGCATCTACGGCAGGCCGCTGGCCGAGCGGTTGGTGGGGCGCGCCCGTCTGGCCCGTTGGGAGAAGATAACTTACAGCACGAGCACCTTGGTCTGGGTTATTCTGCTACTTGGCCCAACCGGCGATGCGCCCTTTTTTTTGGCCGGGCTGTCACGGGTGGCCTTTGTCAAAGTGCTGCTGATTACCTTGGTCGTGCGGGTTCCCAGCGCCTTTGTCGCCGCGGCGGCGGGCGCAGGCGTCCTATTTTTGACCTGGTGGCAACTGGCGCTGATCTTCGCGCTGTTGGCAGGGATTGTGTTGGTCTTTTTGCGCTATCACGACCGCATCGTCGATTGGTCGGAACACAGGCTGCAGCGGCAGCTTGAGCGCGAGCAGCAGAACGATAAGCCATGAGCGTGCCGGCGTGCGTTCACCGGGCCGGGTTGAAAACATTGCACTGAAAGCAGTTGAACTGGAATTGTGAAACTGGAAACAGCCATGAAGACAGAAGGCCAGATGTCCTTGCAGGCCCAGATCGACGCCGACCTCCACACCGCTATGCGCGCCCAAGATACGGTCGCCAAGCTGGCGCTGCGCGCCGTCAAGACCGCGCTGACCGAGGCCAGCAAGGCAGGGGCCAACCATGACCTCGACGACAACCAGGTGGTCGGCGTGATCCAGCGCGAAGCCAAACGCCGGCGCGAGGCCGCCGCCGAATATCGCCGCCTGGGTGCGGCCAACCAAGCGGCGCAAGAGGAGGCCGAACTGGCGATCTTGGAGCGCTATCTGCCGCGCCAGATGGACGAGGCCGAGATCGAGCGCGCGGCGCGCCAGGTAATTGCCGAGACCGGCGCGACCTCGGCGCGCGATATCGGCAAGGTCATGCCCGCGCTGATGGCGCGCCTGGCCGGCGCTGCCGACGGCAAAGCCGCCAGCCAGGTGGTGCGCCGGCTGTTGGGCGGCTGAGCACGGCCGCGTGAAGCGCTGTGTCAGGCGCTGTAGTGTGATGCACTGTACGAAGTAGGAATGACCCATGATGTCCAGACTCAAGGGGCAGACTGTACATTGGCTTGACCTGCTGCTGGTGGGCGGGTTGTCCGCGTCGGTCGGCATTCTGTTGGTAGGGCTGCTGTCTTGGCAAAGCCCGTTTGGCAGCCAAATTCAACTGGCGGTGGGCGAAGTCGCGCCCTATGACATTGTCGCCCCGCGCCAGATCAGCTATGAAAGCGCGGTGCTGACCGAGCGCGCCCGTGAGCGCGCCGCCCAGAGCGTGGCCGACCAGTATGACAGCCCCGACAGCCGGGTGCGCCGCCAGCAGGTGGAACGGGCGAACGAAATCCTCGAATATATCACAATGGTGCGCGGCGATGCCTATGCCGCGCCGGAAGTGCAGACCGACTATCTGCTGGCGATTGCCGACCTCAACCTGATCCCCGAATCCACCCAGCAGATCCTTGATCTCTCCGATGGGGAATGGGGCCTAGCCGTCAACGAGATCCCGCTGACGCTCGACCGGGCCATGCGTGAGGAGATCCGCGAGAGCAGCCTCAGCACGGCGCGGCGGCGTGTGCCTTCGCAGGTGATGGCCGAGTTGAGTGAGCCGGCGGTGACGGTGGTGGTGGACCTGGTGCGCGCCTTGATCCGCCCCAACAGCGTCTTCAACCAGGCGCGCACCGACGAGCTGCGCGACAAAGCGCGCAGCGATGTGCCCGCGCAGAGGGTGAACCTGGAGCGCAACGAGATCATTGTGCGCGCCGGCGACATCACCACGGTGGAAGATGTGGAGGCGTTGACCCAGATCGGGCTGATCCACGATGAATGGGACTGGTGGGTCAGCGTGCGCAACTTCCTGTTTGCGCTGACGCTGCTGGCGGTCACTGGCGGCACGCTCTACCGGCTGCGCCCACGCACGCTGCGCAGCCTGCAGGAATATAGCCTGCTGATCGTCATGGTGGTGATCTGGCTGCTGGCCGCCAAGTTCATGCTTGTTCCCCACGACTGGCTGCCCTATCTCTATCCGCTGGCGGCGTTGGGGATGCTGGCCGCGGTGCTGCTGGATCTGCGCGTGGCGGTGGTGGTCATTTTGGCCTTTGGCCTGATCGCCAATTACATGGCCCCCAACAACGCGCCGTTGGTGGCCTATCTCACCCTGGGCAGCCTGGTGGGCGCGCTGCTCTTGGGGCGCGCCGAACGGCTGACCGCGTTCCTCTGGGCCGGTACGGGCATCGCCTTGACAAACTGGCTGGTCATGTCGGCCTTTCGCGCCCCCTACGGCGATGTGATGCCTGCCCGGCTGCTGCAACTGCACATGGCCGTGCTGCTCAACGGCGGGCTGTCCGCCAGCGTCGCCATGATCGGCTACCTGGTGCTGGGCAATCTGTTTGGGATCACCACCAGCCTGCAACTGACCGAGTTGAGCCGGCCCACGCATCCGCTGCTGCGCCAGTTGCTGCTCAAGGCGTCGGGAACCTATCACCATACGATCGTGGTCAGCAACCTGGCGGAGCGCGCCGCGGCGGCGATTGGGGCCGATGCCTTTTTGACGCGCGTCGGCTCCTATTACCACGACATCGGCAAGACGGTGCGCCCCTATTTTTTTACCGAAAACATTGTGGACGACAACTCGCCCCATGATAAGCTGGACCCGCTGACCAGCGCGCAGATCATCATCAGCCATGTCAGCGACGGCATTGACCTGGCCAATAAGTACCATCTGCCGGCGCGCATCCAAGACTTTATTCGCGAGCACCACGGGCGCACCCTGGTCAAGTATTTCTATTCGCAGGCGCAGCGCGAGACAGGCGACGATGTAGTCGTCGACGAGGCGGATTTCCGCTACCCCGGCCCCAGCCCGCGCAGCAAGGAGACGGCTATCCTGTTTCTGGCAGATACCTGCGAGGCCGCGGTGCGTTCGGTGCGGCCCGCCACGCGTGAAGAACTGGAGGCCCTGGTCAACCGGCTGATCGACGAGCGCGTGGGCGAAGGCGAGCTAAACGACTGTAACCTGACCTTCCGCGAACTCCAGGTCATCAAGGAGGTCTTCTTGCAGGTGCTGCAGGGGGTGCATCATCCGCGCATCCAATATCCCGAGCAGATCATCAAAAAGACCAAGACCGGCCAACCGGCCCGCCCGGTAGGCGAAACTGCCAACGGCAGCAACGGCGCCACGGCGCCTGTGCCCGGCGGGGTCGAGGAGCCTGCGGGGGTCTAGGGGGAGCGATGGCTGATCCCATGTCTGCGTTACCGCCTGACGGTTTGTCTTCTGCCGATCTGCCCGCCGCAGCCTATACGGTGAACGTCGATATTGACGACGACTATGCCGCTCTGGTCTCTGCGGACGATTTGTCCGCGGCGGTCGTAGCGACGCTGCGCCATCAGCGGGTGGGCGCGGGCGAGGTCACGCTGGTGGTGGCAGGCGACGACGAGGTGCGCCGGCTCAATCTGGACTACCGCGGGATCGACGCGGCCACCGATGTCCTGAGCTTTGCCGCCCATGATGCGGCGGCTGTAGATGCGCCGGCGCTGCCCCCGGAATTGGCCGCCGAACTGGACGTCTATCTGGGCGACATTGTGATCGCCTATCCCTATGCGGCGCGCCAGGCCGCGCACTATGGCGCAGCGGTGGCGGCGGAGTTGCGGCTGCTGGCCGTCCACGGCACGCTGCACCTCTTGGGGTTTGACCACGACACGCCGCAGACAGAGGCGGCGATGTGGGCGGCGCAGGAGGCTGTGCTGGCCGAGTTTGGCGACCAAGGGCTGTCCTTGCGCGCCTATGAGGAATGACCCGCTTGTGGACAGAGTGACTTCGTCGACGCGGCCCCGGGCGATGCGCACGCGTTTGGCGCGCCCTGCTGCCGGCCCGCACCCCCTGAATTTTCGCAGCGGCTACACGTTTTTCGATGGGCGGCGGCGCAGCCTGGCCGCGGCCTGGGCCGGCGTTCGCTATACCCTGCGTACCCAGCCCAACGCCTGGATCGAACTGGCTGCGCTGGGGGTGGTGGTGGCCGCGGGCTGCTGGTTTCGCATCCGTGCCATGGAATGGGCGGTGCTGGGGTTGACCATGACGCTGGTCCTGGCGCTGGAGGCCGTCAACACAGCGGTCGAGGCGGTGGTGGACCTGGTCTCGCCGGAGATTCACCCGCTGGCAAAGATCGCCAAAGACAGCGCGGCGGGGGCGATGATTTTTGCCGTGTTGGGCAGCATCTGGGTGGCGGCGTTTATCTTTGGCCCGCGCCTGTGGGCGCTGATCTTCTAGCCTGGGCGCTATCAAAAAAATGGGGGCCGGTTGATTTCCGGCCCCCATTTTGCTTCAGAAGACGGCTGCGCCTAGGGGAAGTCGACAGTGAGCTTCAGGTTCGAGGCTTGCACAGCCGGGAGCAAGCCCTCGATGGTGTTGAGCAGCGTCTGGGCGTTCAGGTCCGTACCCAACAGCCCTGTCTGTTGCGCCAAGGTGAGGATGTGGTTGATGCGGCCATCCGCCCAAGTGATGTAAGGCAGAGTCTTGCCGTTGACGGCGATGAAGATGCCGTCGGGATTGGTGGAGAGGGTGATCTCGTCGATCCCCGCGCTCGAAGCCTGCTGGATGACATTCACCGGTAGATTGAGCGTATTCTGTACAGCGGGCAGGAACTGCGCCAGTTCGGCCTGCGAAAGCCCGGCTACGCTCCAGGTGCCGTCGTCGGCATAGGTCACGGTGACCTCGAAGGTAGGGGGCGTGCCGACGGCGTCGAGGAATTCCTGTTGGGCGGCGAGCGCGCGGCTGGCGGTCTCGTCATCGGCGGCCACAAAGGGCAGGATTTCGGTATCCGCGGTCACAGGGAAGCGTAGGATCACGCCGATGCCCAAGTTGCGGATCATGGGCAGGAGTTTGTCGAGCAGCGCCAACCCGCCGCCCAGGGTTTCGAGCACTTCACCGGTGGCAACCAGCTTTTCACCGTCCCACGCCAGTGACGGGATCGGCTGACCGTTCACCAGGATCAAGATACCGTCGGCCGTGTTGTCGATCTGGATATGCTGGATTTTGGCCTGAGTCAGGAAGCTCACCGTATCGGCAGGAACGGTGAGCGTGGACAGGTCTTGCCCGATCATCGCGCCCAGTTGGGTCACCGGCTGGCCGCCGATCGTCATGCTCCCGTCGGACTGCACGTCGATGACCAGCGCCGGGAGATCGATGACGACCTGAGATTCGTCGGCGGATGCGGCGACTGCCCCCCCGGTTGCCCGTGGCCCGCAGCCCGCCAGAGCGGTGAGGGCGACAAGTAGTAGCATGAGGATGGCCACCGACCGTCGACTGCGCGTGAGCATGGTTTCTGGTTGCATATTCGATTTTTCCTCCGTTCGGCTACTCTCTTCCACCAGATATGAAAGAGTCACAAAGGGTGTGGGTGTAAGGGGTAAGTGAACGAACCGCAAAGCCGCGGGCTTTGGCGCTATTGTAGCACAAGTAAATATCTGATCCAATCGTCATTTCTCCTGCGGTTGGCCTATGTTTGACAGCAGAGATTGCGATCCGGCCACGCACCGCAGGGTTCTTTCTGCTTTCTTCTCTGGCCTTTGCGACCTTTGCGGCGAATATCCTTATCGAATTTCTTTGTTTAGGAGAGGCTATGTGCAGAAATATCCGGCCCTTGTTTCATCTCGACCCGCCGGCGGACGACGCTGAGATCCGCGCCGCCGCGCTCCAGTTTGTACGCAAGGTCAGCGGCTTTAGCAAACCCTCGCAGGCCAACCAGGCGGCCTTTGACCATGCCGTGGACGAGGTCGCGCAGGCGTTGCAGGGCTTGCTCGCCGCGTTGACCACGACGGCCCCGCCGCGCGACCGCGCCGTCGCAGCCGCCAAGGCGCGGCAGCGCTCCGCCAAACGCTTTGGGCGGCACGCGACAGGCGCGGCCCTCCCCGGCGATACGGCTGGAGCGGTGTAGGCGTGCTACACTGTGGGTAGCTGAATTCGTCGCGCACTCAGAACATAGACACTCGGATCAAGCACAGGATTGATCACCGGAGAGGAGCCTCTATGCTGCTCTGTATCGACATCGGCAACACCAACATCATGCTTGGCCTGTATAATGGCGACGAACTTGGCCCCCGCTGGCGGCTTTCCACCGACCATGAACGGATGCCCGACGAGTTCGCCATGCAGTTGCTGGGGCTGCTCAACTATGCCGGGGTCGCGCGCGAGGCGATTCAAGGGGTTGCTATGGCCTCGGGCGTGCCCATCCTCACCAGCCGCTGGAGCGAGGTCTGCCAGAACTATCTGGGCCGCCAGCCGTTGGTCGTGACGGCGCGCATCCAGACCGGCATCCGCATCCTCTACGACAACCCGGACGCGGTGGGGGCCGACCGCATTGTCGACGCGGTGGCCGCTTATCATCGCTATGGCGGCCCGCTGTGCATTGTCGACTTTGGCACGGCCACCACCTTCGAGGCGATCACCGCCGCCGGCGAGTATCTGGGCGGCGCGATCGCGCCCGGCATTGGCATCGCCGCCGACGCGCTGTCGCAGCGCGCCGCCAAGCTGCCCAAGGTCGACATCGCCCGCCCGCCTTCAGTGATCGGCCGCAACACGGTGCATTCGATGCAGTCGGGGCTGCTCTTTGGCTATGTCGGGCTGGTGGAAGGCATGGTGGCCCGCTTCAAGGCCGAACTAGGGTCACAGACCAAGGTGATCGGCACGGGCGGTCTGGCTCCGACGATCGCGCGCGAGACCAGCGTGATCGAGATCATCGCACCCTGGCTCACGCTAGATGGGCTGCGGCTGCTCTATGAGATGAACCAACCGTGAGGCGGATCAATCAAACGTTAACATTCTCGATATACGCTGGGCTGTAGCGGCGGTAGGGTACCGCCAAGGGGCGCAGGTACGGTTGGAAAGCCGCGCCTGCACCCAGACGAACGTTATGACGAGGGAAAGGAACCTAGAGACCCGTGCGACCACTGCAGGATAAACGTATTGTGCTGGGCGTCAGCGGCAGCATCGCCGCCTATAAGGCCGCGGACTTGGCCTCCAAGCTGGCCCAGGCGGGCGCGCAGGTAGACACGATCCTAACGCGCGCCGCCACGCAGTTTATCACCCCGCTCACCTTCCAATCGGTGACGGGACGCCGCGCCTACACCGACGACGACCTGTGGGGCAGCGAGGCCCATGTGCTGCATATTGGGCTGGGCCATGCCGCCGACCTGTTGGTCGTCGTCCCGGCCACGGCGCACACGCTCGCCAAGTTGGCGCAAGGGCTGGGCGACGACCTGTTGGGCGTCACCGCGCTGGCCGCCGCCTGCCCGGTGCTGGTCGCCCCGGCCATGGATGCGGGTATGTATGCCCACCCGGCCACACAGGCCAATGTGGCCCTGTTGCAGGGCCGCGGGGTCACTTTTGTCGGGCCGGAGGCGGGCCATTTGGCCTCCGGGCTGGTGGGTCACGGGCGGATGAGCGAACCGCTCGCCATTTTGGGCCAGATCCGCTATCGGCTGACGCGCGGCGGGCCGCTGGCTGGGCGCACGGTGGTGGTGACGGCAGGCGGCACGCGCGAGCCGGTGGACCCGGTGCGCTACATCACCAACCGCTCGTCGGGCAAACAGGGCTATGCCGTGGCCCAGGCCGCGCTCGACGCCGGGGCCGAGGTGATCCTGATCTCGACGGTAGATGGGCTGCCTCTGCCCGCCGGTGCGCGGCATCAGCCTGTGGAGACGGCGCAGCAGATGGCCGATGCCGTGTTGGCCGCGGCCGCCGAGTCCGATGTCTTGGTCATGGCCGCGGCGGTTGCCGATTTCCGCCCGGCCCAGGCCGCAGACCACAAGATCAAGAAGGAGAGCGGCGTTCCCACGCTGGAACTGGCCGCCAACCCCGATATTCTGCTGGCCGTGGCCGGCCGGCGGCGCGAGTTGGGACGGCCCAAGGTGATGGTCGGTTTTGCCGCCGAGACCGACGATCTGCTCAAAAACGCACAAAGTAAGCTCGAGCGCAAAGGGCTGAGCTTTATCGTCGCCAACGACGTGAGCGCCGCAGATGCAGGCTTTGCGGTGGACACCAACCGCGCGGTGCTGCTCGGCGTGGACGGGTGGTCCGAAACGCTGCCGCTGATGAGCAAGACCGGCGTGGCCGAAAAGGTGATCGAGCGCGTGATCCGCGTGTTGAGCGAACCGGCGCACATGGATGCAGACAAGTAGGAGAATTCACCGCAAAGCACGCAATCTGGCCTTTGCGCCCCCTGCGGCTTTGCGGTGAATCTTTAGCACGTTCCGTTCATATACAGCTCGCCCTGCTCGAAGCCGCGGGCGGCGTAGTAGGCGCGCGTGCCGGTGGCTGCGATCACGCTGATGCGGCGGAAACCCGCTTCACGGCTGATGCGCCGCGCCGCCTCCAGCAGGCGCGTGCCCAGACCGGTGTGCTGCGCCTCGCCGCCGCTGCCTTCGGCGTCGATGCCCAGCGCCGGACCGTAGACATGCACCTCGCGGATCAGCGCGCTCTCGGCGATCTCGTCCAAAAAGGTGCGGCTGCCCACGCCGGGCGCAAGCGGCAGGCTGAGCCGCAGGAACCCTGCGATCAGCCCCGGTTCGGGGTGGGCGGCGTTGGTGACAAAGTGCAGGAAATACTCGCGCGTCAGGTCGGTATCATAGCGGTGGACCTGGAGCGTCACCTCGTGCGCCGCCACGCTGCGCCGTTTTAGCTCGCGGCAGCGGATACAGCCGCAGCGTTCGCCACGCCGCGCCAGTTCGGCATGGACCACTTCACGCAGATTGCTGGCCGTGACCCCGGCCTGGATGTGGTGCGCTGGGATGTCGCGAAAGAGCCGGTTGACGCGCGTGTAGGGCGGGAGGGTGGGTTTGACATCGGCCAGCAGCGCTACCAGTTCGTCGAGCGTGTAGGGCGCGTAGTCGCCCGCCTGCCAGTGCGTGTATAGCTCCGTGTCTGCGATCAACGAACAGGGGTAGATCTTGAGTTCGTCGGGCCGGATGGCCGGGTCGCTAAAAAAGCGCGCAAAGTCGGCGCGGTCTTTGTCCGGTGTCGCGCCGTAGAGGTTGGGCATCCAGTGCAGGTGCAGTTTGAAGCCTGCGGTGCGCAGCAGCCCCAACGCCCGGCGCACTGCGGCCACGTCATGCCCGCGCCGGTTAAGCGCCAGGATTTCGTCGTCCAGGCTTTGCACGCCGATCTGCACCTTGGTCACGCCCAGGCGGCGCAGATGGCGGATCTCGTCGGGCGTCACCCAGTCGGGCCGCGTCTCGACCACCAGCCCCACGTTGCGGTGGGCGGCCTGCACGTTGCGATCCTGCGCTTCGGCCAGCGTGGAGGATTCGGCCAATGCCGGGTCTCCGGCAGCGTTCATGGCGTCAAAACAGCGGCGCACAAACCATTGGCGATAGTCGCGGCTGTAGGCGCTCCATGTCCCGCCCAGGATCAGCAGCTCCACCTTGCTCGCGTCGTGGCCGATGCTCTCAAAGGCGCGGATGCGGCCCAGGGTTTGGCGATAGGGGTCAAAGCCGTCGCGCTCGGCGCGCTGGCAGCCCGGCTCGTCGTAGAGATAGCTCTTGGGCATGCGCCAGTCGTCGGGGCAGAAGATGCATTTGCCCGGACAGCCCGCAGGCGCGGTCAACACGGTGACGGGGGCGACGCCGCTTTGCGTGCGCATCGGTTTCATGCGGATGCGCTTGATCAGCAGCGGGTCGGCTTCCAGGTCGCCTTCGGCCACCAGATGGCGATAGCCTGCCACCAGGTCGGGTTTGGAGTAAAAGCCTTTGCCCTCTTTGGGGTGATGGCTGAGGATGGCGCGCAGGCTGCGGGCGGGGTTCCACTCCTCTTCCGGCACTTGCAGGATCGCCCGGAAGATGGCGTAGAGCGGGCCGCTGTGCCGGCGGGGGTCAAACCCGCCGCGCTTGCGCTGCCAGTCGGCGGTCTTTTCTATAACCTCTACAGGAATTTCTTCAAGTGTAAGAACACGTTTCATTTGTTATATTTCTGCAATGGGTACGTTGCCCAGGAATCATGACGACATCTGATGGGCTGTCCTATTACCGTCTCTGGCCCAGATCGTGATCAGCTTCGCCACGTTACCCATAGCCTGGGTCAAATTCGTCACAAAGTCCGACGCGGCATGATGATCTGCGCCATCCGTAATCCCACGAATCTCTACAAAAGACACGTCACTGAACTGGCTGGCCCGTGCAACACCTGCCCCCTCCCAGGCCACAGCGATCGCGTTGGTTGCCTGGTGGATCGCCAGCCTTCTCGCCGGGTCGACAACATCCTCATCGCCGCTCGCAACTGGCCCAAAATGCACCTGAAACGGGTGAGCGGCCTGTGATAACTCACGAAAAGCAGCAATGACCGGTACGGTACTTGGAAATCTGGGTAACAGCGGCGGCCCAAACCGATTCCTTATATCATGTTCTACCGTTTCCGTCGCAACGACCACATCCCCAACCGCCACGCTGTCAGAAAGCGCGCCGGCAGCACCGGCGCACATAACAACATGTACATCGGAGCACCCGCTGATCAAATGCTGGGTCTGCACGGCGCTCTGCGCTTTACCGAGTCCAGCTAGCGCCACACCCATATTCAACTCGGGAAAGAGGGTCACAGACAGCTTCCCAACGACAGTGCTTTCTGCTCGGATGCCTTGTCCAGCACAGCTTTGCAGAAAGCAAGCGATCTCTTTCGCAGTCGGTATAACCACTAGATTTCTCATCGGTTGCCATCCTGTACCCACCAATTGCACTTCAGCAGGCCCTAGTATACCATACCCTACATGGGGAATTTTGGCGCATGGACCTGACCACGCAGGGGCGCTTGTTGGCGATCAACCGCGCCTTCTATGCGGCAGTGGCCGAACCGTTTGACCAGACGCGGCGTGTCTGGCCGCCGGGCAAACGCCGCCTGCTGGACCTGCTGCCGCACGGCGATGCCGGTCGCCCGCTGCGCCTGGCCGACATCGGCTGTGGCAATGGCCGGCTGGCCGAGATGCTGGAGAGCCGCGGCACGCCGGTCGACTATGTGGGGGTGGATGCCGACCCGCGCCTGCTGGCTTTGGCGCGTGAACACTGCGCCGGTCTAGCGCATGTGCAGGCGCGCTTTGTGCAGGCCGATTTGGCAGCAGCGGGCTGGAGCCGCTGTCTGGGCGACCCAGCCCCCGTCTTTGATGCGGTGGTCTGCCTGGCGACGCTGCAGCATCTGCCCAGCTTTGACCTGCGTGCCGCCGTGGTCTGCGACCTGGCGCGGCTGGCTGTCGCCGGCGGCTGGGTCGTGCTGTCGGCCTGGCAGTTTTTGACCAGCCCGCGCTTTACGGCCAAGCTGATCTCTTGGGAGAGCGTCGGGGTAGCGGCAGACCAGGTGGAACCGGGCGACGCGCTGCTGCCCTGGGCGCAGGAGGTCAGCGCCGTGCGCTATGTCCATCAGATCGACCGGGCCGAGATGCAGCGGCTGGCGGAGGCCGCCGGGCTGCGCTGGGCAGATCACTTCTATGCCGACGGCAAGGAAGGCAATCTTAATCTGTACGTTTTGTTCAGAAAGCTTTCACCGCAAAGCACGCAAAGACCAGAGGAAAAATGGGAGTAGCGGCGGTTTTCCAACCGCCGGACGCGCCGAAGATGTAGCCAAAGGCCAGAGCAGGGGCCAAAACGAATCGCCAAAATCAAATTCGAGCGCCGTGACTCACGGCCAAACGATAAAGGATTGTGGGGACATGACCGACCAACGCACCCAAGAACTAATTGCGGAATTTCAACGCCGCTTTGCGACAACACCCACGCTGATGGCGATTGGGCCGGGCCGCGTCAACCTGATCGGCGAGCATACCGACTATAATGATGGCTTTGTGCTGCCTGTCGCCATCAAGCGCGATATCCGTGTCCTGCTGCGCCCGCGCCGTGACCGTCAGGTACGCCTCTATTCGCTGGAATATGACGGCTGGTATGAGTTTGACCTGGACGCGCTGGCCTATGATAAGGATGTCCTGTGGGCCAACTATGTCCAGGGAGTCGCCTGGGTGCTGGCGGAGCAGGGGCTGGCGCTGCGCGGTTTCGACGGGCTGATCAGCGGCAATGTGCCGCGCGCCAGCGGATTGAGCAGTTCAGCCGCGCTGGAGATCGCCACCGCCACCGCCTTTCTGGCCGCCTCAGATCTGACCGGCGTACTGGACGGGGTGCAGATCGCCCGCGCCGCGCAGCGTGCCGAAAATCAGTTTGTCGGCGTCAACTGCGGCATTATGGACCAGTTTATCAGTATGTTGGGCGAAGAGGGTCATGCCCTGCTGATCGACTGCCGCAGCCTGGAATATCAGTTGGTCCCTTTCCCAAGGCAAGGCGCGCTCGTGATTGGCAACACCAAGGCCAGCCGTTCGCTGGCAAGCAGCGCCTATAACGAACGGCGCAGCCAATGTGAAGCGGGCGTGGCCGCGCTGCAGCGCGTGCTGCCCGATATCCGCGCCCTGCGCGACGTGACCAGCGACCAGTTGGAAAAACACAAGACGCTGATGGACCCCGCCGTCTACCGCCGCTGCCGCCATGTGGTGTCCGAAAATGAGCGAGTCTTGGCAACCGTGGCCGCGCTGGAGCGCGATGACCTGGCCGAGGTTGGGCGGCTGATGGATGCCAGCCATGCCAGCCTGCGCGACGACTATGCCGTGAGCAGCCCCGCGCTCGACGCCATGGTCGAGGCGATGCGCAGCGTGGACGGCTGCTATGGAGCGCGCTTGACGGGCGCGGGCTTTGGCGGCTGTGCCGTGGCCCTGGTGCGCCCAGGCCGCGAACAGGCCATGGCCGACGCCATCTATGAGCGCTATCCCAAGGCGACCAACATCTGGCCGGAGGTCTATACCAGCCCGGCGGGGCCGGGCGCGCAGTTGGTAGAGTTAGCATAAGCGAAATTGCTACCTGTACGGACACGATAGTTCGTGTCCGTATATCGTGTCCGTACGCAAGATCGCCGCTACACATCCAGCCCGATGAGGTGTTCGACGCGGTTGTGATAGTGCAGCCGCCAAACCTCGCGGCGCGGATGCTCGATCAGTTCAAAGTGTGTGACCGCCGTGTTGTAGTCCCAAACTTCGCAGCGCTGCCACGGGCCGATGTTGAAGACGTGGTTGAAGATGCCTTCTACCACGCCGCCGTGCGCCACGACCACCACCGTCTGGCCGCGGTGGCGTTCGACCAGGTCTTCGACAAAGAGGCCGACACGTGTGCGAAAGTGCATCAACGTCTCGCCGTTGATCTCGTTGAGGATGGTGGGCGAAAAGGGGCGCTCGCTAAACCAGTAATCGGCGTAGTCCTTGGGCAGCGCGTCGTTGGGCCAAGGCGAATGGTCGAGCCGGTTGTTGCCGATCTCGCGCAGCCGGTCGTCAAACTGGATCTCGACGTTGTATAGGGCAACCACCGCGGCCACCGTCTCGCGGGCGCGGCGCATGGTGCTGGCATAAAGGGCGTCGATGCTCGCCAGATGGCGGGGCAGCCAGGCCCCCAACCGTTTGGCCTGCTCTTGGCCGAGCGGGGTCAGCCCTTCGTCGGTGTTGCCCTGTGCCCAGTCCTTTAGATTCACAAAGCTTTGCCCGTGACGGATCAAGTACAACTGCATGGGAAGGTCTCCTCAGCCCGGATGTAAGGCCCGGATGCGGGGCCTGGGTATGGATCGTGGCGCATGTTGCGCGCGCCGTATGGACGGCGCAGCCATTCTAGCCGCATGGCGCGCCGAACGCCAAATGGCCGCTGAAGTCCTTTAGAAAGTCTTTGCTATGACCGAACGGCTCTATTATACCGATTCCTATCAGACCGAGTTCGACGCTACCGTGCGCGAACTCACCCTGCGCGATGGGCGGCCTGCCGTGGCGCTGGACCGCAGCGCCTTTTATCCGACCTCCGGCGGACAGCCCAATGACCTGGGTACGCTGGACTTTGGGGCGGCGGGCATCTACGCGGTGATCGACGTAGTCGCAGGCGATGGCGCGGTCTATCACCTGCTCGATGCGCCGTCCGAGTTACCGCTTGAACTACAGGCCGGAAGCCGCGTGCAGGGCGTGATCGACTGGTTGCGGCGCTATGACCATATGCAGCAGCATTCGGGCCAGCATCTGCTCTCGCAGCTCTTTGCGCGGCGTTTCGAGTTCGAGACGGTCTCCGTCCATTTTGGCGCAGAGGAATCTACGCTCGACCTGGACGCGGCCACGGTGGACGCGGCCCAACTGGAGGAAGCCGAGGCCGCGGCCAACGACCTGGTCTATGCCGCCCTGCCCATCACCGCCTATGTTGTGGACGAACGCGATCTGGCACGCGTGCCGCTGCGCCGCCCGCCCGCGGTCAGCGGGCAGATTCGCATCGTGGAGATTGCCGGGTTCGATTATTCCGCCTGCGGCGGCACACATGTACATACCAGCGCCGAGATCGGGCCGGTCAAGCTGATTCGCCAGGAGCGGCGGCGCGGGCAGACGCGCGTTACCTTTCTGTGCGGCAGGCGCGCCCTGGCCGATTACAGCCGCAAGCACCGGCTCTTGATCCAGACCGCGGCGCTCTACAGTACCGACGTGAGCCAAGTGCCCGACCTGGTGGAGCGCAGCCTGGAGCAGGTCAAGGAACTGCAGCACCGCGTCGACGAGTTGACCACGCGCCGGCTTGCCTATACGGCGCAAGAGCTGCTTGCCGCGGCGCAGCCCATCGGCGAAGACCGCGTCGTGACCGCGCTGGTGGCTCTGCCCGTCGACGCCGTCAAGACACTGGCGAATCTGCTACAGGCCGAGCCGCACACGATTGCGCTCTTGGGCAGCGCCGCAGGTGGCAAGGCCACCGCCGTCTTTGCGCGCAGCGCCGACGCCGCGCCGCATATGGGCAACCTGCTGCGCGCCGCGCTGGGGGCCTTGGGTGGGGGAGGCGGCGGGCGGCCTGAATTCGCCCAAGGCGGCGGCGTGCCGGTGGAGAGGCTGGACGAACTGCTGCAGATCGCGCTGCGCCAGCTGCGTGCCGCATCGTGAGCCGCCCGATGATCCACGCTCTGATCTTTGATTTCGACGGCCTGATCCTCGACACCGAATGGCCTGAATATCTCTCGTGGCAGGAGCAGTATCAGGCCGCGGGCTGTGAACTGCCGCTGGCGACCTGGATCGGGTCGATCGGCGCCACAGCGCAGTTTGACCCCTATGCGCTGCTGGCCGAACTCTCCGGCGGCCCGGTCGATACAGCCGCGGTGCGCGCCGCACGGCGAGCGCGCTTTGCCGAGTTGATGGCGGCGCAGACGCCGCTGCCCGGGGTGTTGGACTATCTCGCCGCGGCCAAGCGGCGCGGGCTAAAACTGGGCGTAGCCTCTAGTTCGCCGCGCGACTGGGTAGAGGGCTATTTGGCGCAGCATGGGTTGGCCGATCTGTTCGACTGTGTGAAATGTAGCGATGATGTGCCGGCCGTCAAGCCCGACCCTGCTCTCTATCGCGCCGCCCTCGATGCGCTCGGCGTGGCATCGCACGCGGCGGTTGCGCTGGAAGATTCGCTCAACGGGCTGGCCGCGGCTAAAGCCGCCGGCTTGTTCTGCGTGGTCGTCCCCAACCGGCTGATGCAGGGCCATCACTTTGCGCAGGCCGATCTGCGGCTCGATTCGCTGGCCCACATGCCGCTGGACGCGGTGATAGACCATGTAACCGCGAAGCAGGTAACCGCAGAGGACGCAAAGAACGCAAAGACCAGAGGGGAGAGCAGCAGAGATTTGTAGGGGCGGTATTGTACCGCCCGCTGTACCCCCAAACAAGGTAACCTTTCAGCCCATGGATGGAGACCAACGCACGATGATGCCACAGCCTACCGCAGCCGTCGCCCTGGAATCCACCGTCATTTCGCATGGCCTGCCCTATCCTGACAACCTGGCGCTGGCGCGCGCCATGGAGTCCATCGTGCGTGCCGGGGGTGCAGAAGCGCATACCATCGGCATCCTCGCCGGCGAGTTGATCGCCGGGCTGAGCGACGCCCAGATCGAATATCTGGCGACCGCGCCCGGCGTGCGCAAGGTCAGCCGTCGCGACCTGCCGATTGTGGCAGCACGCAAGCTCGACGGCGCGACCACCGTCGCCACGACGATGTGGATCGCCCACCGGCATGGCATCCAAGTCTTTGCCACAGGCGGGATCGGCGGCGTACATCGCGGCGACGGCACGGACATCAGCGCCGACCTGCCCGAACTGGCGCAGACGCCGGTGATCGTGGTCTGTGCCGGGGCGAAGGCGATCCTCAATCTGCCGGCCACCTTGGAATATTTGGAAACCTCTGGGGTGACGGTCGTGGGCTATGCAACCGACGAATTCCCGGCCTTCTACAGCCGTTGCAGCGGTCTACCGGTAGATGTGCGCTGCGACCAAGCGGAGGAGGTGGCCGCGCTCTGGCGGGCCAAGCGTGCCTTGGGGCTGCCGGGCGGGCTGCTGGTGGCTGTGCCTGTACCGCAAGCGGCGGAGATTCAGGCGGATGTCATCGAGCCGGTGATCGCGCGCGCGGTGGCCGAAGCCGAGGCGCAGGGGCTGCGCTCCGCCCAGGTGACGCCCTTTTTGTTGGGCCGGCTGGCCGAACTGACGGGCGCGGCCAGCGTGCGCTGCAATGTGGCGCTGCTCCAGAATAACGCCCGCGTCGCCGCCGAGATCGCGCGGGCGCTGCAGGAAGAAACCTAAACCGCAAAGGACGCAAAGGTCACAGAAGATAGGCAGTGGGCAGTAGAGGACAGAAAGAAGATCGCGTCGTCTAGAGTCCGTTTCCGGACCCTGCTCCCCACCTGCCCACTCCCCGCCCTTACGCCGGTTCGGCGATCAGCTTGAGAAACTCCTGGCGTTCGAGCACTTCTTTTTCGAGCAGCGTCTCGGCCAAGAGGACCAGCTTGTCCTTGCGGTCGATCAGAATCTGGCGGGCGCGGGTGTAGGCGCCGTCGACAATGCGCCGCACCTCTTGGTCGATCTTGCGCGCGACCTCTTCGCTGTAGGCGCGCTGCTCGCCAAACTCCATGCCCATAAACGGGTTGACATCGCCCTGCTGCAACTGCATCGGGCCGATCGCCTCGCTCATGCCATAGCGTGTGACCATCGCCTTGGCCAGCTTGGTTACGCGTTCCAGGTCATTGGTCGCGCCGGTCGAAGGCTCGGAAAAGATCAGCTCCTCCGCCACGCGGCCGCCCAACAGCCCGGTCAACTCATCTTCGTATTCGGCGCGGCTCTTGAGCGTGCGGTCTTCTTCGGGCAGCGGCATGACATAGCCCAGCGCCTGCCCGCGGCTGACGATCGTGATCTTGCCGACCATATCCGTATGTTCCAGGGCTTCCATGACCAGGGCATGGCCTGCTTCGTGATAGGCCACAAGCTTGCGGTCTTCGGGGGTGAGCACACGGCTGCGCCGCGCCGGCCCCGCCATCACCCGCTCGATGGATTCGACCATCTCCTCCATGCCGATCATGCGTTTGTTGCGCCGCGCCGCCAGGATGGCGGCCTCGTTGATCAGGTTCTCCAGATCCGCGCCCACCATGCCGGGGGTCTGCCCGGCGATCACCGAGAGGTCTACATCCGGCGCAAGCGGCTTGCCGCGTGCGTGGACCTGCAAAATGGCCTCGCGCCCGCGGCGGTCGGGCCGGTCGACCACCACCTTGCGGTCAAA
>JADLFO010000038.1 GCA_020845455.1 Caldilineaceae bacterium
AATGGCTGATGATAAAATAGCAAGCTAGGGACGGCTGCCCGCAAGTCTACCGCACAGGGCGGGCGCGTCACAAGCCGCCGTTAACAAGCCGCCGTCAACCGGCCCGAAACTGACCGCCAACGGACCGCCGCTAGATTCAGAATAGTGAGAGTGATCGAGAACAGCGATCCCCATCGCGCAGCGCAGGCGCGTATCGCCCAAGGAGGCACGGCCATGACCTACACGACCCAACGACCCGACTATGCCAATCCGCCCTGGTCCCCGCTCACACGCGAAGAGGTGATCGCCGCCATCGAGCGCACCGGCCCGCCGCGTGCTCCGCTGGTGCGGACGCTCTGGTGGGGCGAAGGTTTTGAAGAGCTGCACGGCGATGCGCTGGCGGCCTTTGACATCTATCCCGAAGATGCGATTGTCCTCTTTGTCGAGCCGGTCGCGCCGGAAAAGATGGGGCTGTCCTGGCCGGTCGTCCTGGAAGGGCCGCACGACGCGCGCGTCGTGATCGACGACTGGGCCAAGCTGGATGAATTTGTGGAAAAGCTGCCCGACCCGGCCCAAGACCCGCTGATGGCGCGGGCGGCGCAACAGGCGGCGCGGCTGCGCGCCGAAGGGCGCTATGTGCTCTTTGGCTGGTGGCGGCTCTTCTTTGAAAAACCGTGGGCGCTGCGCGGCATGCAAAATCTGTTGATGGACTATGTGCTCGTGCCCGAACAAGTCCACCGGCTGCACGATGCGCTGTGTACGCATTACATCCGCTATCTGGATTACGCCATCCGCCAGTTCCGGCCCGACGGCTTTTGGACCAGCGACGACCTGGGCCATCAAAAACAGTTGTTTATGAGTCCGGCCACCTTCCGCAGCCTGATCAAACCCTACTATGCGCGCATCGGCGACACGCTGCGCCCGCACGGGCTGCACTGGTGGCTGCATTCCTGCGGCAACAACACGGCGGTGCTGGACGACCTGGCCGAGGTGGGCGTCAACGTCTTTCACCCGGTGCAAAAGGGGACCATGGACTATGCCGCCACGGCGGTGGGCTACGGCGAGCGCATGACCTTCTTGGTGGGCTTTGACGTGCAGCATGTGCTGCAAGAGGAGAGTCCGGAGGAAGTGCGCGCCGAGGTGCGCGCCATCGTCGACACCTTTGACCGGCCCGGCGGCGGGCTGTGCATCGCCGCAGGCAACGGCATCCTGCCCGGCACACCGCTGGAGAACGTCCACGCCTTTGTGGACGAGGCGCTGCGCTACGGCGCGGCCCACCGGCAGCAGTGGGCGCGGCGTGTGCCGGCATAGGGATAGCCTATATGCGTACGGACACGGTATGCCGTGTCCGTACGCAGTCGCCTCTTTCTGACCTTTTCGCCTCTGCCCTTTGCGGTGAATAGTCCCTCTCTCACCACGCTGTCCAGCCGCCGTCGACCAGCAGGTTTTGGCCGGTGATATAGCTGCCGGCGTCGCTCGCCAGCAGCACGACCGCGCCCTTGAGTTCCTCCGGCTTGCCCATTCGCCCCATCGGCGATTTTGCTTCCAGCCGTTCGATGAACTCCGGCATGGGGCCGCTGACGCGCGGGGCCGGGAAGGGGCCGGGGCTGAGGGCGTTGACGCGCACGCTGTCCTTGGCCCAGTAGACCGCCAAATGGCGCGTCAGGTGGATCAGCCCGCCCTTGAGTCCGTGGTAGTTGGGCGGGCTGTTGACCGCCAGCCCCGTATAGGCGTCGGGATAACTGCCCACCACGCCGTACATGCTGCCGATGTTGATGATCGAGCCGGGGGCTTGGCGGCGGCGCAGGTGATACACCACCTCTCGCGCCAGCAGAAAATAGGCCGTTACGCCGGTGTGATAGGCGCGGTCGAAGTCCTCGGCGGTGGCGCTGTCGATGCTGGGCGCGGTCGCGCCATAGGCGTTGTTGACCAGCACGTCGATGCGCCCCAGCCGCCGCTCGACCTCGGCCACAAACTCCGGAATCGTATCCGTGTCGGACTGTTCAAAGCCGAGGCCGACATGGCCCTGGCCGGGCAACGTGGCGGCGAAGGCGGCGGCCTGTTCCGCTTTGCGGCTGGTCACCACCAGCGTAGCCCCGGCCTCGGCCAAGGCGCGGCTCATGGCCGACCCCAGCCAGCCCGACGCGCCGGTGACGATCGCCACCCGCCCCTGCAAGCTAAACAAATCTTGGATCGTGCGTTCCGATTCAGCCATCTGTATGCTTCTTTGTGTGGTTGCTTGGATGGAGTGATTGAGCCGTTTCGACAGCAGCCAACTGGCGCAGCGCCTGGCCGGCGATGTCCATCCCGACCAGGTCGCTCCACGCCGCCAGCAGCCGGCGCGTGACCCCTCCCACGCGGCCGTCGCTCACGGGCAGGCCGTTGATGCGTGTGGCGGGCATGATGCAGTAGGGCGTGCTGGTGAAAAACGCTTCGTCAGCGGTGTAGATGTCATACAGTTGAAAGTCCACCACCTGCGCCGGGATGCCCAACCCCGCGGCCAGTTCCAGCGCCGTGGCGCGCGAGATGCCCGCCAGCGCGCTGCGGGTGGACGGCGTCTTGAGCACGCCTTCGCTCACAATAAAGAAGTTGCCCCCTTTGTTTTCGGCCACATTGCCGTCCAGGTCCAGCAAAATCCCCTGGGCCTGGGGGTCCACCAGTTTGACCTCCATCTCGGCCAGCGTATAGGCCATGCGGCTGCGGTTCTTGATGCGTGCGTCG
Source organism: Caldilineaceae bacterium (assembly GCA_020845455.1). GTDB lineage: Bacteria > Chloroflexota > Anaerolineae > Caldilineales > Caldilineaceae > QEUY01. The sequence goes on from JADLFO010000038.1 coordinate 2,701, forward strand.
AGCGACTGCGGCGGCACGGCGCGGCTCATGGGCGTGACGGCGTGGCAGCCCTCGGTATAAAAGCGCGCCCAGTCGGTCAAGATCATCGGCTGGGTGAAGGCGATCACCGTGGCCTGCGAGCGCTGCTTGGTGGGGTCGGCCCCAGCCACCGAGCGCCCGCGCGAAATGTTATGCACGATCCAGACATCCTCGTCGGGCGGCACATGAGGCAGGTTAGCCTGCAGCACGCGCAGCGTCAGTTCCTTCATCTCGGCTTGGGACAGACCGGGGTCGATGCGCGTCACCTTGAGCGATTTGTAGAGCCGATCCAGGTGCTGGTCGAGCTTAAAAGGTCGGTGGCGAAAGGTGCGCGTAGATTCGGTCACCGTGTCGCCGAGCATGACGGCGGAGTCGAAGACCGAGATCTTGGCCTCGTCCGGGGGAAACAGTTCGCCGTTGATATAGACCAGGTGTTTGCTAGGGTCGTGAGGCATCTGAGTTCTCCTGGGAGAGAGGTAGGTCGGGCTGCTCTTGGCGCAGCATCTCGCGGTAGTCGGTGTACAGACGCACATCGGGCCAGACATCGCCCCAGGTAGAGCGGAAGGCTTCCATCGCTTCGGGCCGGATATCGCAGACCGCGACCACCTCTGCCGCCGGGTGGCGGTGATAGGCCGCAGCGTGCGACCGGGACATGTTGCCGTAGAGCGGGGCGCTGTCCGGTTCGGCTGGTTTGCGCCCTTGGCGTCCTTTGCAGTTTATCCCCTCTCACAATTCGACGCGGCGGCCTGTGCGGCTGGACTCATAGGCGGCGTCGACGATGCGCGCCACCCGCAAGGCATCCTCGCCGCTCGTCCAGCCGGGGATATTCTGCTGCGTGCTCAGGATAAAGCGCCGGATAAAGGCCTCGCCCGACTTGCCGCCATAGGCGGGGGATTGGCCGTGGCTAAATTGGCTGCTCCACTGCGGCGCGCCTGCCCAGGCGGGGTGAATGGTCTCGACGTTCAGTTCCTTGGGCGAACTGCTCGACGACCAGTGGATGCGCCCCAGCCGCCCGTTGATGCCGACATAGGTGTCATAGCCCGCGGGGTTGTGATAGCCGCTGCCGCTCAAGGCCAGGATATAGCCCGCGTGCAGCGACCCGACCGCGCCCGACGCAAAACGCAGCGCCAGCACGGCCACATCTTCCACGTCGATCGCCTCGCCGCTGCGCGTGGCGACCTCAGCCTGCACCGCGACGATCTCGTCCTGGGCCATATAGCGCATCAAGTCAATATAGTGGCAGCCCAACCAGGAGAGGATGCCGCCGCCCGCCTGGTCTTGGCGAAAGAGCCAGTGATGCGGGTTGCGGGCATGTACCGCGGTCGTGACCATGCGCATCTCCACCGACATCAGTGGGCCAAGTGCGCCGCTGCCCACGATGCGCCGCGCCTCCTCTACCACGGCGTTGGCGCGGTTTTGATAGCAGACACCCAGCTTCACGCCTTTGCGCTGCGCCGCGGCGATCACCCGTTCGGTGTCGGCGGCGCGGCGGCCGATCGGCTTTTCGGCCATCAGATGCTTGCCCGCCTCCAGCGTGCGCAGAAAGACATCCGGCCCCAGGTCATTGCGGACGGCGGCGATGGCAAAGCGCAGGTCGGGCCGGGCCAAGATCGCATCCAGATCGGTGGAGACGGCCTCCACCTTGTCGCCCAGTTCGCGACGGGTGCGCGCCAGCGCTTCGGCGTCGGCGTCCCAGAGCAGGATGCGCTCAACTTCGGGAAGCTGCTGGAGCGTGCGCAGATGGGCGAGCGAGTGGGGGTGTTCCACGCCCAAGAGGGCCGCGGTCACCGGCGTGGGGAGCAGATCGTCAATCACAGGTCGACCCTTCAGGTGGAATTGTAGGGGGTTAAGCGCCGTCAAACGGCAGCGGAATGTCATATTGGGCGGCGAGGGCCTGGATATCCTCGACCACATTGGGCGCAAGCGGGATGCCGGCCTGGCTGCGCGCCTGGCACGCCTGGGCCTCCGGCTCGCCGGGGACCAGCACCGGCTGGGCCGGGTCCAGCGGTTCGGTAGCGTGCAGCGTCTGGATCAGCGCGTCCATCCCGTCCCTAAAGTCGGTCACAGCGCGGAAGGCATCCACACGGATCGCGCCAAAGAAATGGGCATCGCCGGTCTGCACATACTGGCCCGCGGCGTTGCGGTCCCAGCCGCCGGAGAGCAGCGCGCACAGCACCTCCACCGTGACCGAAAGCGCATAGCCTTTGTGCCCGCCCGTCTCGCGTGCGCCGCCCAACGGCAGCAGCCGGCGCACGGCAAAGGGGTCGGTGGTGGGCAGCCCTTCTTCGTCCAGCGCCCACCCCGGCGGGATCGTGCGCCCGGTCTCCTGATAGAGCCAGATGCGGTTCATCGGCGTGATCGAGGTGGCAATGTCGAGCAGAAAGGTTGGCTCCACGCCGGTGGGGCAGGCGATGCTGATCGGGTTGGTAGAGAGGCGCGGCGTCTTGCCAAAGGTGGGCGCCACGCCCATGGTCGCGCCTTCGTGCAGCAGATGGCCGGTCAGGCTGATGCCGATCATCTCCTGGGCCACGGCCTGCACGGCGTGATAGCCCGCCGCGCCGTAGTGATGCGAGTTGCGCACCACGACGATGCCGATCCCATGGTCGCGCGCCTTTTGCATCGCCAGCCGCATGGCCCACGGCCCGACCACCAGCCCAAGCCCCTGGTCGCCGTCGACGCGCGCCGTGACGCTCGTCTCCTGTTCAACACGAAATTCGGGGACGGCCTTGATGCGGCCCTCGGCCACGCCGTCCACATAGAAGCGTTTGAGGTTGCGCACGCCGTGGGTGTCGATGCCGTGCAGGTTGGCCCAGACCAGGACGTCGGCGGCGTCGGCGGCCTGGTCGGGCGGCACCCCCACGCGCGTCAGAGCGGTAGCAGCGAAGCGTTTGAGTGGCTCCGGACGAACTGTCATAGGCTGGGCGGCCATCGCGCGCTCCTGAAGGTTGTGGCGGTGAAGTGAAGCTGTTGAGCAGTGGTTCAGAGGTAGAACCAGTGTACTATGGTCGGGGAACGCTTGTCAACCGAGGGCAAAGCCGGGCCGCCGCATATCCTGACAATCGCAGCGGACGACAGGGCCAATTAACCTCATTTAACTGCTCTCAAAAACACGCTTCACGATCCACTTCACCCTTTCCTCTATGATTTAGCCCCGATTGGTTTGCCACCCCCCCCTTGATCTTGCGCAAAATCGTGCCATAGTAAACCCGCTGTGGGTCGCCCCACCACTGATTATGTCTACAATCTGCCCACAGATTGGATCGTCGAACCAAGACGGGAGTAATCATGCCACGTTTTTTCCCGCTTCTGTGCGCGTTCGCGCTGCTGTTCGCGGCCTGCGCCCGGCCCGCGGCTTCTTCCACCGGAGCGCCAAGCGACGCACTGAGCGCAGACACAGACCCCGCCGCCGCAGCCGCGACAGAGACACAGGCCGACCTCAGCCCGATCAAAGGCTATTTGCTTGATCAAACGGGTGCTCTGCAAGAGGCAACGGCCGCGCTCAACGCCGAGGCCGAGCGCTATTATACGCTGGCCGAGCGGTACGAGTTCGACTATGAACGGCTCTGGCAGACAGAGGCCGCCGCGGTGGTCGAGACCCTCCAGGCCGCACAGACAGCGTGGGTGCAGGCCAGCCCGGCCTATGAGAAGATGGAAGGCATTGTCGCCGGCACATCTACCTTGGCCACCTATGACCTCATCTTGGATGCGGGGGCGAGCGGCGCAGAAGACCCGCAAAATGCCGCGCCGGTCGACTTGACGCTGCCCGACGGCCGTATCTTGGAACGCCCCGGCAACCTCTTTGGCGTCACTGAAAGCACGCTGTGGGGCACCGAGCCGGACTATGCCGTGGCCGGGGTCGCCGCCGATTGGGACGGCAGCGGCACGGTCGACTTTGGCGAAACGCTGCCCGATGCCGGCGTGCTCAAGGCCGGCGCGGCGGCTCTGGCGCACTACGCCGATGAACTGCGGGCTGCTGCCCAGGCATGGACGCCCACCCCGTCCGGCGCATTTACCATGCTGGTCGTGATGACGCCCACGATGAGCGAGTATTTCGCCTCCTGGCGCGACTCGCGCTTTATCGCCGGTGAAAGCTCGACCCAGCGCGATTTTGTCGCCATCTCGCGGCTGGCCGACATCCAGGATATCCTCGGCGGGCTGGAACTGGTCTATGCCCAACTGCGCCCGCTAGTCGAAACCGCCAACCCTGACCAAGCCGCCCGCATCGCCACCGGCCTGGCCAACCTGAAGCGCTTTGTGGCGGGCGTCTATGCCGATGAGCAGGCCGGTAAGCGTTTTACCCCAGAGAATGCCGACCTGCTGGGGGTCGAGGCGCAAAATCGGGCCACGGCCATCACCGGCGAGATCAGCCAGATTGCGGCGGAGCTAGGGATCGCAGTCGCGGAGTAGCCCTGCTGAGTCGGGACTTGAGTTCGGGAGCGTTTGAAGAGGATCGGAGTGCACCTTGAATCGGCTAGGCTACGTTTTCAGAGTCTTGGCAAGCCTTGTGATCGCTCTTTGTGCGATGGCGTGGGCGCAGCCAAGTCGGGCAGCGTCCATTCCCTATCCCACCGCAGCGGAGACCGTACGCTCGGCCCTGCTGCAAGCGCAGTTGGCGCTGGCGGATGACACCGCCGCGGCGCAGGCCGCCTGGCAGAGCGCGGCTGACGCCTACGCAGCACAACTGGCGGGACCCTTGGCGCACACCGCCCCGGAGGCCGATGCACGGGCGCGCGCCGGGCTGGACGAGGCCGCCGCGGCGCTGGCGCAAGGTGACGCCGCCCGGTTTGCAGCCGCACGCGCCCAGGTGTGGACGGCGCTGCTGGCGGGAAGCTACCAGACGGTGACCGCCATGCTCCAGAGCGGTGACGGCGAAGGGGCGCGCGCCTGGCTGCCGCTGCGCGAATTCCGCCATGCGACGCGCTTCTCGCGCCCCAATACCGGCGCGACGCTGGCGCTGCGCGACTTCGCGTTGGGAGCCATCGACGCCGGCCAGGCCAGACAGACAGTCCAGGCCGATCTGCTGGATACCTATCAGACACGCTTGACCGAAGCATTAGCCGATGTGCGCGCCGCCGACGCACAGCAGTTTGCCGTTCGTCGGGCCGAAGCCGCGGCATTGGCAGAAGGTTATTTTGCGATCTTGACGCCTGCCTATACCGAACAACGCGGACAGGCCGCGGCGCGGAGCGCGACCGCAGCCTTTGCCGATCTGCACGCCGTCGCGGCGCAGGGCACGTCACCCGCGGCCACGCTGATTGACACGCTGGCTGAGGTCGACGCGGCGCTCCACGGCTTTCGCGCTGCGCCCCTCAGCCCTGCCGAGCAAAAGCGACGCGCAGGCCAGATGCTGCGCTTCCTGTCGCTTGTGCCGGTGGAATATGGCCGCGGGGTGCGTAACGGTCAGGTCACGATTGACCTGGAAATCCGCGAGGCGATCACCTTTGGCGACTTCGCCGCGCTGGCCTTTGCCGACCTGCGCGATCTGCTGGAGGCACGCGACGCCGCAGCGACCGAGCAGATCGCGCAACGCTTGGCCGAACTCAACGGCTATCTACAGGCCGCCGGCGCGCACACACAGGCGGCGAAACCCGCCGGGGTGCGGGCGCTCACACAAGAGATAGTGACGGCGTTGACGGCGCTGATGCCGCCCGAATGGGGCAAGCAGGACAGCGACGCCGACTTCGACGTGGTTGCGGCCGCGCTCGACCAGATGGAGGCGGCGCTGGCCGAGGGCGACTATGCGCGGGCCGAATCGGCGCGCGTCGAGGCCTATGCTGTGCTGGAGAGCGGACCTGAGGCGCGCTTGACGGCGTTTGCGCCCCAATACATCACGCCGATTGAGGAGTTGTTTTGGTATGGGCAGGGCGAACAGCCCGGCCTGGCCTATCTGATCCAGCAGCGCGCCTCTGCCCAAGAGGTTGCGGGCACGCGCCAAGCGTTGGACGGCCAGTTGGCCGCGGCGCAGACCGCCCTGGGCGGCCAGACATCGCCGTTTGCTGTGGCGACGAACGCCGCGCTCATCGTCTTCCGCGAGGGGCTGGAGGCGGTTGTCATTCTGGCCGCGCTGATGGCCAGCCTGGTGGGCGGGGACCGCCTGTACCGGCGGCCCATGGCGTGGGGGGTGCTCTTGGCCTTTGTGGCGACCGCCGCCACCTGGTGGGTAGCGCAGCAGGTCATCACTTCATTCAGCCGTTATGGCGAACGGCTGGAGGCCATTGTCTCGCTGATTGCGATTGCCGTGCTCTTGTTGATCACCAACTGGTTCTTCCACCGCGTCTATTGGAAGGAGTGGATGGCGACCTTCCACGCACGCAAGAAATCGCTGTTGGCCGGCGCAGCGCTGGGGCAGATGGCCGGTTTTGTGCTGCTCGGCTTTAGCAGCGTCTATCGCGAGGGCTTTGAGACCGTGCTCTTCCTGCAGGCGCTGGTGCTGGAGTCGAGCGTGTGGCGGGTGCTGCAGGGTACGCTCCTGGGGCTGCTGGGAGTGTTCTTGGTGGGCTACATGACCTTTAGCCTGCAATCGCGCTTGCCCTACAAACGGCTCTTGGTGGGAACCGGCGTGCTGATCGGCGCCGTGCTGCTGATGATGGTGGGCAACACGGCGCACGCGCTGCAAATTGTCGGCTGGATGCCCATCCACCCGATCCGCACGGTCACGCTGCCCTACTGGTGGGGGCTGTGGTTTGGCGTCTATGCGACCTGGGAGGGGGTCAGCCTGCAGATCCTGGCCGCCGTCTTTGTGCTCGGCAGCTACTTCCTGGCCGAAAGCCGGCAGAGGCAAATGCTGCGCCGCAAGCGCCGGCTACATACGGCGGATGCCCCGTTGCCGGCCTACCCGTCGCACATGACAGAGGCGTCTTGATGTTGCGCTTGGCATTGCGCTTACCGTTGGGTTTGCCGTCACACACGCGCCGCCGGGTCTAGCCCAGCGGCGCGATTTCCTCTACAATACCCGGAAACTATCCAACACGCTGCACCCGAAAGGATAGATTTCCGCATGACCACCGAAACAACCCTCCGTGACCTGAGCGCGGGCCGCGCCCAGGTCACGGTCGACCTTAGACGGCGCGCGCCCCTGCGCCGCATCTGGCGCTACGTCGGCTATGACGAACCCAACTACACCTACACCCCCAATGGCCGCGCCCTGCTCGCCAAGCTCGCCGCTATGTCCGACGGCCCCTATGCCATCCGCTGCCATTTTCTGCTCTGCTCCGGCGACGGCACGCCCAGCCTCAAATGGGGGTCGAGCAACGTCTATACCGAGGAGGCCGATGGCGCGCCCGTCTATAACTGGACGGTCATCGACCGCATCTTCGACACCTATATTGACCTGGGGCTGATCCCTTTTGTGGAGTTGGGATTTACGCCGCAGGCGCTGACCACCGCGCCCGCAGATACGCCCTATGCCGACCCGCGGCACGGCGGCTGGCGCTACCCGCCGCGCGATTACGGGCGCTGGCTGGAACTGGTGCGCACGCTGGTGGCGCACTGCCGCGACCGCTATGGCCGGGCCGCGGTCGGCCAGTGGTATTGGGAGCTGTGGAACGAGCCGGATATCTTCTATTGGGCGGGCAGCGTGCAGGAATACTGCCGTCTCTATGACTACACCGTAGCCGGGCTGAAGGCGGCGCTGCCGGAGGCGCGCGTGGGCGGGCCGGCCACCACCAGCAGCGCAGAGCGCGCCGCCTCCACCGATTTTCTGCGCGCCTTTCTGCAGCACGTCACGCGCGGCGTCAATCACCTCAGCGGCGCGCAGGGCACGGCGCTCGATTTTATCAGCTATCACGCCAAGGGGGGCAGCTTCCCGCGGCGGGCCGACACGCTCAAGATCACGCCCACGATCTACACGCTGCTCAACAACGTGCAGGCGAGCCTGGCGGTGGTCGACGAGTTCCCCGAACTGGCCGGGTGCGCCGTACATCTGACCGAGTGCGACCCCGACGGCTGGGCCGCGGGCACGATCCACGACAACGTCAACCTGTTCTATCGCAACACCGAATACTATGCCGGCTATGTGGCCTGCACGGTGTGCAAGCTGAGCCGCCACGCCTCTGCCGCGGGCCGGCAGGTGGACAGCATGTTGACCTGGGCCTTTTTGTTTGAGGATCGCGCCTATTTCGAGGGCTTCCGTACGTTGAGCACCAACGGCGTGGACAAGGCGGTGCTCAACGTCTTTCGGCTGCTCGCCAAGCTGGGCGGGACGCGGCTGGCGCTGACCAGCGACCGCGCCGTCGACCCGCTGGGCCGCGGGCGCGGCGATGACAGCGCCGGCCTGCCCGATATCGACGGCCTTGCCGCGCTCGACGAAGCGGACGGCATCCAGGTTTTCCTCAGCAGCCATCACGACGACTGGGATGTGACCACGCCCAGCGAAGTCGCCGTCCGGGTGGAGGGGGTCGAGCCTGGACGGCGTTACCGTGTCTATGCCTCGCTGGTAGCGAAAGACAGCGCCAACGCCTACACCGTTTGGGACGCGATGGGCCGTCCGCAGCCGCCCTCGGCGGCGCAACTGGTGGAGATGCAGCGGGCCGCACGCATACAGCCCCAGGCGGTGGGGGAGAGCGCCGCCGACGGCGCGACCCTATCGCTATCGCTGTCCCTGCCCAGCCACAGCGCCTGTCTGGTGCAGTTTGTGCCGATGGGCTGAATCCAAGGATCACGGTTGACAGCGCGCCGGTCTCTTGGTACTATCACTATACCAGTTGCCTGACGTGTGCAGCAGCGCACCGTCGTGGGCAACCCCCGGTATCGGCAGCCATTGCCGCAACGCGCATTCACACAGTTCATGCACTCTAAAGGAAGCTTTGCGATGGAAGTTCGTCCGCTGGGCCAGTCTGCGCTTCAGGTCAGTTCAATCGGGCTGGGCTGTGTCACTTTTGGCCGCGAGATCGGCCAAGACACGGCCTTTGCGGTCATGGACCGGGCGCTGGCGCGCGGCATCACCCTGTTTGACACGGCGGAAGCCTATGGCCGCGGCGCTTCCGAGACGGTCATCGGTCACTGGCTTGCCGAGCGCGGCACGCGCGACCGCATCATCCTGGCGACCAAGGTGGCCGGAAATCTGACTGCGGCGCATGTGCTGGAATCGGCAGAAGCCAGCCTGCGCCGGCTGCAAGTCGAGCAGGTCGATCTCTTCCAACTGCACCGCTTTGACCCCGATGTGCCGCTGGAAGAGACGCTGGAGGCGCTTAACCAAGTGGCAGAACGCGGCTGGGCGCGCGCCGTGGGCTGCAGCAACTACAGCGCCGCACAGCTTTCTCAAGCGCCGGCGATCCAAGAACGGCACGGCTGGGTGCGCATGGCATCGGTGCAGCCCAACTACAACTTGGTCGAGCGTGACATCGAGCAAGACCTGCTGCCGCTCTGCGCCAAGCAGCAGATCGGCGTCATCTCCTACAGCCCGCTGGGCGCCGGCTTTCTCACCGGCAAATATCGAGAGGGCGGCCCGGTGCCGGCAGGGGCCCGCTTCGACATGCTGCCCAGCCATCAGGAGATCTATTTCAAAGAGCGCGGCTGGCAGGTCGTCGAAGGGCTGCGCGCCCAAGCCGAGGCGTTGGGCGTCTCCATGTCCCATCTGGCGCTGGCCTGGGCCATCGGCCAGCCGGGGATCACCTCGGTGTTGATCGGCGCGCGCAGCGCCAAGCACGTGGACCAAGCCTTCGAGGCCGAAGCGATGGGGCTGACGCCCGAAGTGCGCGCCGCGCTCAATGCGCTCTAGCCCCAACCGGGTGGCATGGCGATTCTGAAACCGCTCTCACGCGATACGCTGACCAAGCAGGCCGCCGACACCCTGCGCCGGTTTATCTTGGCCGAGACGGTGCGGCCCGGCGACGCGCTGCCCAGCGAACGCGAGTTGAGCGAGACGCTTTCGGTCAGCCGCAACATCGTGCGCGAGGCGCTGACCGTGCTGGTGGCGGAAGGGCTGATCGTCAAAAAGCCGGGCAGCGGTATCTTTGTCACAGACTTTGACCCGGCCCGCGTCACGCCGCCGATTGCCGTCAATCTTGACTACGACGGGCGCGATTTAGCGGCGCTGGGCGAAGCGCGCGCCGGCGTGGAACTGGGCGCGGTCGAGTTGATGGTCACACGCATCACCGGCGCGCAGTTGGTGCAGCTTGAGGAGATCAACCGGGCGCTGGCCGAAAAGCTTCAGCAGAACCGCAGCGCCGTGCGCCACGACATCGAGTTTCATACTGTGCTGTTCGAGGCGACGCACAACCCCATATTGATCGACCTGGCGCCGCTGTTGGTGGAGTATTTCCGCCTCTCGGTGGCGCAAAGCCCTGATGTGATCGTGCGCAGCCCCAGGCGCATCGTCGACGAACACCAGCGCATCATCGAGGGGCTGCGGCGGCGCGATGTAACGGCTACCCGCCGCGCCCTGCTGGCGCATCTGGACCCGACGCGCAGCACGCCGTGGTCCAAAGCAATCGCCGAGTAACACATCTATCCACGCATCTAGCCAGAGAACGTCTAGAAAGCAACACGGCCTATGTCACCCCATCTGCGCGGCATCTACCCGGCCCTGCTCACCCCGCTGACCGACGACGGCAGCGCCGTCCACTATGAGAGCCTGCGCCGCCTGGTCGAACGGCTGATCGGAGCCGGCGTCCACGGCTTTTTTGTCTGCGGCGGCAGCGGCGAAGGCATCCTGCTGACCGCTGACGAACGGCGGCAAATCCTCGAAACGGTGCTGGCGCAGAGCGCAGGCCGCGCCCAGGTCATCGCGCATATCGGCGCGGTCTCCACCGCCCAGGCGCAGGAATTGGCGCGCCACGCTGCCGGCCTGCCGGTGGCCGCGGTGGCGGCGATCCCGCCCATCTATTTCAAGGTCGATGGGGCTGCGCTGGCCGACCACTACCGGCTGATCGCCGAGGCCGCGGGCGACACGCCGCTCTGGGTCTACAACATCCCCAGCGCCACAGGCGTGGAGATCAACGCGGGGGTGATGGCCGGGCTGCTGAAGATCCCCACGGTGCGCGGCATCAAGTACTCCGCCTACAACCTGTTCGACATGCGGCGCATCGCGGAACTGCGCGAGGACATCACCGTCCATTCCGGCTTCGACGAGGTCTGCGTGGCGGGGTTGAGCATGGGCGCGCACGGGGCGATCGGCAGCACCTACAATGTGCTGCCCGCCACCTTCTGCCAGCTCTATGCGGCGACGGCGCGCGGCGACTGGCCCGCGGCCCACGCCATCCAGGGCGAGGCCAACCGAGTGATCCAGGCGTTGATCTCGGCCCCCTTGATCGCGGGGATGAAGGCGATCCTGAGCGCGTGGGGCATCCCCTGCGGCGGCCCGCGCCGCCCGCAGCGCCCGCTCACCGGCGAAGAGCGCGCCCGCCTGCTCGCCGCCGTGGAAGCCGCCGGGCTGATCGAGATGGAAACGGGTATGGCGGCGGCGTAGGAGGGGACTCACCGCAAAGAACGCAAAGGGCAGAGAAGAAGCGGCGCTGTGCGCCCACAGGATGCTGTGCATCCCGTCGATCACGCGACCGGCCCGACCTGGCGCTGCCAGGTCGGGCCGGTCGCTTTCAAGCCACATCAAGCCATATATTGTGGATGCGCTTGCGGGCAGAGGCGTCTACCCCTTGACGCCCCCCAAGACCACGCCGCGGATGTAGTAGCGTTGGGCAAAAAAGAAGAGCACAATCATGGGCAGCGTCATCAAGAACGCAATCGCCATCATATAGTTCATCTCCTCGGTATAGGCGCCGCGGAAGAGATTCATACCCAAGGCGAGCGTGTAGTTGTTGGCGCTGGAAAGATAGATCAGCGGGCCGTAGAAATCATCCCAGGTGCGCTGGAAGGTAAAGATCGCCACGGTAGTGAGCGCGGGCAGCGAGAGCGGCAGGAAGATGGTCCACCAGATCTGCAAGCGGTTTGCGCCGTCGATGCGCGCCGCGTCTTCGATCTCCAGAGGGATGCCCAGAAAGAACTGGCGGATCAGAAAGATGTTGATCGCGCCGCCGCCAAACCAGGCTGGGACGGTGAGCGGAAGAAAGGTATCCAGCCATTCGATGCGAAAGAAGACGATATAGAGCGGGATCAACGTGACCTGCGGCGGCAGCATGACCGACGCCAGCGTGGCGATAAACCAGAAGTTGCGCCCAGGGAAGCGGATGCGCGCAAAGCCATAGGCGCAGAGCGACGATGTGAGCAGCACGCCCACCAGCACCGTCACGCTGATAAAGAGCGTGTTCAGCGTCCAGCGCGTGAAGCGCATGTTGGGATAGTTCCACGCATCGAGGTAGTTGTGCAACTGGGGCACTTTAGGCCAGAGCGACGGCGGGAAGATATAGACCTCCGGCTTGGTCTTGAGCGACGTGATGATCATCCACCACAGCGGCACGATCGAGATCAGCGAGATCGCGATCAACAGAAAATAGAGCAGGGCCGCGCGCCCTTCGCGCCGCCAAAACTTCCCCTTGACGACTTGGCGCTGGCGCGAGCGCGGCACAGGGGTAGCGGTGGCGCTCATTGTTTGACCTCGTAATAGACATAGGCGTCGGAGCCACGAAAGACCAACAGCGTCAGCACCAGTATGATGGCAAACATAAACCAGGCCATGGCCGCCGCCATCCCCATCTGCAGCCACTTGAAGGCCTTTTCATACAGGTTCAGGTTGTAGACGTAGGTCGAAAAAAGCGGCCCGCCTTGTGTCAGTACAAAGGGCGGCAGGAAGTACTGGAAGGTGAAGATCAGCCCGGTCACCAAGTTGAAAAAGATCGTGGGCGAGAGCATGGGCAGCGTGATGTGCCAAAAAAGGCGGCGTTCGCTTGCGCCGTCGATCTTGCCCGCGTCGTAAAGTTCCTGCGAGATGCCCTGCAGCCCGGCCAGGAAGATCACCATGGCGGGGCCGATGCTCCACAGGTTGAGCGCGGCCAGCGAAGGCAGCGCGGTGTTGGGTTCCGACAGCCAGCCCGACGTGGGCAGCCCCAGCCGTTCTAGGGTGGCATTGACCAAGCCAAACTCCGGGTTGAGCAGCCAGCCCCAAATAAAGACCATGGCAATGCCGGGGACGATGGTAGGCATATAGAAGGCGGTGCGGAAAAAACGGATGCCGGGCAGATTCTGGTTGAGCAGCAGCGCCGCGATCAAGCTTGCGCCCAAGGTCAAGGGCACCGACATGGCCGCATAGAGCAGCGTGATCCACAGCGAATGGAGCACACGCAGATAATCTTCGGTGAACATATCGCGATAGTTGCGCAGCCCGACAAATTCCGGCGACTTGAGCAATGGATAGTCGGTCAGGCTGAGATAGAGCGAGGCCAGCATGGGGCCAAAGGTCCAGATCAACAGCCCCAAGATCACGGGCAGGATAAACAGATAGCCCTCGACCGTGTCTCGCCAATAGGCCTTGGAATGGCGCGGACGGGTGGGTCGCGGCACGATTTGGGTTGCCATCATCACCTCATTTTCCAGAGACTTCCAGGCAAAACGCCGTCACCAGGCGTCGGGAAAGCAGGTGGCTGTCGCCGCGCGGCGACAGCCACCCTTGGGCAGGAGCAGGCAGGCGATCACGAATGGCCGTGCGGCCATGGGGAGCCGTGACAGGAAACACCGGGCCGGCGGCCGCGGCGCTCGCAGAGGGGCCTGCACGCCAGTGGCGGCTCACTGCGGGCCTACAGCGCAGGATGGGACACAGGCATGTGCGCTGTGCGCCCCATCCTGCGCAGAATCAAGCTTACTCGGCGGCGCGATCCAGACAGGCCTGGATCTCGGCGTCCACGCCGGGGAAGACATCCGCTGCCGTCGCCTGGCCGCGGATCACGCTTTCCAGCGCGGCGCGGATGGCCGTATTGACCTGGCCGGTGTAGAGGCTGCCGCACTCGACCGGATAGGTGCGGGGGAGAATGCCAAACTGCTGGCCTTCGACAAAGACGCGGCGGAACTGCGAGGGCGGCGGCTGCAGTTCGTCGAAGATCTCCGACTCGGCCAGCGACTTGAGCAGCGGCGCGGCGCGATAGGTGCGCAGCATCGTCTCTTGGCCTTCGGGCGAGATCAGCACCTTGACAAAGTCCCACGCCTCTTCCGGATACTTGGTGCCGGAGCTGACCGCATAGCCAAATGTACCCATGCCGGTGAAGCGGCCTTCGGGGTGGCCGGGGATAAACTCGACGTCCCAGTCGAACGCACCCGCCTCGATGCCGTCGCGGAAGATGCCGGCAAAGATCGGAATGCTCAGCCAGGTAGCGCACTTCTGGTTGATAAAGCAGTTGCCGCCCAGGTCGTTGCCCAGCGGAATCGCCACATTGTGGGTCGTCCACAGGTCGGCATAGGCCTGGATGCCGGCCAGCGCTTCGGGGCTGCTCAGCGTCGAAGTCTGGCCGTCTTCGCTCAACACATCGCCGCCGTAGCCGCGGATCCAGGGCACGATGTAGGCCCACCAGTCAAAGCCGCCGCCGCCGTTCGTGCCGCCGATGCCAAGACAATAGACATCAGGCGTCGCCTCTTGCAGAACCTTGCAGGAAGCGATCATCTCATCCCAACTCCAGTCGGGGTTAGGCAGTGGCGCGCCGGAGGCTTCCCACATCGTCTTGTTGTAATAGACCTGCACGTTGTCGAGCGAGGTTGGGATCATGTAGAGGCCGGGGTCGCCGTCGACGCGGCCCAGCCCCATGATCGACTCGTAGGTGTCGTCGATGTCGATCTCTTCGTCCACGTCGGCAAAGGGCTGCATGTCCAGCAGCACGCCGGCGTCGACAAAGGGCGCGGTGTAAATGTCGGCGGTCAGCATAACGTCGGGCAGGTTGCCCGCCGCGGCCATGGTGAAGACCTTATCGGCGTAGTCGTCGCCGCCGTATTCGATCTCGACCTCGAAGTCCGGATGGCTCTCCTTGAACTTGTTGATCATAAAGTCGTTGGCGGCCAGGGCATGGTCGCCGTTCGAGGTGTAGAAGCGCAAGACCTTCTTCCCGCCTTCGGCGGGCGCGGCGGCTTCACTCCCGGCGCTCTCACCGCCGGCGGCAGGGGCAGGCGCAGCCGGGGCGCAGGCCGTCGCCACCAGCGCTAGACAGAGAAGCAAGGGGACAACCCAACCTCGTCGCAAAACTCTGGGCAGCATAACCGGGTTCCTCCTTTGAACGAAATGTGAACGAAATATGAGTGGGAGCAGGCAGAGATTGACTGTATCGGCGATAGATACCGGTGGGGTAACAAGACTGTGCGACGCGGGCAAGCCCGATAAAACGGCGGTCGAGGCGTGAGCCATCTTCACAAACGCACAGCACGCCGCCGGTTCACGGCGCGAACTCATCAGAAGTAGCACGCCAAAACACTGGATTGCCGGACAAAATCGGATACGCGAACAGCCGGGAAGTGGCGTTCAGTATAGCACGGTCGCGGGGCCGTCACAACCCGATTTTGGACACAGTTTGGCCGCGACTTGGACATACACCCGCCGCGGACTATCGATTTTGGCGCAAAGGGGCTACAATCAGGGCGCACACCGTCTGTTTCAGGATCGCCAGGGACGCTAGACCTCAACCCAAATCTCAACCCAGATCTCAACCCTATGAACACACCTGCTGCGCTGCCGCCGCTCGGCGATATGATGGCCGACCTGCGCCGCCACTTGTTTGCCTGGCTGCCGCTGCCCACCGCCCTGCTGGCGCTCTATGCCTACCTGCTGGTCAGCCGCGTCGACGGGCTGCAGCCCGCGCTGCTGGGCTGGTCCACGCTGGCCGTGATCGCCACGGCGCTGCCGGCTCACCGGCTGGCAGGCCGCCGGCTGCGCAGCGCCATTCTCGTCTATCTGGCCGGGCCGGCGCTGGCGGCGACGCTGCTTATCTGGCTCTACTTCAGCAACGGCCCGCTGATCGCGCTCATCGCCATGCTGCTGCTGTTGACGATGAACCTATTGGGGCTGGCGGGCGCGCTGCCGCTGGCGCTGTGGCTGACCGGCATGACCTTGGCTGCCGGTCAAGGCCGGCCCGGCGCCGACCTGTTGGTCCCGATCGGCTCGCTCTGGCTGACGCTGCTCGTCGCCTGGCTTTCCAACCGCAATCTGATCTTGGCGCTGGCCTGGGCTTGGAACAGCTATGACCAGGCGCACGCGCTCACCGACCAGGCGCGCCTCCATCGCGCCGAGCTGGCGCAGGCGCTCAAGGAACTGGACAACGCCTATTACCGGCTGGAACGCTTTAGCGTGCAGTTGGCCTATGCACGCACCGCCGCCGAGGAAGCCAAGCGCGCCAAACAGCAGTTTGTCGCCAATGTGAGCCATGAACTGCGTACCCCGCTCAACATCATCATCGGCTTTAGCGAGGCGATCGCACTGTCGCCCGAATCGTACGGCGTGCGTGCCGTGCCGCGGCCCTTTATGGGCGATGTCAACCGCATCTACCGCAGCGCACAGCATCTCAAAAACCTGATCGATGATGTGCTCGACCTCTCCAAGATCGACGCCCAGCACCTCCCGCTCTTTTTAGAGCGCGCCGATCCGTCCGCGCTGAGCGCCGAAGTCGTCGACCTGATCGCGCCGCTGGCGGCGCAAAAGGGCATCGCCCTGCGCGTCGAAGTCGAGCCGCATCTGCCGCCGGTATTGTTGGACCGGCTGCGCGTGCGCCAGGTGCTGCTCAACCTACTGAGCAACGCCCTGCGCTTCACCCTGGCGGGGAGCATCCATCTGAGGTTGGCGCGCGTCGGCGACGCCGTGCAGGTGGACGTCGCCGACACGGGGCCGGGCATCCCGCCCGAAAATCGGTCGTTGGTCTTTGAGGAGTTCTATCAGGTCGACGCGCAGTTGGCCAAACAGCATGACGGGACCGGGCTGGGGCTGGCCCTCAGCCGCCGCTTTGTCGAGCTGCACGGCGGGCGCATGTGGGTGGAAAGCGAGGTCGGGCAGGGAAGCTGCTTCTCATTTACGCTGCCCAGCGCGCCGCCGCAGAGCCGCGGCCTTGCCGGCCCCGCGACCGGCCCTCTGTTGAGCAGCCAGCAAGAGGCGCGGCATGGGCCGGTGGTGCTGGCGCTCACCGACGAACCCATGGGCGCGCATTTTCTCAAACGCCACCTCCAGCATTTTCAGGTACGCCATGTGCAGGAGGCTGATCTGGCCGAGGCCGTGGCGACCTTTCTGCCGCGGGCGGTGGTCTGCAGCGACGCAGCCGGCGCCCCGCCCACGCTGCCGGTCCCGCTCATCATCTGCCCGCTGCCTTCCACACGCCATGTGGCGCGCCAGTTGGTCGTCGACCGCTATCTGGTCAAGCCGATCGCGCGCGAGCAGATCCACGCCATCCTGGCAGAGTATGGCGTGGACGTGGCGCATGTGCTGGTGGTGGACGACGACCCGCAGTTGTGCGAACTGCTGGCGCGCATGGTGCGCGCCGCGCCGCGGCCCTATTCGATTGAGACAGCCTGCGGTGGGCAGGAAGGGCTGGAACGGATGCGGGCGCGGCGGCCCGACTTGGTGCTGCTCGATCTGCTGATGCCGAACATGGGCGGGATGGAGGTGCTGCAGGCCATGCGCAGCGACCCGGCGCTGCGGGCCATCCGCGTCGTGATGGTGACGGCGCAAGACCTGCCCGACGCCGACCTGCCCTGGGCGGCCCAGTCGGAGATCCGGCTGAACGTGCCGGAGGGGCTGCGGCTTTCGCAGGCGCTGCGCTGTCTGCAGGCGCTGCTTGACGCCATGCCCGCGCCTACGCCGCTGGGAGCACCGCCGCCAGCGCCGCCAGCAGTTCGGGCGCGGTCACCGGTTTCTTGATCACGCGCTGCGCGCCCAAGGCGTGCGCCAGTTCCGGCTCATGCAGCACGCTGCACACAATCACAGGCACATGGCGCAGCGCAGGGTCTTGGCGCAGCGCGGCCAGCAGTTCCCAGCCGTCGCGGCCAGGCATCATCAGATCAAGCACGACGGCATCGGGCAGGGTGCGCCGCGCCTGCGCCAGCCCTTCATCCACACTGGACGCGCTCTGCACCTGATAGGGGTGGCCGGCCAGATAGCGGCGGAAGAGTTCGACCAGGTCCTGGTTGTCGTCGATCACAAGTACGCTGCGCTGTCCGCCTTGGGGCAGCGCCAGCCACAGCCACTCTGCGCCCGCCGCGCCCGGCTCAAGCTGGATCTGTCCGCCCAGCGCCGTGGCCAGCGTGCCAAGCGTGCCGAGGGTCAGCAGACCGGCTGCCGGGTGTATGCCCGCGCCCTGCGCTGGCGGCCCGCGCTGCAGCCGCCAGCCGACGCGACAGACGGTAGAATCCCCAGTAGAATCCGGCGCGTGCCGGTTCGGCTCGGCTACAAAGGTCAGCGTGCGCGGCAGGGCGTGGGAGATGGCGTGGCTGGCCAGGCTCAGGAGAATTTGGCGCAGCAGCGTCGAATTGGCGCGCACACAGGGGGCCGGCTCAGGCAGACAAGTGCGCAGGCTCACCCGCTGCGCTTGGGCCAGCGGGTCGAGGATGGCGAGCAAGCTGGCAGCCAACTCTGCCAGATCCAGACTCTCCTGCTGCTCGGCCAGGCGCAGGCTCTCTTGATGCAGGGGGTCTACAGCAGGGATACCGTCCCCCTGCCCCGCGGCGGCAGGGTATTGGTCTGCCACGATCGTCGCCAACGCCTCCAGCGCCGCCGCGCGATCACGGCGCAGTTGGCGACCGCTGATCCCAAGCGCCTGGGCGACGGCGGGCACGTCCTGGCCTTCGACATAGAGGCCAAAGAGGACGGCATAGGCGCGGCGTTCGAGCGTGCGCAGCCCTACGTTGTCGCCAGGGTTGAGCAGTTCGATGGCGTTGAGCAGGACGCGCCGAGCCTCCTGGGCGCGAGTATGCATGCTGCCCGCCGTGCCCTTGGCCAAGCGCGCCGCTAGGGGGTGGCGCTCCAGATAGGCATGGTCATAGAGGTGCGTCAAGGCATCACGCAGATCACGGGTCAGCATCGGTTCGGCGGCCAATGAAGGGTCAGATGGCAGGGGCGACATGGGCCGATCTTAGCCCGGTTTGGTGGGAGACGCAAGCGCGCCCGGCCCCCGCGCCGGGATGCCGGACACACACTGCACGCAGACCCCCACAGGGTTATCCCCAACTCCCGTAAGTTATCCCCAGCCTGGCAGCTTCATTCTCTCTGGAAGGCCAAAGTTATCCACAATTTTGCGGTTTTTTTGCTTGCGGCTTGGCGATCTAGGTTGGCACTCCGCCTGCGCGTGCGGGGCGCGATTAACGCCAAGGGTTGCAGCCGGGAGAGCGCGCCTCATGCAGCCACAGAACGCTTTGACGCGCCGCGACAGACTGTGCTATGATGCTCACGCTCATGCCCAGAGGAAGTTGTCGAGGTCTGTGCTCAGTGTAGCGCCCAGAGAGTGCGCCCGGAACCGAGCCGAGACTTGTTAGCGCGCTCCACGGCGCAGGTGGCCCATCGTATGCCCGTCATCAAACGATACCCAAACCGCAAGCTCTACGACACCGAAGCCAAAAGCTATGTCACGTTGGATCAGATCACCCAAATGATCCGCGACGGCGGCGACGTTCAGGTGTTAGATCATGAGACAGGGGAAGACCTGACCAATCTCACCCTCACGCAGATCATTCTGGAGCAGGAAAAGAAGAGCGACAGCGGGTTTGTGCCGCGCGCCCTGCTCACAGGGTTGATCCGCACCAGCGGGGATACGCTGGACCAAATGCGCCGCTCGCTGCCTGGGTGGCCCGCCGGTCGCGAGGCCGCCCTGGAAGAACAGGTCACGGTGGCTTTGGACCAAGGGCGGCAGATGGTCGACGCGCTGCAGGCGCTGCTGCGGGTAGACAGCCGGGTGGACGACCTGCTCCACCTGCTCAACTTGCCGACGCAGCGCGATATGCGCCAGCTTCAGGCGCGCCTCGACGAACTGAACGCACGCTTGGAAGAGCTGCTGCACGAGACGCACGCCGCCGGTCCCCATTCGGAGTAGCGGCGCAGACCGGCAAAACGGGTAGTTGGGCGCGGACACACCGCGCAGTATCATAGACGGGCCGATCCGCATGAGCAAAATTGCCCTCGTTCTAGCAGGTGGCGGGATTACCGGGGCGGTCTATGAGGTCGGCGCGCTGCGCGCCATCGACGACCTGCTGCTCAACCGCCGCATCAATGATTTCGACATCTATGTAGGGACCAGCGCCGGCGCGCTGATCGGCTCCTATATGGCAAACGGCTACACGCCGCGGGCCATTATGGAGGCGATCGACAACCGCCACCCCGAACTGCGCGCCCTGCGCGTGGGCGATGTGCTCACGCTCAACCTTGAGGAGATGGTGCGCCAGGCGTTGGGCCTGCCCAAGCTGTTGTGGCGCACCGGTTTGCATGTTCTCACGCGCTGGCACGAACTGGCGGTGTCGGATATTGCGTGGGAGCTATCGGCGCTGCTGCCCGGCGGTCTGTACGACGGGCGCGCCCTGGATCGCTATGTGCGTCAAACGTTGAACGCGACCGGACGTTCGAACCAGTTTGACGCGCTGGCCAAAGAGCTGTACATCGTCGCCACCGAACTGGACACCGGCGACCGCGCCGTCTTCGGCAGCAACCTCACGCCCGATGTCCCGATCAGTTTGGCGGTGGCGGCCAGCAGCGCCGTGCCTGTGCTCTACCGCCCGGTGCAGATCGGCAACCGCGATTATGTCGATGGCGGGCTGCATGGCGCGGCCAGCCTGGACCTGGCCATCGAGGCCGGAGCCAAGCTCGTCGTCTGTATCAACCCTATGGTCCCCCTCAACTGCGCCGATTCCCGCTTCGACGCACATTATATCCGCCGCCACGGCCTGCAGGCGATCATCAACCAGACCGTGCGCACCCTGCTCCACAACACGGTGCGTTATCATGTCAAGAGCCTGCGCGCCAAATATCCCGATGTGGACATCATCTTGATTCAGCCCAACATGGATGACCAAGCCATGTTTACGGTCAACCCCATGCACTACGCCACCCGGCTGCGAGTGGCGGAACATGGCTTTACCAGCGTCACGCGCGGGCTGCTGCAGAACTTCGACTACTTCCAGCATATCCTCTCGCGCCACCAGATCGAGATTTCACAGCGGCGCGTCGTCCGAGAGTTGGCGAAATTGGACAGCATGCCCGACCGGCTCGCCGCAGCCGAGGCGCTCCTGCTGCCGCGCTCCTTTGCACGCGCCTAGCAAAGAGATAAACCGCCGAGGGCGCAAAGAAGAGAGAAGTGGGCGTAGGTGCGGTTAGAAAACAGCGCCTAGTTTTATCGTTTATCTACGGCGCGGCCGGCGGCGCAAACCCGATCACATAGAGTTCGCCGTCACCGGTAAAGCGAAAGCCGAGCTTTTCGGCCACCCGGATGCTGCCCAGGTTGTCGGGCGAGGTGGACCAGGCAGGGATGTGGCCGCGCGCCTGGATCTCGCGACACAGGGCGACGCTGCATGCGGCGCTGTAGCCGCGCCCGCGATAGGCGGCTTCCGTCACGACGCCGGCCTCCTCATAGGTTTCACCTACCAAAGCGCTGCACGCTACCGAAGCCAATCTCCCATTTATAAATGCGCCCCAGGCATAGCCGCCGGCCGCCAGCCCTGCCGGGCCATCCCACGTCTCGGCGATCCAGGTCAGATCGGGCGCAAGTTGGGCTACAGCCCCAGCATCGACAGAGGTCAAACGGCGGATCGTCGCGTTCGCAGCAATGGGGCTTGCCAGGGGTGGGGTGTCCAGCCGAAAGAGGACGCGCGGCCAGCGATAGACCTTGCCATACACCTGTTCCAAGATCGACACGAAGGCCGGGTCAGGATCGATAAAACCTTCGATGGGGACCGGTACGTGCGCGAGAAGGGTGGCAGGGTCGCCGCGCAGCGCGTAGTTCGCCCCCGTCCGGGCGATGACCAGCCGTGGGTCGGGCCAGCGGTCGGCCCACCAAACGCCGTGCCCGGTCTGCTGGACGTGCGGGCCAACCAGCGCCGCGGCGGGGCGCTCCGGCTGAAACCAACTGCGCAGCGCGGCTCGTTGCGCGGCTTTCAACTGGATCATGGTGCGCTCTCCTGGGCAAATTCCGTCAAATAGGCCGCCAGCGCATCCATCACGGGTGTGGCGTCGCCCGCGGGCGTAAAGAGATCGCCGGTTGGATAGAGCCGGTCGCCGGCGCTGAACCAGACCCAGCGCTGCACCAGACGATAGCCGTCGGCAGGGTAACCCAACTCCGGATCACGCAGGCTGCGCAAAAGCTCAAAGCTGCCGATCATAAAGCGGCGCACCCGTTCAGGGGTAAAGCCATATTCGGCGGGCATGAGAATGCCGTATTCGGTGATCCAGAGCGGCTTATCCTGCTGCCCGTGCGCCTGCATCCAGCCGCGCATACGGCGCACCTGAAGTTCGACCAAAGCCAGGTTGTCATGGTCGTCGATACCCCACGTTTCGCCGCTCTCCGCTTTCATGCCCGGCGGCACGTCCACCCCCCAACCGCCCGCCTTCTCTTGCAGCACAAAGGCGTGCATGTTCCAGACATCCACCGGCATCTCTACCCCAAACTCGGCCCGATAGACCGCCCGCACGTCGTCAAGATAGGCCAGACGCAGCGGCGTGATTTGGCTGACGCCGCCGATGGCGACCTGTGCGCTGGGGTCGGCCTGTTTGATGGCCGTGTAGGCGGCGTGGTAGGCGCGCGCATAGGCCGCGGCAGGCGTGTTGTCCTGCCAGCGGACATCCGGCTCATTGCCGATCAGCCAGGTGCGGCCCGGCAAGAGGCGCGCCGTCGCCGCCAACCAGACAGCGGGCGGCGCCAGGTCGCCTTCGTCCACACGCACCATGGGCGCAAAGTACATTCCGACCAGGGCGTCGTCGGGGATCACCAGATCGCCGAGCGTTACGACCGGCGTCAGCGGGGAAGTCTGCGTCAAGGCCTCCGGAGGACTCAACCAAGTGGTTGTGGTGTAGCCTACCGACCAATTGAGATACCAGCCGGGACGATCCGCCGGCCAAGGATATTCCAACGGGCTGCGGCCATCCGGCACACCCACGCCGATCCGCCAGCGCAGGCTGCCGGGCGCGGCCGGCGGGGGGGGCGGCGCAGGCGTGGGCCGCGCCTGGGTGGGTAGGCCGCGAACCGGCGGCGCAGGGTCAAGTGAGCGCACCGGGTTGTACACCGGCGGCGTGGGAACCAACGGCCCCTGGTAGGGGGTCTGCAGGGGGCTGACGGGCCGGAGTGGCGCGATGCACCCGGCGTTCAGGAGGCAGCCGAGCAGTCCGCGCAACAGCCAGGCCAGAGGCCGGGTCATGGCGCGAGCGCGCCGCCCGGGACGGCGATCAGCGTGCGCGCCTCGGTCATGCCGGTCTGGCAGCGCTGCAGCAGCGCCGCTACCACACGCACCCCATCGCGGTCTTGTTCGTCGAGCGCCCACGCCAGCACGCGCATGGCCGCGCTACAGTCGCCCGCGCCGCGCGCCAGTTGCGTGTGAAAGCTTGCCCAGTCGCCGGGCGGCTGCAGACGCACCAGCGTTTCATAGGCGGCTTCCACCCCGACCATAGCGGCATGCACGTCGCCGGTCCAGGCGGTATCGGCCAGGTTGGGTGTGCCGATCAGCCGCCCGACTGCGCCCAGGGCTTGGGCCAGATCGGTCTGCGCCTGTGCGGCCGCCTCAGCGTAATCTGCGCCGGATGCAGGCGGCGTGGATGTGAAGGTCGGCACAGGCAGCCGGTCGGGCGCTTCTGACGCGGCGGGGGTGCGCGTGATGAAGGTGGAGGTGAGCACCAGCCCGGCGATCATGCCGGCCATGAGCAGGGCGACGCCTGTACGTTTATGCATGATGCAATGACTCTAGCCGGGGTGATTCGGGCGGGTAACAGCGGGCGGCCCCTGCAACAGCCCGGCCAATTCGGCGACAATTTGCTCCGTCGAATGGGGGTTGCCCAAGCGCCGGGCGTTGGCGGCCATGGCCGCCAGTTCATCCTTGCCCGCGCCAAACCAATAGGCAACGCGCTGGGCAATGGCGCGCGGGTCTTCGCTGTAGACGCCCACGCGGTTGTCCACGACATAGGGGACGTTGCCTTCTTCCTGGCCGGGGATATAGCCGCTCAACAGGATCGGCAGCCCGCGGATCAACGCTTCGGCGATCGTGCCCGGCCCGGCCTTGGTGATGATGCAGTTGCACGCTGCCATCCAGTCGGACATATTCGAGACAAAGCCGCGCAGATGGACCGGCACAGACCACGTCTCGCGCTGCAAGGCGGCCAGCAGACGCCGGTTACGCCCACAGATCACGACGACCTGACCGGTGGGTTTGCCGCCGGCAGCCAGGGCCGCGGCCACGGCGGGCGCGATCTCGCCTACACGCCCGATCCCCTCGCCGCCCCCCACCAACAACACGGCGGGCAGATCGGGGTCCATGCCCAGTTCGGCCCGCAGTTCGGCCATGGGGCGTGCGGGCACGGCAAAGGCCGGTCGCACCGGCAGCCCAAAGAGCCGCATCTGCTCGGGGCGCATGCCCGCGGCCAGCGCGGCCCGGTAGGTTGTCTCGCTGGCGACAAAACAACGCACCGCTGCCGGGTGATACCAGAGCGGATGGGCAGAGGCCAAGTCGGTCACCACAATGGCATAGGGGATGTGGGCGCGCAGCCGGCGCAGCGCCAGCAAGGTCGGCTCCTGCACCAAGGGGTGGACGGAGACGATCAGGTCCGGCTGGTGGCGGACGATGGCCGCGCTGACGCGGGCGGCGGCAGCGCGCGCTACCGAGTTCATAATGCGCCGTGCCATGCGCGGCCGTTTGCCGGTGCGCCAGATCGTGCCCCACAGCCAAGGGGTGCGGTTGGCGACCCAGCCGTAGCTCTTGGGCACCTCGCGCAGCGGCCAGGGAAAGTTATCCATCAGCAGGTCGATGATGGTCACCTGAAAGGCCGCGCCATAGCTCTGGTGAAAGACAGCCTGGAGCGCCTCGGCGCTGGCGAGATGGCCGCCGCCGGTCTTGCTCATCAAAATGAGGATACGTTTCATGAGAAAGCGCTAGACGCCAAAGGACGCGATGAAGAAAAACTAGATGAGAGAAAACTAGGCGAAAAAAAGCCGGGCGGGAAAACGCACGGGGCAGAGCCGGCGACTGCGCGGCGGCGCCGGCGAGGGTCGTCTATCCCATCGAGGGCCACCTAATAGGCCCCGCGGCCGCGCAGCACAGCCGGAACCGAACGGAGCAGGATGCTCAAATCCATCGCCAAATTCCAGTTTTCCACATAATAGGTGTCGAGCAGCACCATCTCGTCGAAGGTCAGGTCGCTGCGCCCGCTGACCTGCCACAGCCCAGTGATGCCGGGGCTGACCAGCAGCCGCCGCCGGTGCCATTCTTGATACTGTTCCACCTCTTGCGGCAGATTGGGCCGCGGCCCTACCAGGCTCATCTCACCGCGCATCACATTGAGCACTTGCGGCAGCTCGTCAAGGCTGAAACGCCGGATCATCCGGCCCACGCGCGTGCGCCGCGGGTCGTCGCGCATCTTAAAGAGCGGCCCACTGGCTTCGTTCATCTCCCCCAGCGTGTGGCGCAGTTCGTCGGCATCCTCGACCATGGAACGAAACTTGAAACAGCGAAAAGGGACGCCGTTCTTGCCGATGCGCGTCTGCGAATAGAGGATCGGCCCGCGTGAGTCCAGCTTGATCGCGGCCACGATCAACAGCCACAACGGCATGGAGACCAGCGCCAGCAGCGTGCCCAAGACGAGGTCCGAGGCGCGCTTGATCAGCAAGTTCCAACCTTGGATCGAAAGCTCGCGCGTGCTGATCAACGGGATGCCGTTGAGCTGCTCGACATAGACTTGGTTCTTGGTCGCCTGGAAGATGTCGGGCACTACCTGAGCGCGCACACGGCTGGTCTCGCACGTTCGTAGCAGCCGCTGGATCATGCGGTGGCTCTGCCAGGGCAGACAGATGACCACCGTATCCACCTGCTCGCTCTCCAGGACTTGGCTCAAATTCTCGACCGGGCCAAGCGCCCGATAGGGACCGATGTCGGTGAAGCCCTTGGCAGGGTTGTCGTCCAAGAAGCCGATCATCCGGTAGCCAAAGTCGGGGCGGGCAGCAACGTTGCGCAGAACCATACGCCCCACATCGCCCGCGCCCACCAACAACATGCGTTTGACGCCCACGCCATAGCGCCGCAGATGGCTGAAGGCGAGCTGGATCGCAAAACGGCTAAAGCCCAACAGCAGCGTAACCAGCACCGCGGTATAGAAGAAGATCAGGCGGCTGTAGAGCAAAGGGCGAAAAAAGAGGCTGGCGATGATCAAGACCATGACCCCGGCAGTGGTGGCCGTAGCAATGGTGTAGGTCTCTTCGATCAACGAGCGCCCGCGGCGATAGGGATAGACGCCGGAGAAACGAAACGAGATGGGCAGAATGATCAACATCGCCAAGGCGAAGGGGACATAGGCCCAGATGTCGACCTGAAAGACCGGGTCCACGGCGCGGAACCACTGGAGTTCATAGCGCAGCACATAGGCGGCCAGAAACGCCACCAGGATCAGCAGCATGTCGCCGCCGACCAGCCAATATTTCCAGTGGCTGCTGTCCACGCGGCGCGCCCATGCGGCCAGGGGGCTAAGCGGTTCGAGCTGTGTGCTGCTCCGCTTGGGAACGGAGGCGTCGGGGAAGTTGAGTTCGTTGGCAGTTGCCATGAAGCGACTAAAATCCATTGACTGAGCGAGACGCGCCGTCCTCGGCGATCCAGGCTGTGCGCCCTAGTCTACCATACCTTGATATAAAACGCCCTACGCTTGATCGACGGGGAGACGCCCTCTCGAGGTGCGCAGAACGCATCCAAGGCGCGGAACATTTGCCCCCGCCCCACTGCCTACCCGCCCCACTGCCTACTGCCTACTGCCCTCTCATACACCGCCAGCGTCTGTTCGGCGGCGGCGCGCCAGGTAAAGCAGCGGGCGCGGTCTAGCCCGGCCTGGCGCAGCGCGGCACGTAGGGCAGGCTGGCCTGCCAGGAGCGTCAACGCCGCGGCCCAGGCCTCCACATCATCCGGCGGCGCTTGCAGCGCGGCGCGGCCCGCCACCTCGCGCACGCCCGGCGCGGCGCTGCACACCACCGGCGTGCCGCAGGCCATCGCCTCCAGCACCGGCAGCCCAAAGCCCTCAAACCGGCTGGGATAGGCAAACCCTTCGGCGGCGCGATACCAGTCGGGCAGTTCAGCATCGGGCACAAACCCAGGGAGGTGAACGACATCGTGCAGCCCCAACGCCGCGACGCGGTCAAAGATCGCAGCGTCGCCCCAGCCGCGGCCCCCGGCCAGCACCAAATGGAGCGCGGCATCCTCGCCGCTCTGCCGGCTGCGCGCAAAGGCGTCGAGCAGCAGCGGCAGATTCTTGCGCGGCTCCAGCGTGCCCAGATAGAGCCAATAGCGGGCGGGCAGCCCCTTGGTCTGGCGAAAGGCGGCGACATGTGCTGCATCCGCGGGCGCAAAGCGCGCGTCGACGCCGTTGGGGATCGTGTGCAGCCGCGCCGCCTCCACCCCCAAAAAGTGAGCCAGGTCGGCGGCAGTCTGCGGCCCCACCGCGATCACCTGGGCGGCGCGGCCCACGCTCCACCGGCACAGCGCCGCCAGATAGGCGCGCTTCAGCGGCGGGAAGTGGTCGGGCAGACGCAAAAAGCTGAGGTCGTGGACGGTGACTACGCCGGGTGTGGCGGTCGCCAGCGGCAGCACGTTGACCAACCCATGCACCACATCGGCCCCCGCCAGGGCGCACGGCAGCGCGGTTTGCTCCCAGAGGATGCGCGCCGCGGGACGTTCGAGCCACGCCGGCCCCGCGCGCAGCGTGACGCCCGGCGCGGCGAAGTCGCGCGTGTGGACAAAGGCGGTAAAACGGTGATCGGTTGCGCCGCTCTGCGCCAGTTCGCCCAGCGCGGCCAGCAGATGGCGGCTATAATTGCTGACCCCTGCCCCGCGATAGGTAGACTCGGTGCTGAGCAGTTGGGCATTGAGGGCGATATGCATGGCGCTAGGCGGCCAAGATCGCGCGGTAGATCGCCACAGTGGATGCGGCGATGGAATCCATGGTGAACTGGGCCAAGACGCGTTCGCGCCCGCGCGCGGCCAATGCGGCGCGCCGCGCCGGCTCGTCCATCAGACGCTGCAGTTGGGCGCACAGCGCGTCGACATCGGCTTCGGGAAAGAGCAGCCCGGCATCGCCGATCACGCGCGCGATCTCGCCCGTGGTGCTGCCGATGACCGCCACCTCGCAGGCCATGGCCTCGATCAACACACGGCCAAACTGCTCTTTCCAGTTGGGGCGCGTGCGGCTGGGCAAAACCAGCACGTCGAGCGAGTGGTAGTAGGCGGGCATGGCGTGCGAGGGCAGCCGCGGTTCCAGCCGCATACGCTCGCCAATATCTAGTTGGCGCGCCAGCGTCTGCAGGGCGGCACGCTCGCTGCCGTCACCCACGATATGCAACTGCCATGCGCCCTGCAGCCCGGCACAGGCGCGCAGCAGCAGGTCTACGCCCTTTTCGGGCAGCAGACCGCCCGCATAGCCGATCCGCAGCGGGGCAGCCGGGTTGCGCGCCTGAGCAGGGGCGTGAAAGAGCAGCGGATCCACGCCAAACTGGGGAAACACGGCCAGCGGCCCGCCATAGCCCTTGCGCCGCAGCACATCGGCGGCTTCCTGATTGCCTGCCAACGCATAGGCAGCAGCGCGGTAATTGGCCTGTTCAAACCAGGCAAAGGGCGGCGGATAGCCTCGGTTGAGGTTTTGCCAGGTGAAAAAGAGTGCGGGGATATCCAAACGCTGGGCTGCGACCAGCCCCAGGTAGGTTGCCAGGTTATACGGTTCCTCGTCCATGTGCAGCAGGTCGGGGCGCAGCCGGGCCAGTTCATACCCCAAAGTGGGGTAGTGGTGCAGGTGAAAATTGCCGTTAAACCGGATCGGCAGTGTGCCAAAGCTGTAGCCCGCGGTGTAGTCCGGCGAGGCAGCCTGTGCGCCGCGGCGGTCGCGCCAGACAGGCGGAACCAACACCGTCAACTCCACACCAGAGGCGGCAATCGCCTCGGCCTTGCGCTGATAGGCCCCTGCGACCAGGGCTTTGCTGACCATCACGACATGCATAGGGCCATTCTACTCCAGGCAGAGGCCGGAACCGAAAGCGATGGCGCGCCGGATCGGCCCGTCCGGGTCTGAGCGCGGGGTAATGGCCGATGGTTTTGGCGTATCGTTCGGGCCGTCTCCACGTCATACAAGATAGTCCTATACGCTAGGAACGGTTTCACGCGCGGGCGTGTCCGGCGCACCGTGCGATACGCACTCGATACGCAGGAGAAGATTGGATGATGCAGGGTGGATGGGTCCACGGGCTGCGCGGGCCATTGTATGCGCGCCCCGCAGGGTGGCAGCAGATCGTCCGGCGCGCCATGGCCGGACTCTTGGGGACGGCGCTGGCGTTGAGCGGCGCAGTTTGGGGCGTGGGCGGTGCGCTCTCCGTGGCCCGCGCCGAAACGGTGCATGTCATTCGCGCCGGGGAAAGCCTCGCCGGGATCGCAAATCAATATGAGGTCGAGGCTGCGGCGCTGGCGGCCTATAACCAGATCGACGACCCGAATCTGATCGTCATCGGCCAGCAGTTGGCCATCCCCCCGCAGAGCGCGTCGCCGGCCAACGCCGTCCCGTCCGCCGACCGGCCCTTGCCCGGCGCCGGCGGCTATCACACCGTCGCCGCCGGCGATTCGCTGACCCGGCTGGCCGCGGCCTATGACATTGCGCTGGACGATCTGCTGCGGCTCAACGGGCTGGCCGACGCCAACACCATCTGGATCGGCCAGCGGCTGCGGCTGACGGCGCGCGTCGCGCCCGCGGCCGCGCCGCAACGGGCCGAGCCGGGGCTGGCCGACGCCATCTATGTGGTGCAGCCGGGCGATACGCTGGCGCTAATCGCCAAAGCGCAGGGGAGCACGGTGGAACAGTTGATGCGCATCAACGGCCTGCCCAACAGCGGTTTTGTCTATGCAGGCCAGCGGCTGCGCGTCCAGACGCCGCCTGCACCGCGCAACGCCTTTGGGGTGGCGGGCGCGCCTGCCGATGGCCGCCGCTGGATCGAGATCGACTTGAGCGACCAGACACTGACCGCCTGGCAAGGCGATGTGCCCGTGCTGGAGACTAAGGTCAGCACTGGCAAGGCCTCCACCCCCACGGTGACCGGCGACTTTCAGATCTATACCAAATATGACAGCCAGCACATGACCGGCGACGACTATGACCTGCCGGGCGTGCCCTGGGTCATGTATTTCTACCGGGATTTTGCCATCCACGGGGCCTATTGGCACGCCAATTTCGGCTATGCCACCAGCCATGGCTGCGTCAACATGCGCATCCCTGAGGCCGAGGCGCTCTACCAGTGGGCGGCGGAAGGCACCGAGGTCGTGGTTAAAGATTAGCAGGAAATATCACCGCAAAGACGCAGAGGGCGCAAAGGCCAGAGGAAGGCGAGGCTCACAAATCCAGCCAGGTCTCGACTTCGCCGTCGAGTATACGGCCGGTGGGACGAAACCCCAGGCTGGCGTAGAGGGCCGCAGCCACGCTGTTGGACGGTTCGTAGCTGAGATGTACCGCGCGCACACCGGGGCGCTGCCGGCAGCGCTCGATCGTCTGGGCCAGCGCGGCGCGGCCATAGCCCTGGCGCTGATGGTTGGCATCTACCATAAAGCGCAGGATGCAGATCACGCCTTGTGGAGCCTCGAAATCACCGTAGTAGGCAGGCAGCGACGCCTGGGGCCAGTACCCGTACATTATAAAGCCGACCATGCGATCATCGACATAGATGCCATACGGTTCCCACCATGGCTCAAAGTGCGCTTGGGCCAGCGAGACCGCATTCGGGGCAACAAACCCATTCTGGTCCGGCCCAGGTTTTAACTCAACGCATTCGGGCCAATTCTCTACGGTGATGGGACGCAAGCTCACGGTCATGGAACCTCCTTGATCAAGCGGCGCAATCCTGTACGGACACGATATATCGTGTCCGTACAGTCCGGCCTATAAGCCGGCCACACCCTGGAAGATGGGCCGCAGCGCCGGATAGAGGGCGCGATACTGCGCATAGAGCGGTTCGTAGCGCTCCACCGCGACCGGGTCGGGTGTGGTCTGCCCGGTGACATGGATGGCTTCGGCGCAGGCCGCGTCGACATCGGGCCAGACGCCTGCCCCCACCCCGGCCAGCAGCGCCGCGCCATAGGCTGCGCCCTCGGTCGTGTTGACGGTCACCAACTCGCTGTTGAGCACATCGGCCAGGATCTGCCGCCAGATCGGGCTGCGCGCCCCGCCGCCGGAGACGCGCACCTGGCGGATCTGCGACAGCCCCACGCCCTTCATCAACTCGAAGCTGTCGCGCAGCCCAAAGGCCACCCCCTCCAGCACGGCGCGCGTCAAATGCGCCTGGCTGTGGCGCACCGTCAGCCCCACGAAGGCCCCACGCGCCAGCGGGTCGGGATAGGGAGTGCGCTCGCCGGTGAGATAGGGCAAAAAGAGCAGCCCGTCGCTGCCCGCGGGGATTGCTTCCGTGGGCGCGATCAGGTCGTCGTAGCCCACGCCGGGGGCCAGCGTGTCGCGATACCAGCGCAGGCTGCCCGCGGCGGAGAGCATCACGCCCATCAGATGCCAGCGGCCCGGCACTGCATGGCAGAAGGCGTGCAGCCGGCCTTCCGGCTCATAGAAGGGCGAGTTGGTCGTGGCAAAGACCACGCCCGACGTGCCCAGCGCCAGCGAGACGATGCCTTCGGAGACCGCGCCCACGCCCACCG
>JADLFO010000039.1 GCA_020845455.1 Caldilineaceae bacterium
CTGCGCCAGCGCCGCGACCAGCCGGTCGACGGTGA
This sequence comes from Caldilineaceae bacterium, assembly GCA_020845455.1. Classification (GTDB taxonomy): domain Bacteria; phylum Chloroflexota; class Anaerolineae; order Caldilineales; family Caldilineaceae; genus QEUY01. Next base: position 36 of record JADLFO010000039.1, read on the forward strand.
CCTCTTTGGGCGGTATCGCCAGCCCTACTTGGCAGCGCGCCACGCCTTGGGCCTGGCGCATCTGGTCGGCGGCGTGGGGCACGACGATCTGAGGGACAGCGTGGATGACTAGCGCGTGGGTCGTCCCCGCGCCGCCGTGGTGGATGGCGGCGGCGCTGTACGGCAGCGCCGCCGCAAAATCGAGGCGCGGGGCCAAGACGGTGCTGGCCGGCAGACGGGGGTGCATCGCCTGCACCCACGGGGTATCGAGCGGCGCGCCCACCGCCACTAGCGGCAGACAGCCCATGGCTGCGGCGGCGTGCGTGGCGGCGATAAAAAAGGCCGGGTCGACATTGAAACTGGTACCGAGCGTGATCAACACCCAGGGCGCGTTGCCGGGCGAGGGCAGGCCGGCGGGCGGCGGTGCGATCTGGGCGGGGCGCAGCCCGCCCACATGCACCGTCTGGCTGCCCACCATCGCCTCGCCAAACCAGCGTGAACTCCAGTAGGTCAAGTGGCGGTGCGGCGAACAGAGTGCAGGCGGGCCGCTCTCACTCCAGTTGACGCCGCTCAAGCCCAAGCGCGCCAGCAGGTCGTCGAGCCGGGCGCGCGCAAACTGGACCATCTCATCGCCGCTGTTTGCGTCCGCAGGGCGCGGCGCAGGGGCCGGCCAGCCCATCACCACCAGGGGGATGCGCGCCTGTTCGGCGGCCAGCCCTGCCGCGGCAACAAACATCTCGCTCAGGAGCAGGTCGGGGCGAAAGGCGTCGATCACTGCGGCTAATTCCTGCGTGGCGGCGGCGACGCGCGCCGTCTCCAGCCATTGATCGAGGGCGCGCAGCTGTCGTTGGCGCAGCACAGCTTGCGGGTCGGCGTTGGGGTCGTGGGGCAGCGGCGGCGGGGGCGGCCAGCGCCAGCCGGTTTCGGCCAGCGGCTCGAAGGCAACGCCCGCGCCTGTAATCTGCCCCTGCACCGCGCGCCCGCTGGCCCAGCGGACGGTGTGCCCGCGATGCGCCAGTTCCGCCGCGGTGGCCAGATAGCCGCCCCAATCGAGATGGCCGGGGAGCGGGGCCGAAACGCAGAGCACACGCATGGCGCTGGGCGCTGTCCAAGGTCAGGCCGTCGCGGCGGCCAGGAAGAAGGGCTGCGGCGAATCGCCGGAGACGGCCGGCGTGCCCGGCTCCAGCAGATCGCGCGCCGTGGCGATGTCGGTCTGAATCTGCGCCACCAGTTCGGCCAGCCCTTTGAACTTCCTTTCGCCGCGCAGCCGCTGCAGGAACTCGACGGTCAGCGTTTGCCCATAGAGATCGCCGTCTTCGCCCGCGGCGGGAAAGTCGAGCAGGTGGGTCTCAAAGCGGTGGTGGAGGCCATCCACAGTAGGCCGCGTGCCCAGGTTGGTGACGCTGGCGTAGACGCGTGCCGCTGCATGGCCTGGGCCGGAAGGATGGACCCAAGTGCGCGTGGCGTAGACGCCGTCGGCGGGCCAGAGTTTGTCGGGCGGTAGTTGGAGATTGGCGGTGGGGATGCCGATCTGGCGGCCGCGCTGGTCGCCCAACATGACCTTGCCGGTGACATGATAGAGCCGGCCCAATAGGTCGGCGGCCTCCTCCACATGCCCCTCGACCAGCAGACCGCGAATATGGCTGCTGCGCACGGCGCGATCTTGCCAATCCACCGGTTCGATGACAAAGACTTGATAGTCGAGTTCGCGGCCCAGGGCGGTGAGCACATCCAGATTGCCCGAACGGTTGCGGCCCAGGGCAAAGTCTGGCCCCACCACCAGCGCCGCCAGGTTAAGATGCTGCTTGAGCAGCGTCATAAAGGCGGCAGGCTCCAGCGCGGCGGTGGCAGGCGTAAAGGGCTGAATGATGCCTAGCTCCAGCCCCAGCGCGGCTGCGAGGCGCAGCCGCTCGGCGGGCGTCGTCAGCAGCTTGTGTGCGATCTCCGGGCGCAGCACGGCCAGGGGGTGTGGGTCAAAGGTGAGCAGCCCGCTCGCCACCGGCGCAACGCCGTTCGAACCGCGGCTCAACTCGGCGGCGACGCGGCGCAGCTCGCGCAAAAGTGCCTGATGGCCGCGGTGGATGCCGTCGAAATTGCCGATGGTCAGGGCGGTCGGGCGGTCTATCTGGACGGTGTGCAGATCGCTGTAGAACTGCATGGCGCTCACGCTGGCGAACTCTTGGCCAACCACTTTTCTGCCTTCCAGATCAAGCTGCCCGCTTCCTCTGCCGGCCCCTGGAGACGCACAATGCCGGCCAACACTCCGGCTGCGTCGAGGGCTTGGGCTAGACCGCTAGACGCCGGCGGGCCGTCGAGCAAGGCGGTCGGGACAGCCACTAACTGCCCATATCCCAAGCGGCGCTGCATCTCATTATCCACCAACAGCACCGGCAAAGCCAGCCCAGCACCCGGCGGGAGCAGCAACGCGGCCAACTCGCCGCGTTCGGCGGCGGCTTGGATCGCGGCGAGGGGGTGGGCATGGTCTAGGGTGAAGAGGCCGGCGACCTCGCGGCGCAGCGCCGCCAGATGGGCCGGCGTGCCCAATGCCTGGCCGAGATCATGGGCCAGGCTGCGGATATAGGTTCCCGCCGAACAGCGCACACGCAGCGCAAGGCGGTCAGGCGGGGTCCACGCCAACAACTCCAGCAGATGAATAGTGACGGGCCGCGGCGCGACCGCGACCTCCTCGCCGCGGCGCGCCTTGGCATAGAGCGCCTCGCCGCCCTGTTTGAGCGCCGAGAAGCGGGGCGGCGTCTGCATCAGGTCGCCGCGAAAACGGGCCAGCGCCGCTTCAATCGCGGCGGCGGTCAACGGCGGCGGGGGGGCGCCGGCGATCACCCGGCCGGTGCGGTCGTAGGTATCGGTCGCCGCCCCCAAGACGATCTCGGCGCTGTAGGTCTTGTCGTGCCCCTGGTAATATTCGACCAGCCGCGTCGCCTGGCCCAGACAGAGCACCAGCACGCCGCCGGCCATCGGGTCGAGCGTGCCGGTATGGCCGATGCGGCGCTGCCCGCTCCAGCGGCGCACCTGCTGCACCACATCATGGCTGGTGAGCAGGCGGGCGGCAGGGTCCAGCGGCTGATCGGCGGGCAGTCCGGGTTTGTCCACTACCAAGAGGCCGTTTAGCTCTTTGTTCAGATCACCCTCCACCGGCATCTTGTCTAGCGGCGTCCGGCGCATACCGCCCAGCAGTGCGCTGGGCGGCGTCGCGCGCGGCGGCTTGGGCGCGTCGCGCCGTCTGCAGGGCCGGGATGACCTGCGGCTCGACCTCGGCCAGTGTGCCGGGCAGGGTGCAACCGCTGGCCGGCGGGTGGCCGCCGCCGCCAAAGGCAAAGGCAAGCTGCGCCACGTCGAAGCCTGGTTTGGCGCGGAAGCTGCATTCGACCACTGGCGCGCCGCTGATCTCGTCGGCCTTTTCGACCAAGACGGCGCTCATATCCGCTTCATCGGCGGTGACTAAAAAGCTGCTCAGGCTGATGTCGCCCATGGGATAGCCCGCCAGGTCAAAAAGCATCTGCTCTGCCGTGGCCCAGATCACGCCTTCTTCCAGATGGATGGTCGGCAGGATCAGGCTCCAGAGCTTGATCAGGCCGAAGGGGCGGCGGTTGACCGTCTGCTGGGTGATGGCGGCGAGGTCGGCCCCGCCGCGCATCAGGCGCATGGCGGTTTCCAGGACTTCGGCGTCGGTGTTGCTGGTGCGGAAGCAGAGTGTATCGGTCACCAGGCCGGTGAGCAGGCATTCGGCCAGTTCCCCTGTCAGCGCCACATCCAAGGCATCGGCCAGGTAGGCGACCATTTGGCAGGTGGCGGCGCAGGTGGGCGCCACCCAGTTGAGATCGCCAAAGCGTGTATTGGTGATGTGATGGTCGATCACCAGCAGCGGAGCGGTGCGGTGTCGCGCCGGGTTATAGGCCGTGCCCATGCGGTCGGGGCTGGAGGCATCCAGGCAGATGACCAGGTCGAAGGCACGCTCGACCACGTCACGCATATAGGCCGGCTGCGCGGCGCTGAGGATCTCCGCTGCGCCGGGCAAGACCTGATGCTCGTCGGGCACGCCGTCTTGTAGGGCGAGCGTGGGGCGCTTGCCCAACCGGCGCAGCAGCCATGCAGCCCCCAAGAGGCTGCCCACGGCGTCGCCGTCGGGTTTGACATGGCTAATGCAAAGGATGTCGTGCGCATCACGGATGGCCGCGGTCACTTGGGGATCAATTGGGGTTGGCATGGTCGCGATGTTTGTCTCTTGAAATGGAGTCCTAGGAATAGAGAACCTCTGAATGAAGAAACAAAAAGGTCAAGGAAAGCGGTGTCTGCCCTCCTTGACCTTACACGATTTTGCCCCAATTGGCGAATGTTTACTGGGCCTGCGGCGGCGAAGCGTGCCCACCGGTCGAGCGGTCAGTGTTGCTGTGGTCCGAAGCGGTGCGCTCGGCTGCGATCTGGCGCAGCAGCGTATCCACGCGCGCGGCCCGTTCGGGGCTGTCGTCGTAGTGAAAGCTCAACTCGGGCGCCACGCGCAAGAGGCCGCGCTCTGCGATCTGGCGGCGCATAAAGGGTGCGGCGTTGCGCAGCCCTTGGAGCATCTCGCGCTTCGACACGCTGTCGTCGTCATGGCTCACATAGACCGATACATTACGCAGGTCGCGGCTCACATCCACCTGGGTCACTTGGACCATGCTCAAGCGTGGGTCCGCCAGCTCATTGGCGATGAGGACGCTCAACTCCTGGAATAGCAGCTCGGCCACGCGTTGCTGCCGAACGGTCATTGGCATGGGACCCTCCCATTCAGAACAAACGATAGGTCGGGCGGCGCAGGCAGACCTTGCAGGCGATGTCTGCGCCGCCGCAGAGCAGGGCGCGCCTCAGCGCACCCGCTGTTTCTCAAAGAACTCGATGATGTCGCCCTCTTGCAGCAGCTCATCGCCGTTGGCGAGCTTGATGCCACATTCGAAGCCTGTGCGCACTTCGTTCACATCTTCGGTAAAGCGGCGCAGCGTCTCGACACGGGTGGGCGGCACAATTTCCTCGTCGTTGCGCGTTACGCGCGCCATGGCGTTGCGTTTGACAATGCCGTCGACGACATCGCAGCCGGCGATCACGCCGCGGCGCAGCTTGAAGAGCTGCAGCACTTGGGCATGGCCGATCACCACATCCTTGTAGATCGGTTCGAGCATGCCCTTGAGCGCGGCCTCCACGTCTTCGATCATCTTGTAGATGATGTCATAGTGGCGGATCTCGACGCCAGACTGCTCGGCGCGCGCCGCTGCCGCCCGGTCCGTCCCGACCGAGAAGCCGATGATCACGGCGTCGCTGGCCTCGGCCAACATCACATCCGACTCAGAGATGTCGCCGATGGCGGCCTGCAAAATCTTAACGCCGATCTCGTCGTTCGCCAGGTCTTCCAGGCTCTTGACCACCGGCTCCAGCGTGCCCTGCATGTCGGCGCGCACGATCAGGTTCAAGGTCTTGGTCTCGCCGCCTTCAAAGCGGGCAAAGACCTCTTCCA